>NZ_JBIRUY010000026.1:0-141920 GCF_044335305.1 Streptomyces sp. NPDC020490 | reverse complement strand
CGCCGCGATCTGGCACAACAACGCAACCAACGCACCGATCACCCGGTCACTGATCGCCTATGACCACTGACCGGAGATCGGACTTACTCGTCTAGTGACGCGGGGCTCATGCCGTACCCCGGACATGCGGTCTCGGCAGGGGCCGGACCGGCGGTCGCGGCAGGGGCCGGCCGCTGTCGTTCCTCCCTCCCGGCCGGCGGCGGGATCACGTACGTGCCGGGCGCGCGCTGTGAGCGGCGGTGGGAAGAAGGCCGTCTCGTGCGGCGTCCGCGAGCCCGCGTCGGTCACCAGGCCGCCGGACCTCGCCCTACAGCCGGCCACGCCCGGGTGGGCGCCCGCGGCGTGCGGCGCGACCGACCCGGTCACATGAACCGGTCACAAGAACCGGAGCAGCACCACCAGGACGATCGACGCCGGCAACACGGTACGGACCACGCGCCACGGAACGTCCCCGGGCGGGGCGAGTACCAGGAACGCGAGGGGGTACGGAGCCGCAAGCGGAACCGCCGAGATCAGGCCCACGGCCGACGGGACGTGATGGCCGAGGACCAGGACCGCCCGCAGGGCGACCCACCCCGCCGTCCCGGCCATGAGTATCCGAAGCCTGAGAAACCGGGGCCGGGCGCGGCCCGTGGTCACGCGCGAGCCGGCGATCGCCTCGCCGATGATCATGATGCCCGTCCACCCGAAGAGCGTGGCGACGGCCAGGACGATCAGCAGCCCGACGGCGGCGAGCCCGCCGTCACCGAGGATCGAGTCCGGGTGCCAGAAGACCTCGATGACCGTCCAGACGGGAAGCCCCAGCACGATGCCCGCGGCCCAGGTGGAAACGATCTCCTTGCCCAGGCGGTCCGACCACCACACCCGCAGGGCCCGCCCCCGCGGCACGCCCTTGCGCAGGCTCTCGCCCATGTTCCCGTCCTCCCCTGATCGTTCGGCGCCCTGACGGCACCGACTGCGCACCCCGGAGCCGGATCCCGGAGCCGCACTCCGGGGCCGAGGCCGTCGGTCGAGCTCAGCACGGCCCCCAGGGGCGGAGCTTGTCCGGGTTGCGCACCGCCCAGATGTGCGTGATCCGGCCGTCGTCGGCGACCTTGAACGCGAACACCGTCTCGATCCGTCCCGCGGACTCGATCACCAGGCCCGGCAGCCCGTTGACCGTGCGCTCCAGGATCGTCCGGTGCGGCGCGAGGCGGGCGATCGTCAGGTAGAGGTGGGCGATCCGCTCGGCGCCCTCGACCGGCAGCGGGTGGGCCACGGCGCGGCCGCCGCCGTCGGAGACCGCGGTGGCGTCCGGGTCGAGCAGGCCGATCAGGGCCTCGATGTCCTGCGTCTCCCAGGCCGTCCTGAACCGCCGCACGACGCTCGCCTGCCGGGCCGCGTCCGGGCTCGCCCCGGCGCGGGCGGGGGCGATGCGGCGGCGCGCGGAGGACGCCAGCTGGCGGCACGCCGCCGGACTGCGGCCGACGATCTCGGCCACCTCGGCGAACGGGTAGCGGAAGACGTCGTGCAGCACGAACGCGACGCGCTCGGCCGGGGTCATCGACTCGAACACGACCAGGAAGGCCATGGTCACCGACTCGTCGAGGGTGATCCGGTCGGCCGGGTCCAGGCCGGCGCCGCCCGCCGCCCCGGCGATCCACTCGGCCGGGTCGGGCAGCGGCTCCGGGACCCACTGGCCGACGTAGGCCTCGCGCCGGGCGCGCGCCGAGCCGAGCAGGTTCAGGCAGATACGGCCGGCCACCCTCGTCAGCCAGGCGCCCGGGGACTCGATGGCCTCCTGCTCCGCCCGGGACATCGCGTACCAGCGGGCGTAGGTCTCCTGGACGACGTCCTCCGCGTCGGCCAGCGACCCGAGCAGCCGGTAGCCGAGATTGAGCAGCTGCCGCCGCTCGCCCATGATCGCGCTCAGGCCGGGGTCCCGCTGCTCCTCCGCCTGCCGCCGCGCCCGTTCCGACGCAGTGGTCATACGCCCTCCGGCCCCCTCGCCCACGTGCCCTCTCCCGCCGTCATCCGCTGTCTCCGGCCATCTCCCGCTGCCTGCCTTCCGTACGACGGACCGGAGCGGCGGAATGTGACGTCGGCGGCCCGCCTCACATTCCGCGGGGCTGCGTTGTCGGACCGGTGAAGACCACTGCCCCTTCCACACGACGGGAAGCCCCGCATGAACGACTTCCAGGAGACCGCCGACCGCGTCGAGATCGAGGCGCTGCGCGGCGAGTTCACCGACGCGGCGATGATGCGCGACCGCGCCCGCCTCGCCGGGCTGTTCACCCCCGACGGCGTCCTGCGCATGCCCAACGTCCCGGTCGAGCTGGTCGGCCGGGAGGAGATCCGGAGCGGAGGCGAACGCCTGCAGAGCCAGTGGGACTTCTTCGTGCAGAACAGCCACCCGGGCGTGATCCGGATCGACGGCGACACCGCCACCGGCCGCACCTACATGCAGGAGATCGCGCGTCTGCTGGACGGCCGCTCGGGCCAGAACTTCGCCGTCTACCACGACACCTACCGCCGTACGCCGGAGGGCTGGAAGTTCGCCGAGCGGGTCTACGAGGTCCGGTACGCCGACACCACCCCGCTGCCGGGTTCGGCGCCCGGCCCCGACGCCCGGGCGCACGGCTCCGGCGGGACGGGGGACGCCGGGCGGGCGCACGACTCGAGCGGGGCCGGGCACGCCGGCCGGGCGCCGGGTGCCGGGGAGACGGACGCGCCGGCCACGGAGGGAGTAGACGGCTTCGCCCGGCCGGCGTCCGCCGAACGGCTGGACCGGGCGGTCGCGGCGCTGCGCGCGAACGGCTTCGCCGCCGAACTGCTCGACGACGCCGCGGCGGCCCGCGCCCGCGTCAGGGAGCTGATCCCGGAAGGCGCGAGCGTGTTCACCGGGGCGAGCGAGACGCTCCGGCTCTCCGGCATCGCGGAGGACATCGAGGCGGGCGACCGCTGCCACGCCGTCCGGCCGCGTGTGCTGACGATGGACCGCGCCACCGAGTCCGACGAGATCCGCCGGCTGGTGGCCACCCCCGACGTCTTCGTCGCCGGCGTCGCCGCCGTCACCGAGACCGGCTCGCTCGTCATCGCCTCGGGCACCGGCAGCCAGCTGCCCGCCTCCGCCGGCGGCGCCGCGAAGGCGATCTGGGTCGTCGGGGCGCAGAAGGTGGTGCCCGATCTGAGCACCGCACTGCGCCGGGTCGAGGAGCACGCCCTCCCGCTGGAGACGGCGCGCGCCCTGGCGGTCTACGGGCAGCCGAGCGCGGTCAACCGTCTGCTCGTCCTCAACGCCGAGCCGCAGCCCGGCCGCGGCACCGTCCTGCTGCTGCGCGAGGCCATCGGGTTCTGACCTCCCGCGCGGCGACGACACGCCCTCGGCACGCGCCCTCGGCACACCCCAGCCGCTGACCGGCGGCGACGACACCGAGAGAACATGAACGTTCCTGCCCGGGGCCGCCGCCGAAAACCGTGTACAAGTGCCGTTCATGAGCCGTGCGCAGTCGACTACGACCCACAGGTTTCCGGGACCCGAGCGGGGTGCGTGGGAATTACGGGAGGCGCTGCGCACGCGCATCCACGAGGTGGATGCCCTTGTCGCCGCCCGACTGGCTGAGGACCCCTCGGCCGAGAACGAGGCGTGGGCGCAGAAGGCGCGCGAGGAACTGGGGCTGGCGGACGAGGCGCTCGGCCATCACCACCGGGGCCTCGTCAAGCGTCCCGGCATCCACCTGGCGGTGGGTGAGTGTCATCTGGACATGGCCCACTGCCTCATGCTGCGCATGAATCCCGCCCACTGGATCACGCCGTTGGTGCCGGGGCTGCTCACCACCGTGGAGGAGAACCTCCCGCTGACGGACCGCAGAAGGGAACGCGCCCAGCAGATCGGGGCCTTCGTCCTGGCCGGGCACCCGATCACCGAGTTGGAGCGGGACGCGTTCGTGGACGCGCTCGAGGCGGCGTACCGGGTGCGGCAGCGGAGCACGGCGCGGGTGCGCAGCTTCGCCCGGATCGTCATGGGGCTGGCCCTGCTGATGACGGTCATGGCGATCACGGTGGCGGTCTGCGGCTATTTCTGGCCCACCAAGGTGCCCTTGTGCTTCAAGCCCGCGAATCCGCCGAAGTCCGCACACCCCTTCACCCTCGTGTGTCCCACGGCCAGCGCGAACGCGGCCCAAGGACCGGTCACGCAGGCCGAGTTGGAGAAGGTCGTGTCGCCCGCCGACTACATCGTCGTCGAGATCACCGGTCTGGTCTCCGCCACCATCGCCGCGGCGGTGGCCCTGCGCAAGATCAGGGGGACGTCCACTCCTTACGACGTCCCTC
Source organism: Streptomyces sp. NPDC020490 (assembly GCF_044335305.1). Lineage (NCBI taxonomy): Bacteria > Bacillati > Actinomycetota > Actinomycetes > Kitasatosporales > Streptomycetaceae > Streptomyces > Streptomyces sp. NPDC020490. The sequence goes on along the minus strand of NZ_JBIRUY010000026.1, from coordinate 137,609 downwards.
TCTCGCTCGCCGCTCTCAAACTCCCGACCGGTGCGCTGACCGCGGTGTTCGGCATCCTCCTCATGCGGGGCAACTTCATCCCCGGCCTGTCGGCGCTGGACTCCTCGGAGCAGATCATCGGCTGGGCGATCGTTCTCGGTTACGCGCAGCAGGTCTTCACCGGATTCGTGGACAGCCAGGCGCAGACGGTGCTGAGTTCCGTCTCCTCCAACTCGACGACGAAGGTGGTGGAGGCTCCCCGGCTGCCGGAGCGGACCCGCCCGGGGGCCGCACCGGAAGCCGCGCCGGAAGTCATGCCGGAAGCCGCGCCGGAGGGCGGCACGACCGGTGACGCGTCGTCGGAGGCCGGCCCGTGACGGGCCCGTGGCTGCGGGACGGGAGACGTGGACGTTCGATGCGGGGACGCGCCCGCCGGACCGGGAGACGGCGGGCGTCTCCCGGTCCGGCGGGCGGTTCGGTCGGGGCCGTGAGCGGCGCTACGACGACGTGACGAGTTCCTCGCGCCTGCGGCCCATCCGCTGGCGGACCAGGGCCACCACCACGACGCCCGCCGCCACCGCCGTGGACAGCACCACCTGGTCGCGGCCGCCGCCCTCCGCGGTGTCGGTCAGCATGTAGCCCAGGACGAAGGTGATCAGGGCGATCGTGGCCCAGGTCAGGTAGGGGTAGAGCCACATCCTGACGACCAGCTTCTCCGGCGACTCACGCTGGATGATCTTCCGCATCCGCAGCTGCGAGAAGCAGATCACCAGCCACACGAACAGGGCGATCGCGCCGGAGGAGTTGAGCAGGAACTGGAAGACGGTGTCCGGCCACAGGTAGTTGAAGGCGACCGCGACGAAGCCGAAGACCACCGAGGCCAGGATGGCCGTGCGGGGCACGCCGCGGCCCGTGGTCCGCCCGAAGGAGGCCGGGGCGTCGTTGCGGGCGCCGAGCGAGAAGGCCATGCGCGAGGCGGTGTAGAGGCCGGAGTTGAGACAGGACAGCACCGAGGTCAGCACGATGGCGTTCATGATCTGCGCGGCGTGCGGGATGCCGATGGAGCTCAGGGCCGCGACGTAGGAGCCGTCCTTGAGGATCGCCGGGTCGTCCCAGCGCAGCAGGGACACCACGATCAGGATCGAGCCCAGGTAGAACACCGCGATCCGCCAGATCACGCTGTTGGTGGCCTTGGTCACCGCGCCCCGCGGGTCGGCGGACTCGCCGGCCGCCAGGGTGACGATCTCGCTGCCCATGAAGGAGAAGACCACCATCAGCACGCCGGTGAGGATCGCTCCCGGCCCGTGCGGCAGGAATCCGCCGTGTGCGGTGAGGTACGAGAAGCCGGACGCCGGGTGGTCCGAGCCGGGCAGCAGGCCGAAGATCGCGAGGCCGCCCAGCACGATGAACGCGGCGATGGCGACGACCTTGATGCCGGCGAACCAGAACTCGAACTCGCCGTAGGAGCTGACGGAGGCCAGGTTGCTGGCGGTCAGGACCACCATGACGATCAGGGCCCAGCCCCACTGCGGGACCGCGGGCACCCAGCCGGTGAGGATCTTGGCGCCGGCGGTGGCCTCGACGGCGAGCACCACGACCCAGAAGAACCAGTACAGCCAGCCGATGCTGAAGCCGGCCCAGCGGCCCAGCGCGCGGTCCGCGTAGGCGGAGAACGAGCCGGAGGTCGGGTTGGCGGCGGCCATCTCGCCCAGCATCCGCATGACGAGGACGACGAGGACGCCGACCAGCGCGTACGAGATGAGGATGCCGGGGCCCGCGGCGGCGATGCCGGAGCCGGAGCCGACGAACAGGCCGGCGCCGATGACACCGCCGATGGCGATCATCGACAGGTGGCGGTTCTTCAGGCCCGCCTGCAGGCCCGAGCCGCCGGCCGGGGCGCCCTCGGCGACGGTCGCGGTGGCGGTGGCCGTAGCGGTGGCGGTGGTCTCGGGGGGTGCGGCGGAGACGGGAGGACGTGTGGTCATTCGACATCCAGGGAGGGAGTGCGGAAGAGGACATGCGTCGGCGAGCACGGGTGCACGGGCCGCCCGGCGGTCGCCGAAGGGGGACGAGCCTCGTGTCCCGGAAATTAGTTCAGTACGATCTAAAAGAACAAGACTTGTTTAAGTGTTCACCATGCTCTATTTTACGTGCCACGCGGAGCCCGCCATTCCGTGGTGACCGTCATCACGCCCTCTCCTCCGCCCCCTGTCTTCCGGCCTCCATGGGAGCCCCCATGAACAACCGCGCCGCATGGTCGCGGCAGCCACCGGTGCGGACGGCGTCGCCGCGGACCGTGACGCCGTTCAGCAGGCCGTTAGGGTGGCGTCGTGGTGAATCCAGGGGGCAAGTTCGGGCCCTACAGCCAGCCGGGGCCGACGCGGCCCGGCCCGGTCGCCGCGGTGCGGGACGTGCGTGTCCTGCCCGGCAGCGGTCAGACCGGGGCGGAACTCGTCCGGTCGCGGATCGCGCTGCGGGTGCGCCTGACGTCCGTCTCACCGGGGGACCGGCTGCCGGACGCCGGTGTGCTGGCCGAGGAGCTGGGGATCAGTGAGATCACCGTGCGCCGCGCGCTGGAGGCGATGTGCCAGGACGGCCTGCTCGACCGCCGGCGCGGCCGGGCGGGCGGGACCTTCGTCGCGCCCGAGTGGCACACGGTCGTCGCCCTGATGCACGACGCCGAGGAGGCGGCCTCGCTCGAGGCGTTCCACCAGCTGCTCGAGTGCGGGCTCGTGGCGCGCGGCGTCGGCGAGGTCCCGGCCGACGGACTCCAGGAGCTGCGGGCGCTGGTCGACGAGATGGACCTGGCCGGTGATCCGGAACGGCTGCTCGAACTGGAGGCCCGTTTCCACCTCGGTCTCGCGGAGGTGCTCGGCGGCGCCGGGATCCGCGAGTTCGCCGCGGACCTGCTCGGCCGCCTGTGCCTGCTGATGCCCGCCCCGGCGGCCGACGCGGTACGGGCGCGGAACCGCTGCCACGCCGATCTGCTCGCCGAGCTCGGCCGCGGCGCGATGGACCCCGCCGTGCAGGCGGTGAAGGCTCACCGCCTGGCCCACACCGGTCACACCGGTCACGCCGGTCACGCCGGTCACACAGACCACAGCGAGCACACCGACCACGCCGACCACGCCGACCGCGCCCTCTGACTCCCCTCCTCCCCCGCCACCCGACGACTGCCAGCACCCCGCTCACCCCGCGTCATCGCACCGCAGAAGGAGTCGCCGTCATGCCCGATCCCGGAGCGGCCGGTCCCTCGCCGGCGTCGGGTCCCGTCCGCGGCGCCCCCCAGCGGCTGCGCGGCGGGGTGCTCGGCATGGCGGACATCGCAGCCGCCACGATGGCCAACGTCGGCCCGGCCATGAGCTTCTTCTTCGGCTTCGCCTTCCTGGGCACCACCGCGGGCATCGCCTCCCCGCTGACCATCGTGGCGGCGGGCGTCGCGGTCGCGCTGCTCGGCAACACGCTCGCCGAGTTCTCCCGGGCCCATCCGTCGGCGGGCAGCTTCATCACCTTCGTCGGCAAGTCCTTCGGGCCGGTCAGCGCGGTGACCACGGCGCTGCTGGCCGGGCTGGGCTACATCATCGGGATGGCCGCCGTGATCGCCATCTCGGGCGGGTTCGTGCAGATCACCCTGGAGCACTACACGGGTGTCGAGCTGCCGTGGATCATCTGGACGCTCGTGCTGACCGGGGTCGCGGTGGGGCTGATGCTGCGCGGGGTGGTGGTCTCCACGAAGTGGGCGGGCTACTTCTTCGGCGTGGAGATGCTGGTGCTGGTCGTCGTCTCGGTCGCGGCGATCGTCGAGCACCACGGCAGCCTGTCCGCCGCCCCGTTCCTGCCCGGCCGCATCAGCCACGGCCTGAGCGGTCTGGCGGCCGGTTTCCCGCTGGCGGTGTACCTGTTCATCGGCTGGGAGAACTCGGCGGCGCTCGCCGAGGAGACGGAGAACCCGCGGCGCAACGTCGGCCGCGCCGTGTTCTTCTCCATCGCGGTGATGACGGTGAGCTACATCCTCTTCTCCTACGCCACCGTGACCGGCTTCGACTACGACATGGCCAAGCTCGGCGCGGCCGGCATCCCCTTCATCGACATCGCCCAGCAGACGCTCGGGGCGCTCGCGTTCGTGGCCTACATCGGGGGCCTGACCTCGACCCTCGGCGTGCTGATCGCCGGCATCAACTCCCAGGCCCGCCTGGTGTTCAACGCCGGACGCGAGGGGCTGCTGCCGGCGTTCTTCGGGTACGTGCACCCCACCCGCCGTACGCCCAACAACGCGATCGTCACCTTCACCGCCACCGCACTGGTGATCATCGGCGGCTGGGGTCTCGGCCATCTGCTCGGCTCCGGCGGCTCGATGGACCCCGTGGTGTTCTTCACCGAGGCCTCCAGCCTGGGGTCGATCCTGATCCTGCTGGTCTACCTGGCGTCCAACATCGCCCTGCCGCTGTACTACCGCCGGTACCGTCCGCAGGAGTTCCGCACCGTCCGGCACCTGGTGCTGCCCGCCATCGGCGTGCTGGCCATCCTGGTGCCGCTCTACTACCTCGCCAAGCCCGGACAGCCGGCGCCCTACAACTGGTTCCCGTACGCGGCGCTGGCCGCCCTGCTCGCCGCCGTCGCCTACGCCGCGCTCCTGGTCCGCCGCGACCCGGGCCTCGCCGACCGGGTCGGCTCGGTGGTCGCCGACGCGGAGTGAGACGCGGCAGCGGTGAGCCCGCGGTCCGCGGGGATTGCGCCGGCAGCGGTGAGCCCGCGGTCCGCGGGGTTACGCCGACCGCGGGGGTTCGTCGGCTGCCGGGGGTTACGCCGGCCGCGGGGGTTACGCCGGCTGCGGCCGGGGGACGTGACGGCGGGCGGACGACGCCAGCGCCAGGGTCGTCGCGGCCGACGCCGTCGCCGTGAGGGTCATCGCCGTGGCGGGGGACGTGAGCTGGGCCAGGGTCCCCGCCAGGGCCGCGCTCACCCCCTGGAGGGTGAGCATGCCCGACGAGTGCAGGCCCAGGGCGTGTCCGGACAGCTCGTCCGGGGTCAGCGCCAGCAGGCGTTCCTGCTGGACCAGGCTCGCGCCGAAGCCGGCCGAGGCCACGGCGACCGCGACGGCGCACACCGGGACGGCCGGGCGGAGCGCGAACAGCAGGTACGGCGCGGCCAGCAGCAGGAGCAGCGGGGTGGCCAGCCGCTGCCGGACCGCGGCCGGCACCAGCCGGCCGACCGTCACGTCGCCGGCCAGCATGCCCAGCGCCGCGCAGGCGAACAGGGTGCCGGCCGCGTCGGGGGCGTAGGACACGTAGAGCGACTCGCAGCCGACGATCAGGCCGTTGGGGAGCCACAGGCCGAGGTAGGTGAGGCGGCGCGGGCGGTCGGAGAACAGCAGCCGGTTGGCGCGCCAGGTGGCGGAGACGGACGGGCGCCCGGCGGACCGGGGCGGGCGGCGGGTCAGGCCCAGCCGGGTGCCGGCGGCCGCCGACAGGTACAGCGCCGTGGCCAGGAGCAGACAGGCGCGCGGTGACAGCGCCGCGGTGAGGACGCCGCCGGTCGCGTACCCGCCGATCTGCGTCAGCCCGGTGCTCATGTTGAAGACCGAGCGCCCCGGCAGGTAGCCGTCCCTGGGGAGGATCTCGTTCAGCAGTCCCCAGCGCGCTCCCCCGCCCAGCGAGGCGGCCAGGCCCTGCACCAGGACGACGGCGAACACGCCCCACATCGGCAGGCCGGGCAGCGCCAGGACCGCCGTGCCGGCCGCGAGGACGAGGCAGACGCCGGTCAGCGTCCGCCGCGGCGGCAGCCGGTCGGCGCCGGACAGCAGGACGGTCGCGCCCAGCACCTGGGCCAGCGACGGGCCGAACATGCTCAGCGCCGACAGCAGCGGAGAGCCGCTGGCCCGGTACACGAGCGTGCCGAGCGCGAGTCCGCCGACCGTCTGCGCCGCGGTGTGGGCGGTGGCGGACAGGAAGAGGGGCGTGAACTCCGGGGTGCGGAAAAGGTCCTGGTAGCTGCGCATGCACGGAGTGTGGGAAGGCCGCGGAGGCCCCCGTTATTGTTTCGCGCGGGAGCGAAAGGTGGCGGGGCGCGTGGGCTGGTGGCAGATCAACGCCGACACGCTCGCCCGCAGCCGCTTCGTCCTCTCCCCCTTCGCCGAGACCCTCGCCGCCCTGAAGCTGCTGCACGCCGCGACGCCGGCCCACCCCGGCGAACAGGCCTGGCTGCGGGCCCACCTGCCCGGCTACCGCGGACTGCTGGCCGCCGACCCGGTCACCGCGCGGCTCGTCCGCACCGGGCTGGACACCATCTGGAACGCGGACTTCCTCACCCCCACCCCGCTGGACGGGGAGAGCTTCGAGCAGGCCGTCGCACGGGTGCGCGCGACCGGCGCCGCCCGGGCCCGCGCCGACCTCGTCGTCTCCCTGACCGGCGAACCGCTCCCGGCCGAGCTGGACCGCGACGACCTGCCCGAACGGGCGGCGCGCGTGCTGGAGTACGTGTGGACCGAGACCGTACGGCCGTACTGGGACCGGCGTCGGCGCGTCCTGGAGGCCGACGTCGTCGCCCGCACCGCGCAGGTCAGCCGGGGCGGCTGGGCGGCCGTGCTGGACGAACTGCGGCCGGGGCGGACCCGGTGGCTCGGCGAGAACCGGCTCCAGGTCAACCCGCTGGAGTTCCCGCCGCGCGACCTCGCCGGCGCCGAGCTGGTCTTCGTGCCGGTCACCCCGCAGCGCGTCGGCTGGGTGTCCTGGGAGGAGCGCGAGCGGTACGCTGTCGTCTACGCGTGCCGGGGCGCCCTGGCCTACGGTCCCCGCGGGGGCGTGCCGGAGCCGCTCGGCGCGCTGCTCGGCACCGCGCGCGCCGCGGTCCTGGTCCTGCTCGGCAGCCCGCTGAGCACGACCCAGCTGACCGCCGTCACCGGGCAGGGGCTGGGCTCGGTCGGACGGCACCTGAAGGTGCTGCTCCAGGCGGGCCTGGTGGAGCGGCGGCGGGCCGGGCGGTCGGTGCTGTACTCGCGTACCGCGGCGGGGGACGTCCTCGTGCGGGCGGGAAGCCCGGCGTCCGCCGGCCCCGGCCGGGCCGTAGGCGCCGCCCGCAACCGGGCCGTAGGCGCCGCCCGCAACCGGGCCGAGGCGAACCGAGGTTAGGCTCGCCTCATGACGACTGCAGACAGCAACGGCGCCGCTCCCCTCGACGTGGAGATCGGCGCCCTCCAGGGCGGCAGCGCGGACCTGGCCCGGTACAAGGGCCAGGTGGTGCTCGTCGTGAACGTGGCCTCCAAGTGCGGGCTGACCCCGCAGTACGGCGGGCTGGAGCGCCTCCACGAGCGCTACGCCGAGCAGGGCTTCACCGTCCTCGGTGTGCCGTGCAACCAGTTCCTGGGCCAGGAGCCCGGCAGCGCCGACGAGATCGCCGAGTTCTGCTCCGCCACCTACGGCGTGACCTTCCCGATGACCGAGAAGGTCGAGGTCAACGGCGAGGGCCGGCACGCGCTGTACGACCGCCTGGTCGGCTTCGCCGACGCCGAGGGGCACACCGGCGACATCCGCTGGAACTTCGAGAAGTTCCTGATCGGCCGGGACGGCGAGGTCGTCGCCCGCTTCTCGCCGCGCACCGAGCCGGACGCGGCCGAGGTCGTCACGGCGATCGAGGCCCAGCTGGCCGGTTGACCTTGCCCCTGGGGCAGGGCCGAGCGTCTCGGTCACCGGGCGGGACGGACCGCCCGGTGACGGAGGACGCTCAGGTGGATGCCCGGTCGGAGTCCCAGGCCGAAGCCCAGGCGGACGACGGCGGCCCGCTGCTCACCATCGGCGCGTTCGCGGCGCGGGCCCGGCTGTCGGCGAAGGCGCTGCGGCTGTACGACCGGCTCGGGCTGCTGACGCCCGCGCACGTCGACGAGGCCGGCGGCTACCGCTACTACCGCGCCGGCCAGGCGGAGCGCGCCCGGCTGGTGGCGCTGCTGCGGCAGCTGGACATGCCGCTCGCCCGGATCGCCGAGGTGATCGCGGCCGACGGGGAGCGGGCGGGCGAGCTGCTCGCCTCCTACTGGGCCGGCGTCGAGACGCGGATCGCCGCGCAGCGCACGCTCGCCGAGTACCTCTGTGGACGACTGTCGGGGAGGAGCTCCGAGATGTACGGGAAGTTCGAGGTCGAGACGGTGGAACTGCCTCAGCAGGTGGTGATCACCGAGACCCGGCACACGCCGGCGGACGAGCTGCCGGCGTGGATCGGCGCGTCGCTGGGGCGGCTGGAGGCGGCGGCGCGGGAGTGCGGGGGCGTGACGGGGGCGCCGTTCGTGCTGTTCCACGCGGAGGTGTCGACGGAGAGCGACGGCCCGGTCGAGTCCTGCGTACCGGTCGCCGACGAGGCGGCGGGGCGGGCGTGGGCCGAGGCGCACGGGCGGGCCTGGCAGACACGGGTGCGCGTGGAGCCGGCGCGCCGGATGGCGTACACCCGCCTCGCGAAGGCCCAGGTGGCGTATCCGCAGATCCTCGCCGCGTTCGAGGCGGTGGAGCAGTGGATCGCCGGGCGGGGGCTGGAGCAGGCCGGTCCCAGCCGCGAGGTGTACTTCGCGGACTGGGCGGCGGCGGGGCCCCAGGACCCGGTGTGCGACGTGGCGTTCCCGGTGCGGTGAGGGCAGCGGCCCTCACTCCTCACGAGTCGGGGCCCTGACACCCTGACTCCTCATGAGTCCGGGCCCTGGCTCTTCACGCGTCCGGGGCCCTGGCTCTTCACGCGTCCGGGGCCCTCACTTGAGTTCGTCCGGGCAGGGCGTCCCCCGCGGCAGCTGGTAGGGGGCGCCCAGACGGTAGGTGCCGGCCTTCGGGGCGACCAGGATCGTCCACTTGTCGCCCTTGTCGTCCTCCTCGGTCTGCGTCAGGCAGCCGTTGACGTTGTCGTACGTCTTCGGCGTGCCGTCGGCGCGGTGCTTGGAGGCGTCCGTCTCCTGCGGGGGCTTGACGCCCTTGCCCTCGGCGTCGACCAGGCCGAGCCACGGGGAGTAGGGGACGCGGATGAGGACCCGGCCGGGCTGCTTGACCTCGATGGTCAGCTCGCCCTGGTCGGCGCGGTCGACGGTGGCGGGCGGGTCGGCGAGCGGGGTGGGGTCGGTGACGCGGAACAGCTGCCAGTTGGCGTCGCCCCAGATCTGCTTCAGGTACGGCATGCCCCGCTGGACGAGTTCGCGCTCGCGTTCGCCGCCGTCGCCGTCGGGCTCGTCCTTGGGCAGGACGACGAAGTGGACGGCCCAGCGCTGGAGCCACTCGTGGTAGTTGGCCGAGTTGAGGGTGTCGTCGTAGAAGAGGGGGTTGCGTTCCATGTCGGCCTGGCGGTTCCAGCCGCGGGCCAGGTTGACGTACGGGGCGAGCGCGGAGGCCTCGCGGTGGGAGCGGGCGGGGACCACCTCGACGCGGCCCTTCTCGGCGCCGACCTCCTGCAGCTCGTTCACCAGCGGGGCCAGCTCGCGGGCCCAGGAGGCGGTGGGGGTGGTGTGGACGACGTCGTCGACCGACTTGAAGCCGATCCAGAAGACGAAGCCGCAGGCGGCCAGCACGGTCAGGTACCAGGTGCGCGAGCGGGGGGCGTGGAAGGGCAGGGCCGCCACCAGCACCACGCCCGCGAACAGCATCGCCAGCCGGGTGATGTTGGAGCCGATCTGCGAGCTGACCAGCCAGACAGCGACGACGGCGAGGCCGTACACCGCGGACGTCAGGCGGACCGTCTTCCAGTCCCTGGGGACGAGGGCGAAGACGAGGATCGAGTACGCCAGGGGCAGGATGACCGAGCCGAAGGTCATCGGCTGGGTTCCGGAGAAGGGGAACAGCCACGCCGACACGGCCACCACCGCGGCGGGTGCCAGGCCGAGCGCCCAGGCGCCGGGACGGCGTTTCTGCAGGAACAGCGCGACGGCCACCAGCCCCACGAACAGGCCGGCCACCGGCGACGACATCGTGGCCAGGGCGGCCAGCGGCGCCGCGCACAGGGCCTTCGCCCAACGCGCGTAGCGCCAGCGGTGGGGCCAGCAGTGCACGACGGCGACCGCGCCCAGCGCGAACACCGTGCCCAGTCCGAAGGTCACGCGTCCGGACGCGGCGTTGCACAGGAACGCGAAGACGCCCGCCAGCGACGCCCACAGCGGGTTGCGGACGGACCTGCTGCGGATGAGGATCATCGTGAGCAGCCCGGCGGACACCGTCCCCGCGATCATCATCGTCGTCCGCACACCGAGGACCGACATCAGATACGGCGAGACCACGCTGTAGGACACCGGGTGCATGCCGCCGTACCAGGCCAGGTTGTACGCCGAGTCGGGGTGCCGGCCGACGAACTCCGCCCACGCGTCCTGCGCCGCCAGATCACCGCCGCTGTTCGCGAACGTGAAGAACCAGACGACGTGGAGGACGCCCGACAGGGCGGTGAACGACAGCGCCGGGTGACGCAGGACATGCTCGCGCAGGACCAGGACGGCGCGCTTCAGACGGCCCGTGCCGTCCTGGTGGCGGTCGTCACCGGGCGCGTCGGCGCGCGGCGCGGGTACCCGTATTCGCGGGCCGGTCCCCGGTCCCTGATCGGCGTCGTCGGCGCGTGTCGGCTCCGCAGTGGCCACCTGAAGGCACTCCCCGTGGTGTCCCGTCCTGTGTTCCGGGGCGCGTGCCGTCGCCCGCCCGTCTCGGCCGCGTTCCCGGGGGGTCTCCCGACCGCGTTCCACCGACTGCGACGTGCCCCGTTTTCGTGACGCTAGCACGGAGCACGGATGGCGCCATCCTGCAGCCCCTCGAGGGCCCCCAGGACATGCGGACAATGTCCGAATAGCGCTTTGACAAGATCAACAACGACTGATCATTTTATCAATATCCATCCGAGAGGAGATCCCTTGCCCAGGCGAAAACTGCGATCCGCGGCCGTCATCACGGCCGTTGCCGCCGCAGGCCTCATCGGCACGGCAGTTCCGGCAAGTGCGGCTGCCGCATCCCCGACGGCCGTGTGCGGCTCAGGCTACAGCGTGATTGACTCCCAGGGCCTTTCGACGGCGGCCACGGTCTACCTGCTGTACAGCAGCAGCACCGGGAAGAATTGCGTCGTGACCATCCGCGATAGTTCGGGCACGGCCGCATACATGGAGGCCTCGATCAGGAAGTCCGGCGGCAGTTGGGTCTCTGATGCCGGCAACTATTCAAGCTACGCGGGACCCGTGTACGTCTCGGCCGCCGGAACCTGCATCCAGTGGGAAGGCATGTTCGGGCAGGGGTACTACCAGAGCGGCTGGGAACACTGCGGCTGATACGCCGTTCCCAACCGCACGCAGTCGCCGCCCTCCTTCGGGGCGGCGGCTGCGCTGTCATATTGCCTGTCCGTGCGGTTCAGGCGACGCGGGTCAGCTTGTCCGTGAAGCCGGGTTCGGTGAGGTCCTTCTGCAGCGCGACCGGAACCTTGACCGCGCCGGCCGTTCCGCCGTCGCCCACGGTGAGCGTGCCCACCTTGGTGCCGGCCTTCGCGGTGCGCGGCAGGTCGTCGGTGGCGAAGGACAGCTTCACCTCCAGGCCGGACCAGCCGACCGCGGTGACGTCCTTGGTGATGACGACCGGCGTGTGCCCACCGAGACCGTCGTCCACGTACCCGACGACGTCGCCCTTCTTCAGGATCGTGGCCGACTTCAGCGCGCCCTGGGCGGCCCTGATCAGTTTGTCGCCCGCGTCGAGAGCGCCGCTGATGATGGTGTTGTCCGAACCGCCGGGCCCCTGGCTGAGGACGGCACCGACGATGGTCCGGGTCTCGCCGCCGACCTGCTTGACCGCGGCGAAGACCAGGTTGCCGCCGGCCGCCGTGGTGGTGCCGGTCTTGATGCCGATGACGTTGTTGTAGCCGACCAGACGGTTCCAGTTGCTGTGCTTGGTGCCCTTGTAGTCGGTGTACTCCATCATCCTGGCGATCTCCCGGAAGGACGCGTCCTTCATCGCGGCCTTCGCCAGTCTCACCTGGTCCACGGCGGTGGACACCGTCGTCTTCTGCAGGCCGGACGGGTCGGTGTACGTCGTGTTGGTCATGCCGAGGTCCTTGGCGGTGGCGTTCATCTTGCTCACGAACGCCTTCTCCGAGCCTGCGTCCCAGCGGGCCAGGAGGCGGGCGACGTTGTTGGCGGACGCGAGGAGTACGCCTTCCAGGGCCTCCTTCTCGGTGATGGTGTCGTTCGCCTTGACCTCGACCGTCGACTCGCCGTCGGCGGTGGCCTGGTCCTGGGCCGTCTGGTCCACCTTGATCTTCTCGCCGTCACCGCTCTTGAGCGGATGGTCCCGAAGGATCAGGTAGGCCGTCATGACCTTGGCGACGCTCGCGATGGGCACGGGCTTCTGCTGCCCCGACGAGCCGAACGACCCGATCCCCTGCACGTCGAGCGCGCCCTGGCCGTCGGCAGGCCAGGGGATGTCGGTCTTGGCCCCGTCGAAGGTGTACGACTCGTCGGCGGTCAGGGTGAGGGTGGGCGTCGGCAGCGGGCGTACGGCCTGCGCGACCGCAAAGATGATCGCCAGGAGCAGGACCAGCGGGGTCCAGATCTTGACCCGGCGCACGACCGTGCGGACCGGGGTCTGCGGGGGCGGCGGGGTGTTCGTCAGCTCCGCGAGCAGGTCGAGCGGGGGCTTCGGCGGCAGCGGCTGCTGAGTGGTGCGCTCGGGGCCGACCTGGGGGACGAACGCGGTGGCGTCCGCCGGGGACGACGGCTTCCTCGTCGCGGGGTCGTCGAGGGGCTTGAGCGCGACGAACCTGCTGGTGCGCTCGGGGTCGCCGCCCTCGGGGGCCTTGGGCCCGGAAGTCTCCGGAGCCTTGGGGGCCTCCGGGGCCTCGGGGGTCTTGGAGCGCTCCGGGGTGCCGGCCGGGGCGGCCTTGGCGGCGCCGTCCAGCTTGAGCATGGTGGTGGGCTGGTCGACCTGGAACTTGGGGCGCTTGAAGACGGCGGTCGGCTGGTCCACGGGCTCGGCCGGGGCCTTGCCCTCGCCGTCGCCGTCGCCCTCCTCGTCGCCCTCCTCGTCGCCCTCCTCGTCGCCCTCGCCGTCGTTCTTGGCGTCGTCGGTGGCGGGGGCGGAGGAATCGGCGGGTGCCGGTGCTTCGCCGTCGGCCTGCGGACCGTCCGGCTCGTCGTCATCGGCGGCGGTGGCGGTGGCGGGCTCGGACGCGTCGGTCACCGCGGACTCGTCGTCCTGGGCGTCGGCGTCCGCCGCCTCGTCCGCGTCCGTGGCGGCGTCCGTGGCGTCGTCGGCGTCCGCTTCCCCGTCGGATTCCGGCTCCGCGGCCTCGGCGCGGTCCTCAGCGGCCGTGGGGGCGTCTTCAGGGGCCGTGGAGGCGTCTTCCGCGCGGTCCGAGGCGTCCGAGGCGTCCTGGGCGCTTCCGGAGCCCCCCGGCCGGACCCAGGCCGCCAGCAGTCCCGCGTCGCCTCCCGTACGGCCGTCAGCCGCATCGGCGTCGGCGTCGGCGTGGGCGCGGTCGTCGCCGTCCTCGTCCGCCCCGGTCTCCGCGGCGTCCGCGGCGTCCGCGGCCCGGTCCCGGGCCGGTACCGAGAACACCCGGGTCGACGTGTCCGCGGCGTCACGGGAGCCCGCTCCGTCCTGGGCCGGCTCCGCGGTCTCGTCGGTCCCGTCGGTCGCCCCGGCGTCCTCGTCCTCGGCGTCCTGGGCGTGCTCGGCGTCCGTCGCCGCGTCCCGTACCGAGAACACCCGGGTGGCCGTGTCCACGCCGCCGCGGGGCCCGGACGGTGTCTCCCTGTCGCGGGACACGGCCAGCCGCGGGTCACGCTCGGCGCGCTCCCCCGACCTGGCCTCGGGAACCGGACCCGCGCTCCCCGACGTCGGTTCTGCCGACGACTCGCGCTGCTTCGACCTGTCGGGGGACTCGCCCGCCACCGATGCCTCCTCCATCTGCCGCACGCCCCGCGTGCGGCTGCCGAACCGTGAACCGCCGCCCGGAACACCGCTCCCACGCGCTGTCCGAACCATGTACCAGTGTCCTGTGTGCGGGCTTGGCCCCCGTGGTAGACGAGAACGACATACCTGCCGGTTCCCTTACGAAGAGGTCACGCACCCTCGACAGACCAATGTGAGAGGGGTCACCCTGTCATTCATCCACGCGGGGAGGCATGGATGGGCAGGAGCCGCAGAACACTTCCGGAGGAGCTTCTGCTGCTGGCACTGGACCCGGCCACGGGTACCACTGCACAGCCGCAGTCGCTCGACCTCGGTCTGGCCGGAGCACAGCTAGTGGAGCTGGCGCTGGCCGGACGGATAGCCCCAGACGGGGATCGTATCGCCGTGGTGGTGCCACGGCCGACAGGAGATCCAACACTGGACTGCGCGTTGGAGTTGCTGCGAAGGCGCGGCGCTCCGGTGCGTGCCGTCCACTGGATCGGCGGGCCGCGTCTCGGGCTCCGCCAGGTCTACCTCTCGCATCTGGAGCGGTGCGGCATGGTCGCCGCCGTGCCGGGACAGATGTGCGGGGTGCTGCCGACGACTCGCTACCAGGCGACGGACAACGAGATCAGCCGGGAGATCAGAGCCCGGCTGGATTCCGCGATCCGCACCGGCGTGCCACCGGACCCGCGGACCGCGGCGCTCGCCGCACTGGCCCACGCGGTCGGCCTCGGCAAGCACCTGTACCCGGGGAACGAGGGACGCTCCTCTCGCTCCCGGCTCAGGGACCTGATCCGGCACGACCCCATGGGCGGACTCGTGGCGCACGCCGTGATGGACGTCCAGAACGGCGTGGCCGCCCAGCCGCGCCGCAGCCCGGCCCCGGCCCCGGCCGGCCGGCCGCCAGCCGGTCCTGTCAGGGCCGCGCCGGAACCCGCCCGCGGTGTGCCGATGCAGCCGCGCCACGGTTCCATGGCGCGCGTCGTGGCGCACTGAGCCACGGCCCCTCACCGGGCACACGCACCGCACCACCGCACCACCGGACCACCGCACGAACCACGCACCACCCGCGCACGACCCACGCACGACCCCTCGCACCGCCGCAGCACTCGCAGGCCCCACAGCCGCACCTGAGTCCCCAGACCCGGTCCGGGAGCAGCTGGTTCGCGCGGGGCCGCGGGACCGTGCGCCGTCCGTCCGCCCGGACGGCGGTGCCACGGTTCCGCGGCCCCGCGCGGCCGTCCTCCCGGCCGTCTTCGCGGCCCGGCCGCGCGCACTCGCGAGGCCCGCGCCGCGAACTGGCGCGCGTCCTGCGCATATCCGCGGTTCGCCAGCGGTAGAAAGCACCTTGGTGGCAGTCTGCTCAACAGCAGATACGCAAAGTGGCTAGTCGAAGCACGCAGCCGGAGGTGCACGTCCGTGGCGTCCAATGTCAATCCCACCGTCCGGCGACGCCGGCTGGGCCAGGAGCTGCGCCGGCTCCGCGAGCTCAAGGGCATGACGGCCGAGGAGGTGGCGGAGCGGCTGCTGGTGTCGCAGTCGAAGATCAGCCGGCTGGAGAACGGGCGGCGCAGCATCAGCCAGCGCGACGTCCGCGACCTGTGCGGGGTCTACGAGGTCGAGGACCACCGGATCGTCGACTCGCTGATGCAGATGGCCAAGGACTCCCGCCAGCAGGGCTGGTGGCACTCCTTCGGAGACATTCCCTACAGCGTCTACATCGGCCTGGAGACCGACGCGG
The DNA here is from genome assembly GCF_044335305.1 of Streptomyces sp. NPDC020490. NCBI lineage: Bacteria > Bacillati > Actinomycetota > Actinomycetes > Kitasatosporales > Streptomycetaceae > Streptomyces > Streptomyces sp. NPDC020490. The sequence goes on along the minus strand of NZ_JBIRUY010000026.1, from coordinate 122,015 downwards.
CCAGTCTGCGGGTGTACGACCCCCAGGTCGTCCCCGGCCTGCTGCAGACCCGGCAGTACGCCGAGTCGCTGATCGCGGGCGCGCTGCCGGAGACCGCGGCCGCCGACATCGACAAGCGCGTGCAGGTGCGGATGCGCCGGCAAGAGCGCATCACCGCCCCGGAGAACCCGTTGCGGCTGTGGACGGTGATGGACGAGGCCGCGCTGCGCCGGGTGGTCGGCAACCGCTCGCTGATGCGGGACCAGTTGGAGCACCTCGTCGAGCAGTCCCAGCTGCCGCACGTCACCGTGCAGGTCATCCCCTTCGACATGGGCGCCCACCCGGGCCTGAACGGCCAGTACGCGATCCTGGAGTTCCCCGACGCGGCCGACTCCAGCGTCGTCTACATCGAGGGCGTCACCAGCGACCTGTACCTGGAGAAGGCGAACGACGTCCAGAAGTACAGCGTGATGTACGAACACCTCAGGGCGCAGGCCCTGAACCCGGACCAGTCGCGTCAGTTCATCGCGGACATCGCGAAGGAGTACGCCCGCTGATAACCACTGAAGCCGGCTGAGCCCCGCTGAGCCGCGCTGAACCTGTCCTGGACGAAAGGCGCAGCACAGTACACCGTTTCCGGGTCATGTCGGAAGACCACCTGGAATATGCCATCCAGTCGAGTGAATAGTCTCCTCGGATGCCGGAATGGGCGAGTAGCGTCGATCACACCGACCGAGCAATGAGGTTGGCGCAAACCGCGCGGTGGTCCGCGGTGGTCCACCGATGGACACGTCGCGCGGTGACAGCAACTCAACAACTGGCACTGCGGAGCAGAAATGGCAATTCGACAGGGCGCCACGGACACGTGGACCAAGTCCTCGTACTCCACGGGAAACGGCGCATGCGTCGAGATCAAGTCACCGGTTCTCGCGGCGATGGCCGTGCGGGATTCCAAGATTCCCGACGGCCCCGTCCTGGGTTTCCCGGCCGACGTGTGGAACGCCTTCGTCACCTCGATCAAGGCGTAGGGGGAGGATCTTTCTGATCCTCCGCCGACTCACCGACCACAACTTCACACGCACCACACGCACCACAAGCACCACAAGCGGCACATGAAAGAGCCCTCTCGACCAGTTCGCCGTCCTTGCCGAGGGGGCTCCGCTTGCGCCCGGAGAGCTTCCGGGACCCGCGGTGATGAGGGCCCGCGTGACATCCATGCCCTCGACCATCCCTACGCCGGGCTCGTCGTCCAGGTCATCGACCCCGGCTCCCCCGCCAGGCGCGGGGACATGCCCGGGTGGCTTCGTGACGACCACCTTCCGAAAGGGCCGGCGTGCCCGCCCGCCGCCATGGTGACTCACCTCAGGCCGACACCCCAGGGCCACCACCCGCTGCGGACCGTGGCCACCGACGACCCGGCGGCCGGGCTGCAGTGAGAGTCGCCGGCCAGCGTCCGCGCCCCACGGCACCGCTTCGAGTAAGGGACTGACGGATCAGGGATGCCGCGGTCCGGTGCAGGTGCGGATCAGGCTGAGCAGGGTTCGGTGCAGTTGTTCCGGGGTGAGCCGGTGCGGTGCTGCGGCGGTCAGCTGGTTGAGGAGTATGCCGTCCAGGCAGGCCACGAACGCGTTCGCCTGCGCCGCGGGGTCAGGTGCGCCCGCGGCGGCGAGGAGGTTCTCGGCCAGGGCCCGGTGGCGACTGCCCGCGCTGTGCAGGGCGGCACGAAGAGCGGGGCGGCGGGGCGCTTCCAGGGCCAGCTCGTAGCGGGCGAGCATGCGCTCGCGTCCCGCGGTGGTCCAGTGCTCGACGAGGCCCGCGGCAGCCTCCGCGATCTGGTCGATGCTCGCCGGCCCGGTGAGGGCGGGGCGCTCGTCGATCTCGGTGATGTCCAGTTCGGCCAAACGCTCGACGGCGGCCTGCAGCAGCTCCTGGCGCGTGCGGAAGTAGTACGAGCACGAGCCCGCCGGGACCTCGGCGGTCTGGTCGACCGCCCGGTGGGTGAGTCCTCGCATACCTGATTGGGCCAGGGTGCTGATCGCCGCGTCGGTCAGCCGCTGCCGCCGGGACATGGTTGGGGTCACTGGTTTCCTTCCTCGTCTCAGCCTCCGCCTCTACAAGTGTAGAGTGCCTGGCGTCCACTACAGATGTAGAGGTGGTTCCCATGGGGATGGTCAAGGCAGGACACGCCAGAGGCGCCGGAGAAGGCTCCGCGATCGTGGTCGGCGGCGGGATCGGCGGCCTGGCCGCAGGCATTGCGCTGACGCGGCTCGGCTGGCAGGTGAAGGTGCTGGAGCGCGCCGCCACCTTCGACGAGGTGGGAGCAGGACTCTCACTGTGGCCCAACGGAGTGCGCGCGCTGGACGCGCTGGGCGTGGGAGACCGAGTCCGCGAGCAGGCCCTGGTCGAGACCCAGGCAGGCATCCGGAACACATCCGGCCGTTGGCTGTCGCGGACCGACACCCAGGAGCTGGCCGGCCGATTCGGACCCGTGGTGATGATTCACCGGGCTCGGCTGCTCGACATCCTGCGCTCGGCCCTTCCGGCGGGCGCACTGTGCGCGAATGCCGGGGTGACCGGAGTCGGCCTTGGCGAGCGACGGGCCGAGGTCGAGCACGGCACGGGTGTCTCTCAGGCCGATCTGCTGGTGGCCGCCGACGGAATCGACTCCACCGTGCGCCGCTCCCTGTGGCCGCAGGCCCCGGCGCCGCGGTACGTCGGGTACACCGCATGGCGCCTGGTCGTCGACACAGGCCGACGGCTGTCAGCCGGAGGTGAGAGCTGGGGACGTGGTGAGCGAGTGGGGATCGCTCCGCTCGCGGACGGCCGCACCTATCTCTTCTGCGTCGCCAACGCTCCCGAAGGACAGCGCAGCCCCGGCAGCGAACTGGCCGAGATACGCCGGCGCTTCGGGGGCTGGCACGACCCGATTCCTCAACTGCTCGCGGCCGCCGACGAGAACGCGGTGATGCGCCACGACATCTACGAGCTGCCGCCGCTGGCCCGTTTCGTCACCGGGCGCGCCGCGTTGCTCGGTGACGCCGCGCACGCCATGACCCCGAACATGGGCCAAGGTGCCAACCAGGCGCTGGAGGACGCGGTCACGCTGGCCGTGCTCCTGGACGCGTCCCCCGACGTGGAGTCCGCGCTGGCCGCCTACGACCAGCACCGGCGCCCCCGCACCCAGCTGATCGCCCGCCGCTCGCGCCGGATCGGCATCGCCGCGCAATGGCACTCAGCGCCCGCCACCACCTTGCGCGACCTGATGCTTCGCCGGACTCCCAGTTCGACCCTGCTCAACGCGCTCGGCCCGATCCTCGACTGGCAGCCGCCCGGGCACTGACCGGCTCGGGCGGGAGTCCCCGTTATGTTTTCTGCGGTCCTGCAACGGGGCCGCTGGCCTCCGGGCCCGGCATGACTGTGTCCCCCTGTCGAACGGATGACCTGGGGGGGTGGTGTCACCGGGTCCGGGAGGTGCCGTCGGAGACGGCACCAGCTTCCCCACCGCCGCCCACTTGGCCTCCTACGCGGGACTCGCCCCGACCACGAAGTCGTCCGGCACCTCGATCCACGGTGAGCACGCACCCCGAGGCGGCAACCGACAGCTCAAACGGGCGATGTTCCTGTCCGCCTTCGCCTGCATGAACGCCGACCCCGCCTCCCGCACCTACTACGACCGCCAGCGAGCACGCGGCAAGACCCACACCCAAGCCCTCCTCCGACTCGCCCGCCAACGCATCAGCGTCCTGTTCGCCATGCTCCGCGACGGCACCTTCTACGAACCCCGGACACCGAAAGACGTCGAGCTCGCCGCATAACCTCAGCAACCCCGAACCACCCCAAACCCGACAGGGGTGCCTTGACGAAAGACATAGAGGCCCCCCCGCGTACCCGGGCCGGATGCGCACCAGCCTGTGCCGGCTGTCAGGCGGAGCCGTCTCTCGTGCCGGGTCCGGATTCCAGACGCTTCAGCCAGGCGTCGAGGTGGGGACAGGTGACGCGCAAGGCGTCCAGGCCGAGAAGCCCGATGGCATCGGGGCCGTCCACGACCTTGCGGTAGGCGGGATGGGCTCTCAGGATCCGCTTGGACGGCGCTGTGTCGGGACCGTCATTGACGAGTTCCGGGCCGCCCGCCGCATCGACATGGGAGCGCAGAACGTCTGCCAGCCTGGGCGACGTAACCAGCTCGGCGAGTTCGTTCGCGGCGGCGAGCACCCACGCTTCCGTCTCGTGCAGGACGAGGAAGGGCAGGAACCGCTGGTCACCGATGACCCGCGCCATCGCCTCCTCGACATGACCGACCCGGGCGTACGCGTCACCGGCCGGGGCGTCGGAAAGTCCGGGAGTGTCGGAGGGCAGCCCGTACAGGTCGAGCATCGTGGTCACCGTGTCGACGGCCGAGTTCCGCAGCAGCGCCCGGATATCGTGCTCGATCTTGGGCCACCTGCTCACCCCTCCCCTGTCGTGCGGCCGGCCGGCGGCTCGCCGGGTCTTGAGCGCGACCGGGGTGACCCAGACGTCCCGCACGATCAGTTCCGGCTGGAGGACCTGCTGTACCAGGCGCTCCTCCGTCGCGCCCTCCACCAGTACATGAACCTGACGCATCGCCCCGACCTCACCGCTCCCGCTCGGGCCGGGGACGACCGCCCAGCAGGTTCTTCAGCCACAGGTCACCGAGCGAGTAGCTGTCGAGCCAGGCTGCCAGCGCCTCGGGATCGGGCCGTTGCAGCCTCGTCGAGCCGTCCACGCGTTCCGCGACGACGAGTTCGTCCAGCCCGAATTGGTCGACCAGGGTGACGGACTGGGTGGCGGCGAGGATCTGGCTGTGGGTGGAGGCCGACCGGAACAGTTCCGTCAGAACGGTGATCGCGAAGGGGTGCAGGCCCAGCTCGGGTTCGTCGAGCACGAGCAACGCGGGCGGTCGCGGCTGGAGCAGGAGGACGACAAGGCAGATGAAGCGCAGCGTGCCGTCGGACAACGCGTCGGCCGGGAACACCGTGTCGGACCCGAACTGCTTCCACCGCAGCGACACGCGTGCCGCCGCGTCCTCGGCGAGGACGAATTCGCGGAAGAAGGGCGCGACAGAACGGACCGTACGCACGATCTGCTTGTACTCCGCCGGGTGCTCCTCACGCAGGCGCAGCAGGAACGCGGCGAGGTTGCGTGCGTCCGGGTGCAGGACCTCCGTGTCGGAGGAGTAACCCGGCTGCTTCACCGGAGCGCCGGGAGTCGTGTCATGGAAGTGGTAGACGCGGCAGCCCCGCAGTATCTCCAGCGTGTGACGGGCCACGTCGGCGGGTCCGGACGGTCCTTCTTCCGCGACCTCGGCGAGTTTCGACTCGCTGTGGCCCCGCCCGATCTCCTGCTTCAGTGGCTGCTCATGACGCGCCTTGTCGTGGAACTCCACCAGCTCACGGCCGAAGACCAGTCCCCCCCGGTGTGAGGGGACCAAGGTCGCCTCGTAGGCGTTCACGAGATCGCTGTCGTCGGCCTCCACCCGCAGCCCGATCCCCGCGGATCCCTTGGCCACGTCGTGAAGCATGGCCACGGCTCCGCCACGCAGCCCGACCTCCATGCCCAGCTCGCCCTCAGCGATGCGCCCGAGCAACTCGACGGCCTCGATGAAGTTGGTCTTGCCCGCGCCGTTGGGGCCGACGAGCACAGTGACCGGGCCCAGGGCCAGCTCGACCTGTTGGATCGACTTGTAGCCGCTGACGGAGATACGCCGAACCCTGCGTGACATGGTCATCAATGTATCGAGCTATCGGGGTCGGGCGGCGGCGCGTGGGTTCGACGCCCGGTGTGGTGGACGAACGGCGATCACCGGTCCGCCCAGGGCAGTGCCGACCTGACCCACGCGGCCGCCTGCTGCGGGGACGCGTGCGTGTCGACACCGAGGACGTGGATGCTCCCGAGCAGGCCCCGCACTCCACTGACCTGGAGGACTCGGCGGGAGTGCCCGCCGGGAGACGGATGGACGATCACTGCGCGTGGGTCGGTGCTCGGGGTGTAGCCGGCACCGTAGGTGAGGAGTTGGTGGATGTCGCCGGCACCGACACCGTAGCGGTCGTAGCGCTTGTACTTGGCGTCCACCGGAAGCAGGGTACGCGCGGCCGAGTCACGCCCGGGGAGGCTGAGCAGGACATCCGGCCGGAAGGCCGAGGTATTGCCGAGGTCACCCCGCACGGTGATGCCCGTCGCGCCACTGCTGGGGACGGCGTGTCCGCCATGCGGGGCTGCGGCCTCGGTGGTCAGACGCCGGACGACGGCCTCCCAGAGGGCGGGCATGGCCAGCAGCAGGCCGTCCGCCGTCATGCCGTCGTCGGTGAGGAGATCGGTCACGCCTCCTCCTCGTAGCAGCAGGCGGGCCCAGGTGTGTGCTGCGCGGTAGCGGACGTTCAGGCGTGTGTACCGGGTGCGGTCCAGGGCGCGGAGGGCGGCGGCGGGGGTCGGGGCCTGCGGGAAAGCGTCGGCAATGGTGTGGAGGTCGCGGGCCAGGTCGGGTTGCGTCGTCAGGGTGCGGGCTGCTCGCAGAGCGGTCCCCAGGACGCGGTTGTCCCAGACGTCCGCCTCCCGGTCGAAGGTGCGGACATGCAGCTGATCGAGGCGTCCGTATCGCCGGGACACCTGGGCCGCGATGTCAAGGCGTCCCCGCAGGACCGGTTCCAGGCTCTGGCGGCGCACGTGGTCCCGGCGCAGCCCCTCCCGTACCAGTCGCTCGCACTGCTCCAGCAGAGCAGCGGCCACGAGGTCGGCATAGCCTTCCGGACCGGTGGCCCAGCGCCGAGCCGTCGCCGGGAGAGGCGTCGGCGTGCCGAGGGCGTAGGCGAGCCAGATCATGAGCCGCTCGCCGGGGATGGCGAACTTCGGCTCGACGACCAGGCGGATACGGTCGAGCACCAGGATTCCGACGGTCGCGTCGGCCTTGAGCCGCCACCCGGCCGGGGCCTGGTCCAGGGTGAGGCAGCCGCGCGCCTGGAGGGCGCGCAGCCGCTCGACGTCCCGGGGCGTGAGCTGGTCGGCGCCCAGCAGTTCGGCTCCGTACTCCGCGAGCCGGACTTCGGTGCGGTCAGGCATCGGGGCCCGGCGTGCCGCTGGTGAACTCGGTCGCGAGCGCAGCGGCGAGGTCCTGGGGCGACATCAGCGCGGGGCGTCCGGTGTCGGCGTCGACGAGGCTGCCGAGGATGCGGTGCAGCAGATCGGCGCGGCCGAGGCAGTAGTCCTCCAGGAGCGGGATCACCTCGTGGTGGAAGGCGGCGGCCAGGTCGTCCTCGGTGGCGATCGGCTCACCGCCCCGCAGCAAGAGGCGTGCTTGAACGATGCCGGCACCCTGGGGGCTCCGACCGCCCGTCGGCAGCCGCCGGCCCGGACACAAGCGTCGGTCGACGCGCAGCGGCCAGTTCGGCGTACGTGTCGCTGCGGGTGTCCTCGGCCATGGCGCTCCCCTCCCGTCCTCCTGCCGACGCCCCTATTCTGACGCTCCGTCAGATGAGGCGCCGGACCCGGGAGGCACCGGATGTCACTGCTCGCGGGCAAGGCCGTCGTCGTGTCGGGAGTGGGCGCCGGGCTCGGCCGTCAGGTCGCGGCGGCGGTCGTGCGCGACGGCGGGAACGCCGTGCTCGGCGCGCGCACCGAGGCGAACCTCGCCGAGAGCGCCGCGGACGTGGATCCGGGCGGGGCGCACACGGCGTACCGGGCGGCCGACGTCACCGACGAGGCGCAGTGCGCGGCGCTGGCGGCGCTCGCGCGGGAGCGGTTCGGCCGGATCGACGCGGTCGTGCACGTGGCCGCCCTCGACCGGCACTTCGGTGGACTCGAGGACGCCGACTTCGCGGCCTGGCAGGCCGTCCTGGACGTGAACCTGCTGGGGACGCTGCGGATGACGCGGGCGTGCCTGCCGGCCCTGAAGGAGCGCGGCGGCTCGGTGGTGTTCATCGGGACGCAGTCGTCGGTGGCCGCGCCGACGCAGGTGCGGCAGGCGGCGTACGCGGCCTCGAAGGGCGCGCTGACGAGCGCGATGTACTCGCTCGCCCGCGAACTCGGCCCGTACCGGATCCGGGTCAACACCGTGCTGCCGGGCTGGATGTGGGGCCCGCCGGTGCGGGCGTTCGTGCGGTCGACGGCGCGGGCCGAAGGGGTGCCGGACGACGAGGTGCTGGCCCGGCTGACGGAGCGGACGGCGCTGCCCGACCTCGCGACGGACGGGGACGTGGCGGACGCGGCCGTGTTCCTGGCCTCCGACCGGGCACGGGCGATCACCGGGCAGTCGCTGCTCGTCAACGCCGGGGAGCTGATGCGCTGAGGACCCTCCCCGGTCAGGATCCAGCCAAGATCGATTGTTCATATAGGTGAACCCAGGTCAAGTCGCAGAACATTTTTGCCCGCTCTTGACCTTCCACTCGCTTGTCGTGTCCGCGTGACCGAACCCACGATGAGCGGGCACTTCGCGGCCTCTCGCGGCCTGCCACGCCCCTACCCCGCTCAGGCGAAGTGCCAACCAGCTGAGCGGAGTTCACAAGGCGGACCCTGGAAGGGGGCACATGAACAGTCTCGACTGGGCCGTGCTCATCGGCTACTTCGGCGTGATGGTGGCCATCGGCGTCTGGTCGCACAAACGCGTGGACAGCGTCGGCGACTTCTTCACCGCGGGCGGGAAGATGCCGTGGTGGCTGTCCGGCATCTCGCACCACATGTCGGGCTACAGCGCGGTGATGTTCACCGGCTACGCGGGCATCGCCTACACCTACGGCGTGACGTCCTTCGTGACGTGGTCCTTCCCGATCGCGCTGGGCATCGCCATCGGCTCGAAACTGTTCGCGCCCCGGATCAACCGGCTGCGCTCACGGCTGCACGTCGCCTCGCCGCTGGAGTACCTGAAGAACCGCTACGACCTCAAGACGCAGCAGGCGCTGGCCTGGTCCGGGATGCTGCTGAAGATCGTGGACGTGGGCGCGAAATGGGCGGCCATCGCGACGCTGCTGTCGGTCTTCACCGGCATCAGCCTGAACCAGGGCATCCTCATCACGGGCGCGATCACCGCCGTGTACTGCACGATCGGCGGCCTGTGGGCGGACGCGCTGACCGAACTGGGCCAGTTCGTCATCCAGTTGCTGGCCGGCATCTCGATGTTCGTCGCGGTCGTGCTGAAGCTGAACGACAAGGGCATCGGCTTCCTCGGCGCCTGGGACGAACCCGCCCTGCACGGCCACGGAAAGCCGCTGGTCGGCCCGTACGGCACGGTGTTCCTGCTGGCCTTCCTGTTCATCAAGCTCTTCGAGTACAACGGCGGCATGCTCAACCAGGCCCAGCGCTACATGGCGACGGGCAGCGCACGCGAGGCCGAGCGGTCGGCGCGGCTGTCGGCGGCGCTGTGGCTGGTCTGGCCGGTCGTGCTGTTCTTCCCGATGTGGATGTCGCCGCTGCTGGTGCACGCGCAGAAGCCGGACGGCTCCGACTCCTACGGCCTGATGACCGAACAGCTGCTGCCGCACGGGCTGCTGGGCCTGGTCATCGTCGGCTTCTTCTCGCACACCATGGCCATGTGCTCCTCCGACGCCAACGCGATCGCGGCCGTGTTCACCCGGGACTGCGCGCCCGTGCTGTCGGCCAGGGCCCGGCAGTGGAGCGAGCGGTCGGGCCTGATCGCGGCCCGCGTGGCCACGGTCGTCTTCCTCGGACTGTCGATGGCGGCGGCCACGCAGGTCAACTCGCCGACGTTCAAGGACATCATCACCGTCGTCATCAAGTGGGTCGCGGGCCTGATGGGCCCCATGGCCATCCCGATGATGCTCGGCCTGCTGCGGCCCTTCCGGCGCTCCGGGCCGACCGCGGCGCTCACCAGCTGGGCGCTGGGCCTGCTCGCGTTCTGGCTGGTCAACTACCCGATCAACTGGAACGTCGAGGGCGGCGTGCCGCTGCAGTACCAGGTCTCGGTGCCGCTCGCGGTCTCCCTCGTCCTCTACATCCTCATCGGCTACCTGAAGCCGGAGGACACCCCGGCCCGGCTCGCGATCATCGACCGCGTCAACTCCGACGGGGACGCGGCCACCGCGGCCGCCGTGCCGGCGCCGGTGGGCGGGGGCGAGGGCGAGGACGCGGTGAGCAGGACGGCGGTGAAGGACTGATCCGAGGGGCGGGCGGATCGGCGGGCCGGGGGGAGGCAGTCCGGGGGGCTACGCCCGCGGATACCGGGTCAGCCAGCCGGGGGACGAGCCGGCCGGGCCGTGCAGGGCGGGGCCCTGGGTCATCTCCATGGCGAAGTCGTCCGCCAGCTCCAGGATCGTGGGACGGCCCTCCAGCTCGGCCAGCCAGGCCGGCGGGAGGGCCGTCTCGCCGTGCAGGGCACCCAGCAGGCCGCCGGTCATGGCGCCGGTCGCCCCGGAGGGGCCGTCGTGGTTGACCGCCAGGCACAGGCCGTGCCGGACGTCCTCCCCGACCAGCGCGCAGTACACGGAGGCGGCCAGCACCCCGTCCGCCGTGCCGTCCGCGGCCAGTCCGGCCACCCGCGCCGGGGCGGGCATGCCCTGGCGAACCGCGCCCAGCGCGTGCTGCAGCGCGTCCGACACCCGCTGGTGCCCCGGCCGCACGGACAGCAGCGCGAGCGCCCGCTGCACCGCCCCGTCGAGGCTGTCGCCGCGGGCCAGCCCGTGCACGATCACGGCGTAGGCGCCCGCCGCCAGGAAGGCCGTCGGATGGCCGTGGGTCTGCGCGGCGCACTCCACGGCGAGCTGCACGACCAGTTGCGGCTCCCAGCCCACGAGCAGCCCGAAGGGCGTGGAACGGGCGGCCGCCTCGGGCCCCAGCGCGTCCGGGCTCTTCGGCGCCTCCAGCGTGCCCATCCGGTCGTCGCCGAGCCCGAGCAGCAGTGTCCGGGTCGGCGCCCGGCGCGCGTACAGCCATTCCTCCCGCGCCAGCCAGCCGTCCTCCTCGCGGCGCAGGTCGGGCCCCCAGTCGCGCTGGGTGGCCGCCCAGCGCAGGTACGCCCGGTGCAGGTCGGTCGGCGGATGCCAGGCGCCGGTGTCACGGCGCACCTGGGCGCGGATCAGCCCGTCGACGGAGAACAGGGTCAGCTGCGTGAGGTGGGTGACGGCGCCGCGCCGCCCGTAGCCGGGGGCGAGGTCGAAGAGGCCGTCCGGCCCGTACGCCGCGCGGATCTCCTCGATGCCGAGCCGGTCGACGGGCGAGCCCAGCGCGTCGCCGACCGCCGCCCCGAGCAGCGCCCCGCGCACCCGGCTGCGGAAGTCCTGCTGTTCGGTACGGCCCCAGACGGCGCCGGCTGTCGCACCCACCAAGACCTCCCCGCCCGTTACCCGCCCGTACGGTTCAGCACTGTAATCGAACGGGAACGGTCGGTTGAGGCCGCGCAACGGTCCGCGCACCGCCGCGTGATGAGCGGCCGGGGCGGCCGTCGGCAGGCCGTCAGTACCCCGCGCTCCCGGCCGCCCGCTCCGGCTCCCGTGACCGTCAGCGCAGGGTCGGTACGGTGCCGCAGTCCACCCATGCGACGTCGACGCCGCGCAGTCCGCCGGCCCAGCCTTCGGTGATCTCCGAGAGCCGTGCGGCGTCGGGCGGGGTGGGGCCGAGGCCGATCGCGTACCGCGCGAACCCCGGGCCCGTCCTGAACGGGCGGGGCCAGGCGTACGCGTGTGCCGCTCCGGCGTCCTCCAGAGCGGTGAGCAGCGCTCGCACGCGCCCCCGGACGCGTCCCAGGGTCTCTTCGAACTCCCCGGCAGGGCTCGGGCCCACGGTCAGCACCGCCCAGGCCGCGTGCCGCCGGTGCAGGGGCGGCGGTGACACCAGCTCGGGCCAGGGGTCCTCTCCGGTCTCCGCCGCCTTCTCCAGGATGGTCCAGGCGCGGTAGAGCTCATCCGTCAGCAGGTCCCGGAAGCCGGCGGTGACTTGTCCGGCGCAGTTACGGACCGGATCGGTGGGGGTCATCAGGACCACTGGCGCGTGCGGTCCCGTGTCGGTGGGGGTCGTCAGGGCCACCGGCGCGTGCGGTCCCGTGTCGGTGGGGGTCGTCAGGGCCACCGGCGCGTGCGGTCCCGTGTCGGTGGGGGTGAGGCCGACCGGTTTCCGCCAGTCCCAGGCGGCCCAGGTGCCGAAGAAGTGGCGGAGCGGGTCCGCAGCGGCCGCCCCCTCGGCCTCGCGTGTCGTACGGGCCGCGAGCACCGACCAGGCCAGGCCCGGCAAGCCGCCGAACGGCGCCGAGTCAAGGCCGCGCGCCCCGGCCCACGCCTTCACCTGCCTGGCGAGCCGGGCGAAGCCGGTGTGGCGGTCGCCTACCGCGGCCCGTACCGCGTCCGCGTCGGTGACCGCGCTCAGGGCGATCGCGGCCGCCTCGCCCAACGTGGCGCGCCGGGTCACCGCTTCGCCGGGATCGAGCGTCCCGGTGGACACGACCACCAGGTCGACGTCCAGACCACCGGTGTGCAGTCGCAGGCCCGGTACGCGAGCGCCGGTGACCTGCCGCACCCGGGTGGCATCGGGCAGCGCGGCGGTCACCCGCGACCGGACGGCGGCCAGGTCGGCGCTGCCGGGCAGCGCCGCGACCAGGTCCAGGTCCGCTCCGGCCAGGGCGCAGCCCATGCGCCGTGACCCGACGACGTGGACGACTCCTTCTCCCAGCGCCCCGGAGACGCGCCGCACGATCGCGAGCGCCCGGGCGTCCTGAGCATCGCTCTCCGCGACCGGCTCGGCGACGGCGGACCCAAGACCTTCGGCACCTTCGGCACCTTCGGTATCTTCGGCACCTTCGGCACCTTCGGCACCTTCGGCACCTTCGGTATCTTCAGGACTTTCGGAACTTTCGGGGCTTTCGGGCAGCCACCGCACCTCGCCCGTCCCCAGGGCGACCGTGGCTCGTGGCCGCATCGGTTCGTCACCCCGGCGGGAGAGCAGGACCAGCTCCGCGACCTGTGCCGACATGCTGCCGAGCCGGGCGGCGGACGCGGCGGCGCGCTGTGGGTCCCCGGTCCGCCCCAGGGCCAGGTGCGGGGTGAAGCCCTCGGCGCGTCCACGGCAGCGCGGGAAGCGGTCCTCCAGAGCGCGGCGCAGCCTGGTCCACGGTGTTCGACCGGCCGCCGCCGGGTCGAGCCAGACGGTGGCGTCGTCCCGGTGCTCGAAGGTGTGCACCCCCTCCAGCCGGGCGGTGAAGGGCGCCATGCCGGTCACCGCTTCGGCCAGCAGCGGGGCGGCTCGCTCGAAGTCGGACTCCGGCACGAAGCCGAAGAGCAGGTTGACGTGCGGCGGCCAGCGGTGGAACTGCGGATCGTGCTCCCGCCGGATGTCCTGCAGCGTCGGCCACAGCGCCCGGGGCGGTATCCACGCCAGCGCGGTGCGGGCGGTCGGCCGGGCGTCGAGGGCATCCGCGGGCCCGGTGGCGCTCGGCTGGAGGTCCGCCTCCACGCCGTAGTGGTCCGAGACGTAGAGACCTTCCGTCGTGGGCGAGTCACCCCGCAGGACGGCCCCGGCCGCTCGCAGCCGCCCCGGGCGCAGGAGGATCCGGTCCAGCCGGGAGGCCCGGCCGGACAGCGAGGACAGTGCGGCCAGCGGATTGACGCCCGGGTCGAAGGTGGGCGTCCGGTCGTCGGGGCCATGGACCTGCGTCCAGACGTCCCGCAGTCCGAGCGCGGTGGCGGGTGCGTCGCCGCCGTCGTTGAAGTCACCGACCAGGACCAGGTCGCCGTCCACGCCGCCGAGTCCCTTGGCCAGCCGGTCCAGTTCGGCCTGTCGCCGGGCAGCACCGTTGTCGGAGTGATCACTGCTCAGATGGGTCGTGGCCACCACGAGCGGACCGGCGCCGGTCTCCACGGTGACAGCGGTGACGGCTTTGTGCGGACCGAGTTCGTGCCACCCCGCCTCCCGTACGGGCAGCCGGCTGAGCAGCAGCAGCCCGCTGCGGTCGACGTCCTTTCCTCCCGGGTCCGTGCTCAGGGTGTAGCCGGCGCGGATCCAGGGCGCCCGCAGCAGCAGGGTGAGCAGGCCGGCTTCGACCTCCTGGAGCGCGATGACGTCCGCGTCGGCGTCCTCGAGGGCGGCGAGCAGGGCGGGGCGGCGGCGGACGGTCTCGATGCGGTCGCTGTCGTACCGGTCCCACAGCGTGTTCCAGGTGAGGACGCGGAAGCTCGTCGCGCCCCGCGCGGTGGTCGGCGGTGTGCCGTCGGCGGGGCGCCATCCGGTCGCCGGATCCCACCTGAAGGGCGTCCTGGCCGTGAAGAAGGGCGCCCGCAGCAGGCGTGGACCGCGCACCCGGCCGGCGTCCGACGTGTCGATGCGGTCCACTCCGGTGGCGCGGTCCCAGAGCAGTTCGCCGTCCGCCTCGACGAACAGCACCCGGTGCCACGGGATGTCGCCACCGGGTACGAAGGAGGGCAGCGGGATCCGCTCGGGGGCGGCGCCACGCTGGTGGATGCCCAGCACGAACCTGGCCGGATCGAAACGCGGGTCCCAGCGGACCCGGTGGTAGATCTCGTCGCTCGTACGCATCAGGCCTCTCCTCCGTCCACGGCGTCGTTCAGGGCGCCGCTGGTGTCGGCGACCGTGCCGCCCGGGCCGATGTACCAGGTGCGGTGGGCCTCGCCGGGGTAGGGCGGGGTGTACCGGTGCAGCTGGGAGGTGAGCACCTCGGGCGGCACCGGGTGGGCCCGTGCCCGGTTGCGCCGTGCCAGCTCGTCCTCGTCGACCAGCGCGACCACGTGGGTGACCAGGGCGTCGCGGCGTCGTGCCACCCGGTGCACCAGGGAACGCTGGTGCCGGCTGAGGGACGTGGCGTCCCACACCACGGTCCCGCGGCCGGCCAGCGCCGAGTCGAGCCGCCGCAGGCCCTCCCGCAGGATGTCCCCGTTGGCCCGCTGGTCGGCCCGTGCGCCCCGGGCCCGGCGCAGATCGTCGAGGCAGATGTACGAGTCGGTCCCGGCGAGGCTTCCGGCGAACGTGCTCTTGCCGCTGCCGGACGGCCCGACGAGATGGACCAGCCGTGGAAACTCCCCGGAACGCCACCGCCAGCTCGCCGCCACCGCCTCCTCGACGGTGGTGATCACTCCTCTGGCGAACGCGTCCCGGGCCTCCGCCCAGCACCGGTCGGCGGCATCGGGACCGAGGCCGTCGAGTGCGTCCCGCAGTCCGGCCCGCAGCGGCTCCAGCGGCGATTCGCCGAGCAGCCCGGCGTCCTCGGCGTGCAGCATGGACCATTCGACCTGCTCGCGCGCGGCGGCGTCCCGCGCGACCGCCGCTGCCACCGCGTGCAGCACCCCCAGGTCGGCGGCGAGCGAGAGGCGTACCAGGCCGGTCCGGCGGTCGCTGTCCGGGTACGGACGCTGAAGATGCGGGAACAGTCCGGCCAGGTCGGCGGCACGTCGTGCGGCGGGCATGCCCAGCGGCCCCGCGAGCCGGACGGCGAGCGACACCCGGGGCGTGCCGTGCAGCATCGCGGCCAGGACTCCCGCCAGCCGTGCGTCACCGTACCGGCCCAGTTCGTCGAGCCTCGCGGACACGTCGGCGACGGCGGATCCGGCGGCAGGCGGGTCCTCCGGGGCGACGCCCAGCGCGGCCGACAGGGACGGCACATCCACGGCCCCGCCCGAACGCACCGTCCACAGCGCGGCTTTCGGACCCAGACCGTTCTCCACGACGGCGGCGTGCATCCAGTGCGTGCCGGTCCGTACGTGTCCCGCGCGCACCCACTTGGCGACCCGCTGCCCGAACTCCGGCAGGCGGAACCCCTCGACGGTACGCACGACGTAGCCCTCCTGGCGCTCGGTGTCCAGCCGCAACGCCCGCAGCACCCGCTCGTCGAACACGCCCCGCCACAGCACCGGGGGCGCCGGAACGCCCAGCCGCCGCAGGAACCGGACCGTCCGGTCCCAGTCCAGGCAGCGGTCGCCGTCCCAGACGGAGAACCCGTAGAACCAGCTTTCCAGGTCCTCGTACGCGACCGAGTGCCGTGCGAAGAGGTTCTCCCCGCACACCCGCCGGCCCGCCGGTATCTTCCCGCCGATCCGCCCCTGCAGGCTTTTCACCCATGCCCGCGAGGGATGGTGCGCCGAATCCAGCGACCGGGCGTGGAGCCCGTCGGCGTAGAGGGTGGTGTTCTCGCCGTCGAGCTTCTCGGTGACCACGACCTCGCGGTCCCGCAGCCCGGACAGGTCACCGGCCCGTACGTCATCGGCGGCGGCCCCCGGCGACCACGGGAGATGCGGCGTACGGGGGTAGTGCACACGCATGATCCGGCTCTCCATGACGATGTCGCGTCCGGTCACCGTAAGGGCCCTGCCGGAGGGGAGCCAGCGAATAATCCCCGCGGGTCCAGGACGCCGTGTACGTCGCGATCATCGTGTGGGAGACCGCCGCCGCGCTGGTCCTGATCGCCGGTACGTGGTTCTGGGCGCGCCGGGACCACGACCGCGGGCGGCGGATCTCCACCTACGGTCTGCTGATGCTGATGCTGCTGTTCGGCGCCGGGTTCGTCGCGGTCGGCGGGGAGTGGTTCGCGATGTGGCAGTCGGAGGACCGGAACGGGCTGACGGCCGCGACGCGGGTGCTCCTGATCAGCGGGGTCGTGCTGCTGGTGATCCAGCTGCCGCCCGGCGGCCGGGAGGCTACTCGACGACCGTGACCTTGGTGCCCGCCGAGCCGAACGTCCACAGGGCCGCGCCGTCCGCCGTGCGCATCCGGATGCCGCCGGTCTGCGCGCCCGACGCGGGCGGCGGCGAGGAGCCGTCCACCGCGTTGGAGAAGGCGATGTTGACGCCGGACTGCACGGCGAAGTACACGATGTGCTCGATCTTCACGCCGTCCGAGCCGGTGATGACGCCCCGGGTGCGCACGCCGACCGTGTAACTGCCGGGAGCGGGGCTCACCGTGCCGGGCCACACCGCGAACGTGCGGCGCGGCGCGTCGCTCGCGTCGACCAGCCAGACCCGCTTGTCGCCGAGGGAGTAGACGATCCGGCGGCCGGTGCCGGAGCCGTCCGGCACCGCGGCCGGCGCCGCGGAGGCGGTGGGCTTGGCGGTGGCGTGCGCCCTGGCCGACGCCGAGGCGGCCGGCCGTGCGTCCGCCGCGGCCGACGGATGCGCGCCGCGGTCCGCCTGTACGGTCAGGGCGGCGACCACGGCTATCGCTCCCACCGTCAGACCGGTCACCCAGACCTTCGGGGCTGGCACGGGCACGCATCTCCTCAGCTACGGATCCCCCCTCGCACGAGGGTCGGATCATCGTACCGGCCCCTTCGGTGCCCGCTGTCTCAGTCCAGCACCGGCAGCAGCTCGGGCAGGTGGCCGTCCGAGGCGGCGGCCGCCCGCTGCCGTTCCTCGGGGACCTCGCCGTACAGCGTGGTGCGGGGGCGGGCCGGACGGCCCGCCGCCTCGGCGACCGCGATCAGGTCCCGCACCGACTTGTAGGAGCCGTAGGACGAGCCCGCCATGCGCGAGATGGTCTCCTCCATCAGGGTGCCGCCCAGGTCGTTCGCGCCGGAGCGGAGCATCTCCGCCGCGCCCTCGGCGCCGAGCTTCACCCAGCTGGTCTGGATGTTGGGGATCCAGGGGTGGAGCAGGAGGCGGGCCATGGCGGTGACCGCGCGGTTGTCGCGCGTCGACGGGCCGGGGCGGGCGATGCCCGCCAGGTACACCGGCGCGTTGGTGTGGATGAAGGGGAGCGTCACGAACTCCGTGAAGCCGCCGGTGCGCTGCTGGATGCCGGCCAGGGTGCGCAGGTGGCCGAGCCAGTGCCGCGGCTGGTCCACGTGCCCGTACATCATCGTCGAGGACGAGCGGATGCCCAGCTCGTGCGCCGTGGTGATCACCTCGATCCAGGTCGCCGTCGGCAGCTTGCCCTTGGTGAGCACCCAGCGGACCTCGTCGTCGAGGATCTCCGCCGCGGTGCCGGGGATCGAGCCGAGGCCGGCCTCCTTCGCGGCCGTGAGCCACTCGCGGATCGACAGGCCCGTCCGGGTGGCGCCGTTGACGACCTCCATCGGGGAGAAGGCGTGCACGTGCATGCCCGGGACCCGTTCCTTGACCGCCTTCGCGATGTCGAAGTACGCGGTGCCCGGCAGGTCCGGGTGGATGCCGCCCTGCATGCAGACCTCCACCGCGCCCACCTCCCACGCCTGCTGCGCCCGGTCCGCGACCTGCTGGAGGGAGAGCGTGTAGGCGTCGGCGTCCGTGCGGCGCTGCGCGAAGGCGCAGAAGCGGCAGCCGGTGTAGCAGACGTTGGTGAAGTTGATGTTGCGGGTGACGATGTACGTCACCTCGTCGCCGACCGCCGAGGCGCGCACGTCGTCCGCGACGCGGCACAGCGCGTCCAGCGCGGGACCGTCCGCGTGCAGCAGGGCGAGGGCCTCCGCGTCCGTGAGCTTCGTCGGGTCGTCGGCCGCCGTCGCCAGCGCCGCCCGCACGTCGGTGTCGATGCGCTCCGGCGCCATCCCGGGCGCGGCCGCCTCGCGCAGGGCGCCCCAGTCGCCGTACACCTCGTCGAAGTCCTCGCGGCGGTCGGCGGTGCGGCCCTCGGTGTCGATGGACGTGTGCAGGTCGGTGCGCCCGGAGGAGACGAAGGCCTCTTCCGGTTCCTGCCACGGCAGCCCCTCCGGGAGTGCCTCGGGCCGTGCCAGTCCCGTCTCCGGGTCGGCCAGCGCCCGCACGTGCGGGAGCAGCCGCGGGTCCAGCCAGGGCTCGCCGCGCCGCACGAACTCCGGGTAGACACACAGGCGCTCCCGCAGCTGGAATCCGGCCGCCTCGGAGCGCCGGGTCAGCTCCTCTATCCGCGGCCAGGGGCGTTCGGGGTTGACGTGGTCGATGGTGAGCGGGCTGACCCCGCCCCAGTCGTCGATGCCGGCGCCGATGAGGCGCTCGTACTCGTCGTCGACCAGGTTGGGCGGCGCCTGGAGGCAGGCCGCCGGGCCCATGATGTGCCGGGCCACGGCGACCGTGGCGACCAGTTCGTCCAGCTCGGCGTCGGGCATGCCGCGCATCGCGGTGTCCGGCTTGGCGCGGAAGTTCTGGATGATCAGTTCCTGGATGCCGTGGTAGGCGCGGGAGACCTTCCGCAGCGCGAACAGCGACTCGGCCCGCTCCTCGTACGTCTCGCCGATGCCGATCAGGACGCCGGAGGTGAAGGGGACGGACGAGCGGCCGGCGTCCTCCAGGACGCGCAGGCGCACGGCCGGTTCCTTGTCCGGGGAGCCGTGGTGGGGGCCGCCGGGCTCGGACCACAGGCGGGTCGCCGTGGTCTCCAGCATCATGCCCATGCTCGGCGCGACGGGCTTCAGGCGCTGGAGGTCGGTCCACGTCATCACGCCGGGGTTGAGGTGGGGCAGCAGGCCCGTCTCCTCCAGGATGCGGATGGAGATCGCGCGGACGTAGGCGATGGTGTCGTCGTAGCCGTGCGCGTCGAGCCACTCGCGCGCCTCGGGCCAGCGGTCCTCGGGCTTGTCGCCGAGCGTGATCAGGGCTTCCTTGCAGCCGAGGGCGGCGCCCTTGCGGGCGACGTCGAGGACCTCGTCCGGGGACATGAACATGCCGTGCCCGGCGCGCCGGAGCTTGCCGGGGACGGTGACGAAGGTGCAGTAGTGGCACTTGTCCCGGCACAGCCGGGTGAGGGGGACGAAGACGCTCTTCGAGTACGTGATGACGCCGGGGCGGCCCGCCGCCTCGAGGCCCGCGTCGCGGACCCGGGCGGCCGACGCGGCGAGGTCCTCGAGGGCCTCGCCGCGGGCCTGGAGCAGTACGGCCGCCTCGGAGACGTCGAGGGCGACGCCGTCGCGGGCGCGTTTGAGGGCGCGACGCATGGAGTTCTCGGTGGGGCCGGTTCCCGAGTTCGCCGCGGAAGTCGTCATCCTCCGAGCATACGGAGGCGCCTTCGCTGTTCAGCGGGGGCGGGGGCAGTACCCGTCGGTCACAAATGCGCCGCGTACCCGTCCAGCGCCCGGAGGACCTCCGCCTCCCCCGCCGGCGGCAGCTGCACCACGACCTCCTCGATGCCGAGGTCCGCGTAGTGCGCGAGCTTGCCCGGGGTGGGGTGGACGGCGTACGGGACGACCTGGAGGGCGGCCGGGTCGCGGCCGGCGTCGGCCCAGGCGGACCGCAGCGCGGGCAGCGACTCGGACAGGCCGCGCCCGCCGATGGGCAGCCACCCGTCGGCGTACTCGCAGATGTGCGCGAACAGCTTCGGGCCGGCCGCCCCGCCGACGAGCGTGCGCGGGCCGGTGACCGGGCCGCGCGGCTCCCGCACCGGCTTGGGGTACGCGAAGGAGGCCCGCACGCTGCCGAACTCCCCCTCGTAGGCGGTCGGTTCCGGCGCCCACAGGGCCCGCATCAGGGCCATCCGGTCGCGCACCAGCTCCCGCCGCGTGCGCCACTGCACCCCGTGGTCGGCGGCCTCCTCGACGTTCCAGCCGAAGCCGAGGCCGAGGGTGAACCGGCCGCCGGACAGGTGGTCCAGGGTCGCGATCTGCTTGGCCAGGCCGATGGGGTCGTGCTGGGCGACCAGCGTGATCCCGGTGCCCAGGCCGAGGCGCTCGGTCACCGCCGCCGCCTGGCCGAGGGCGACGAACGGGTCGAGGGTGCGCCCGTACTCGGGCGGCAGCTCGCCGCCCGCCGGGTAGGGGGTGGTCCGCTCGACGGGGATGTGGGTGTGCTCGGGCAGGTACAGCCCGGCGAAGCCGCGCCGTTCCAGCTCGCGGGCGAGCCGGACGGGGACGATGGTCTCGTCGGTGAGGAAGATCGTGACGGCGATGCGCATGCGGTATCTGTACCGGCGCGCGGCCCGGATGTCGATACCGACCGGTCGGCATCGGTGGGGCGCGGGTCCTGGCTCAGTCCACCACCTGTGGATCACGGAAGTAGTAGACGACCGTCACTCCCATGCCAGGCGTATGCGTGTACACGACCGTGATGGCCTCGGCCGAGTCACGGGCGAGGGGTGTGGTGTACGTGTATTCCACGGACGGTGGCCGCCAGCCCGGGACCTCGCGTCCCACCGCCGGATCACCGCTGATCGTCGCGAGCGCGTCCCGGACGACGTCCCGTTCCCCCTCCGTCAGGTCGCCGAACGCCTTCCTGGCAGGCTCGGCCTCCTCCAACGGGACTCCGTTCACGCGCCGCCCGCTTTGGCTCGCGCGTCTTCCAGAGCGGTCATGATCTCGGGCGAGTTCCTGATCAGGACCCGGTGCCGGTAGGACCGGACCACCGCTGCGGCGCCCGCGAAGTCGTTGGCCGAGGCGGCTCCTATGGCAGCCGCCAGCTCCTCCTCGAACCGCTCCCGGTCACCGGGAAAGCCATAGCGGCTGAGCGCACTGCGCAGGTCGTCCACGGTCCGGATCTCGGGCAGCGGCATCGCTCCCCAGCCGTGTTCGGGCTGTGCGCTCATGATCAGCTCCTGACGAACGGGCATCGCTCCGCCTCCCAGTATGGCCCTGGTCACCACGCCGCCGTCCCGGCTCCGCACTCGGCCCACAGCAGCTTGCCGGCGCTCGATGCGTCCGGCCTGCGGAGCACCGTCGCGCCCCACGTGTCCGCGCAGGCCCGCACCAGGGGCAGGCCGCGACCGTGCTCGGCCTCCGGTGCGGGTAGTGGGCGCCCGCGTTCGAAAAGCCGGGCGGGACGCGGGGGTCGGTGTCCCAGACGGCCACGCGGAGACGACCGGGCTCGGCGCAGCGGAGCCGGAGGGCGTAGGGGCCCTTGGTGTGGCAGTGGGAGTTGGCCAGCAGTTCCGCTGCCACCAGCTCGGCGGTGGGGGTGAGTTCGGGCATCTCGTGCGCGGCCAGAATCAGTCTGAGCGCACCCCGCGCGATTCCCGGTGCGCGCGGATCGTGCGGAAGATGCAGGGTGTAGTTCCAGGACGGGGATACGGTGGCCAACGGAATTCTCCGGTCTCTGAGGGGAGTTGAACGGGTGCCTGGTGTCTCTGCCGCGGCGTCCCGCGGTGCGCTTCCGGGCGGGGCGCCTGAGAACGAAGATAGGGGTCTCGCAAAGCTGCTTTGCGAGAATTCGAAGGATCTCGGCGCCATCTCCCTCGTACGGGTGACAAGCTCGCCGTACGCCCGACAAGGGGAGGATTCATGACGCCGAGGCCCGCGCCGACGGCCCGACGCGCCCGGCTCGGCACCGAGCTGCGCAAACTCCGCGAACGGGCCGGGCTAACCTCCACCGAGGCCGCACAGATGCTCGGCACCAGCTCGGGTCAACTCAGCAACGTGGAGTCGGCCAGGTTCGGGGTGAGTCCCGACCGTGTCCGGGCGATGGCACACATCTACTGGTGCACGAACCAGCCCTACATCGAGGCCCTGGCGGACATGGCCGGGGAGAAGGCACGTGGCTGGTGGTGGGACACCTACCGCGAGGTGCTCCCGTCGGGTCTCCTCACTCTCGCCGAGCTGGAGCACCACGCGACAGCCGTCCGTACGGCCTTCACCGCCCACATCCCCGGCATGCTCCAGACCGCCGAGCACGCCCGGGAGATCTTCAGCCAGGCGATCCCCGCTCCCACCCCGCCCGAGGTGGAGCACCGCGTCTCACACCGGATCAAGCGCCAGGACTTCGTGTTCCGGGAGAACCCGAACCCGTACAGCACGGTCATCCACGAAGCCGCCCTGCACATGCGGGTCGGCGGCCGGCGGGTGGCACGTGACCAGCTTCAGCACCTGCTCGACATGAGCGAACGGGACCACATCACCCTTCGCGTACTGCCCTTCGACGTCGGGGCGTTCCCCGGGTCGGGTCAGTCCATCAACTACCTGTGCGGCCCCGTACCGCCGCTGGACACCGTGCAGTTGGACCAGTTCCACGGCCCGGTGCTGCTGGATGCCGAGGCCCATCTGGAGAAGTACCGACGCCTCCTCGACGTCGTCGAGGACATCGCCCTCAGCCCGGAGAAGTCCCGGGACCTGATCCATTCCATCGCCCAGAACCTGTGAAGGAGCCGAGATGCCCACGTACTCCTGGCAGAAGTCGTCCTACTGCCAAGAGGGAGAGGCGTGCGTCCACATATCCGCCACCCCGGCTGCCATACACCTCACCGACCGCGCCACCCCGCCCCGGCCCGTCCTCACCACCAGCCCCGCCGCCTTCGCCGCGCTGCTCCGGGCGGTGAAGACCCACGCTCCCCTGATACCCGTCACCGGGCGGTGACGTCGGCGACGACCGCCGCGTGATCGGAGGGCCAGACGCCGTCGACCGGGCCGTGGCCGGCCCGCCGCGCGTGGCGTACGGCGCCGATGCCGTCGGGGCCGACGGGCGCGCCGACGTGGACGTAGTCGATACGAATGCCGGGACCGGACTCGACGTACGGGTTGCCCGCGCCCCAGGTCGCGGAGGGGGCGGCGGGGTCGGCGTGGTCCCAGGCGTCGGTGAAGACCTGGCCGGGCACGGCGGGCGCGCTGCCGCGGCCGGTGAAGCGGCGGATCTCGGCGGAGTCGGGCGGGGCGTTGAAGTCGCCGGTGACGACGGGCGGGAAGCCGGTGCCGGCGCGGTGGTCGGCGACGAAGCGGGCGAGGGCGGTGACCTGTTCGCGGCGCACGGCGGAGGCGTCCCGGCCGGACGTCAGGTGCACGGTGAAGAAGGGCACCTCATGGCCGGGGGCGGCCAGCCGGGCGTGCAGGGCGAGCCGGCCGTCGTCGACCTCCTCGGGGGCCGGCAGCCGCAGCACCGCGCGCTCCACGACCGGCCAGCGGCTGAGCACCGCGTTGCCGACCTCCACGCCGGTCCGGCCGATGCGCCGCTGCCAGCGGTCGGAGGCGGGCGAGGCGGCCCAGGTCCAGTGCAGGCCGAGCTCACCGGCCAGCCACTCGGCGAGGTTCTCGCCGTCGGCGGCCCACACCTCCTGGAGTCCCACCACGTCCGGCCGCAGTTCCCGCAGCACCGTACGGATCGCCTTCCGCCGCTCCGCCCAGGGGCCGAAACGCCACCACAGGTTCCAGGTCACGACCCGCATGGGCGCACCGTCCCTCGTACAGGAACGTTCGCGATGCCGCGAACCGTTCGAGTCTTCGTCGAGAGACATTGAAGAACACCGTCGCCGCCGCATGAGAGGAGATCCGGAAACCATGCCCCGCGACGCCGAGACGAAGTACCGGACCGTCCGCGCCTTCCAGCGCAGGCTCAACGCCGTGATGCGCCGGATGCCGGGCCAGACCCTGCTGGAGACCACGGGCCGCGTCTCCGGCCTGCCGCGCCGCACCCCGGTCGGCGGACGCCGGGTCGGTGACGCGTTCTGGCTGGTGTCGGAGTTCGGGGAGCGGTCCCAGTACGTGCGCAACATCAAGGCCGACCCGCGGGTCCGGGTGCGCGTCCGGGGCCGCTGGCACACCGGCACGGCCCACCTCCTGCCCAACGACGACACCACCGCCCGCCTGCGCGCCCTGCCCCGGCTCAACAGCGCGGTGGTGCGCAGGGTCGGGGTGGGGCAGTTGACAGTGCGGGTTGATCTGGACTGATGAACAGCGGCAGCAGGAGAAGATTCCTGTGCTGCCCAGTTGTCGGAGTGGCTCCCGTACTGGCCCGACAACGTCATCAAGCCTCGGCGGAAGCCCAGCACCTTCGACAAGTACGAGGCACACGTCCGCACCCACCTCGTGCCCCCCTGGCATCGAGTCGTCGCACTTCATCTGCCACCCTCGCCTGGGGGGAGCTGAAACGCGGGTCGCCGGGAAGGCGCCAGACGCCGTCCCGCCGCTGTCACAGCCGTCCGCCATGCTCTGCGCATGAACGAGGACTCCTTCTGGCAGCTCATCGGCGCCTGCGCACCACCCATGCCCGACCCCGACGCCGAGCAACTGGCAGCCGCACTGACGAACCGTCTGGCTGCAGGGGGACTGGCAATGGTGATCGGGTTTGCCGAACGGCTGTCGTGGGCGCTCTATCGACTGGATCGGAAGAAGTACGGGCACGACCTGTCGAGCGATGCCTTCCTCTACACGCGGGCAGCCGTCGTGGCCGCCGGCCGTGAGACCTACGAAGCAGTGCTCCGCGATCCACAGCGCTTCGTCCCCTACGCCGCAGATCTCATCTGGGCAGAGAACCTGCTCTATGTGCCAGACGAGGCATACAGACGCATCACCGGTGAGGAGTGGGATCGCAGCACCCGCTACTCCTACGAGTCCTACTCGAACACTGCCGGATGGGCCGACGCGTAACCCCTGCAGCCTCAACTACTGCTGGAGAATGCGCGTCTCAGGAGTTCGATCACGCCTTGTTCTTGCCCAGGCAAGACTGACCCGGTCGGCCAGAAAGCGGCCACATGGGTACGCCCGTACGTGCTGCTGTCCGCTGTCGTTGATATCGGGTCTGTGCCCCAGCGTGACCCGTGCGGCGGCCCGCTCGACAGGTTCGCCGTCCGAGGGGGCGCCGTCTCGTGCGTCCGCCTCGCGGTGCCGACCCCCCGAGGCCGGGGCACGAAGCATCTCTGCAACCGCACTTGCCCTGGAGTGCGCACCAGATCCGAGGAGGGATCCGCGGCTGGTCCGCCTGGCCACTGAGCCGATCGATGTAGTCGCCCCGAGGTCACACCTGCGGGTCACGAAAGCAGTAGACGCCCGTCGCCCCCATGCCCGGACCTTTGCCGTTGCCGTCGCCGTCGCCGTCGCCGTCAAGTCCACTGCTGTGAGGCATGGTTGACGGGCAAGCAGCTGACGTCGGCAGTCGCATATGTGGTCTACTCGGCTCTTGTGACGAACGTTGGGGAACGACGGCTGTTCCACTTCACGCACGTGCGCAACCTGCGTGACATCCTCGCCGAGAAGCAGTTGGTCTCGGACACCGTCATGCAGAGCCGAGGGGGCGTGCTGAAGGAGTGCGGAGACAAGGCGGTCAAAGCCGAACGGCGGTCGCGACAGATCACTGTCCCGCCGTACGGCTGTCCAGCTGACTACGTCCCGTTCTACTTCGCCCCGCGCTCTCCCATGCTCTACGTGATCAACCGGGGCGGCGTGGACACCTACCAGGACGGGCAGCCTCCACTCGTCTACCTGGTCACGTCCGTCGACGGTGTCATGGAGTCCCACAGGCCCTACGTATTCAGCGACGGCAACTGTGCAAACGCGATCACCAGGCACTTCACCGACTTGAGCATGATGTCGAGCGTTGTCGACTGGGAGATCATGGCTGCGCGGTACTGGAACAACACGGCCGACGACGGAGATCGCATGCGCCGGCGCATGGCGGAGCTACTGGTGCATGAGTATCTGCCCGTGACTGCTGTGCATGAGGTGGCGACTTACGATCATGACCACGCTCAGCAAGTACGACACCTGCTGCGGGAGGCAGGGGCGGAGCTTCCGGTGACTGTCAGACCTGAGTGGTACTACTGACCTAGCGGTAACGAACGAGCCCCAAGGAAGGACAGCGATGATCACGCGCGGCACCGGCAACCTGCTTCTGGCAGATGTCGATGCCCTTGTTAACACGGTCAATACCGTGGGCGTCATGGGCAAGGGCATCGCCTTGCAGTTCAAGCGGGCCTATCCGGAGAACTTCAAGGACTACAAGGCGTCCTGCGATCGTGGCGACGTCATGGTCGGCCGGATGCACGTACACGAGGTCGAGCAGGTGGGCGGCCCAAGATTCATCGTCAACTTCCCGACGAAGCGCCACTGGCGCGCGCCGTCCCGTATCGAAGACATCGCCTCGGGACTGGTGGCACTGCGGGACGAAATCGTCGAGCGTGGGATCAAGTCCATCGCAGTACCACCCCTGGGTTGTGGAAATGGCGGACTTTCCTGGCGTGACGTCGAGCCAATGATCCTTCAAACTCTAGGGACTATTCCCGGGGTCGAAGTCCGCATTTACGAGCCATCTGGAGCGCCTAACGCTTCATCGATGCCGAACGCCACTCAGGCACCCGCAATGACGCGTGAACGCGCAGCTTTTCTCGCTGCGCTCGATCGGTTCATCAGAAGTGGAATTTCACGCGGCCTCGCTTTTGAACCACGCGTTTCACTCCTGGAAGCGCACAAAGTCGCCTACCTACTGCAGAAGCTTAACCTGACTCTGGGGCTTCAGTTCGAGAAGGGTACCTACGGCCCGTACTCGCAGCCTCTGGACAGGGCAGTCTCCGCGATGGAAGGTCACTTCGTCACGGGTTTCGGCGACGGCACCAGCGGAGCCCAGGCAGTTCTGGAGCTCAATAAGGACTCCGTCAACGAAGCTGAGCAGTTCTTGAAACAGTACCCAGAGTTCGAAGCAGTCGCGACCAGGTTCGCAACTCTGACAGCGGGTTTCGAAGACGCGTTCGGCATGGAGCTCTTGAGCACCGTTCTCTTCGCTGCGGAAGAACTGGTGACGCCTCCGCCAAGCCCCGAATCGGTAACGGCATGCATCAGGGCGTGGAATCACCGGAAAGAGCGCCTCTTCACGGAGACCCACGTCCAGACGGCGTGGCAACGCCTTTCCGAGGCCGGACTGGTGTAAAGGCTTGGGGCCTCCCGGGCACGGGCGCACGGCTGTGGATCCCGTTCAGCCCGGCCAGACGATCGTCTGGACCCCCCATGGGCATGCAGGGCGTAGGGGCCGACGTTGCGGCCTACGCCACCCTTCTTGAAGCCGCCGAAGGGGGCCTCCAGTGGCCGGGGGTGGCCAGCCGGGTGTGAAGCCGTGGAGCCGACCGCCCCAGCCACGGCGTACCCCTTCTGTGACTTCAGGTGGCTGATTGCTGTAGAGCGCGGCACGGGCGCCGGCCGGGCCGCGCGCGGCGAGCGGAGCGAGCCGCCTTGATGATGGAGAGAAGGTCTTATCCCACCGGGATGAGGTGCTTTGTCCGGTCCCGGTAGATGCTTGACGGTTCGGTCCCAGCTGATGGTTGACAGTGGCCGTGATCGGCTCTTCCCCTGTGCGCGTCGTTGCGGCGTGTGTGGGGAGGCCGGGTCGAGCTGCAGGACGGCTGGCTCTTCGACAAGGCGCCGAAATCCGCGGCCGGGGTTCGCTCCGTCTCCTTCCCGGCTGCACTCCTCGACTCGGTCACGCACCGCCTGGAGCACTTCGCCGCTCCCGGGCGCGACGGTCACGTCTTTGTTGGGCCGCAGGGCGCGGCAACTACGGCGGAGCAGCTTCCGGGACGACTGGGTCAGGGCACGGAAGGTGCGGGCGTCACGGCCGAGCTGCACTTCCACGATCTTCGGCACACGGGCAACACGCTGGCCTCGACCGCCGGGGCTGGCAAGCGCGAGCTGATGACCCGCATGGGCCACAGCAGCTCGCGCGCCGCGCTGATCTATCAGCCCGTAGTGGCACGTCTGTGGCAGCCCCTGAAACGCTGAAGGGCGAGCCTGAGAGGAAACCCCTCCTGAGCCGGCCCTTCTGTCTGTGCCCCGGCAGGGTTCGGACCTGCGACACCCGCTTCGGGAGTTCGGTCACCCCGGCGAAATGGCATGCTGCGGCGGTGGGTGCAGTGCCACGGCGAGTTGCGCGGAACTGTGGGTGCGCGCCGTCGTTGGTGTCAGGGGTGGGTGTCGGGCGGGCCGAGGAGCGATGTCCAGGGCACACGACCGACGCTTGCCGGGACTTAAGTAAATTCTTAAGGTTGGTGCTGGTGTCGAATGGAGTCGTCTTGAGTTGGGCGATCAAGGTCACCGATGAGTACGCGGAGTGGTTCAGGCTGCTGATCAAGGAGGATTTGAGCTCGGCCTCCCAGGTCGCACAGGCCGTGGCCGCTCTGCGCGAGGCAGGGCCGACCTTGGGGCGCCCCCTTGTGGACCGGCTGAAGGGTTCGGCATTGCATCATCTGAAGGAGCTGAGGCCGGGGTCGGGTGGACGCTCCGAAATCCGGATCATCTTCGCCTTCGATCCGGCTCGCTCGGCCCTGCTGCTCATCGGCGGTGACAAGGCCGGAAACTGGGAGCGCTGGTACCGCGACAACATTCCGCTGGCCGAGCAGCTCTACCACGATTACACCAGCGACGAGGACTAAGGGAGTGGTCATGGCCAAGAAGGCTGCGCAGAACTGGGAGTCCCTGGAGCAGGAGTTGTACGCGGCCGGTGTGGAGCCTGCCGAGGTGGAAGCGGGGTCTCGCCGGTTTCTCGCCGAGGCCCGTGGCCACCAGCTCGCCGAGGCGCGCAAACAGTCGGGGCTGACCCAGGCGGATGTGGCGTCCCTGATGGGGGTGAGCGTCGCCCGGGTCTCTCAGATCGAACACGGCGAGGGTGCCACCCTGGACGTCATCGCCCGCTACGTGGAGGCACTCGGCGGGAGACTGGATCTGGTCGCGGACTTCGGCGACCACACCCTGCGCATGCCGGCCAGCGGTAATCAGGGCAACGCGGCGGCGTAGTCGTCGGGCGGAGGCGGACGGTGAAACCGTGACCGGCCCGCAAGCCGGGGTCGACGACGGTGGATGCGTCGACCGACCCGCGCAGCTGTGGGGGCCGGTTCAGCCCGGCCAGACGATCGTCTGTACCTCCCCGTAGGCGTGCAGGGCGTAGGGGCCGACGTCGCGGCCTACGCCGCTCTTCTTGAAGCCGCCGAAGGGGGCCTCCATGTTGCGGGCGACGGTGTTCACGCCGACGCCGCCGGCGCGGAGCCGGGCGGCCACCCGGAAGGCCCTGGCCACGTCGCCGGACCAGACGTAGTCGATCAGGCCGTAGTCGCTGTCGTCGGCGAGGGCGACGCCCTCGTCCTCGTCGTCGAAGGGGACGACCACGACGACCGGGCCGAAGATCTCCTCGCGGGCCACCCGCATGTCGTTGGTGCAGTCGGCCAGGAGGGTGGGGGTGACGTAGAAGCCGCGGTTCAGTGGGGGGCGTTCGCCGCCTGTCACCAGCGTCGCGCCTTCCGCGCGGCCGAGTTCGACGTACGACTCGACGCGCTGCCGGTGGGCCGCGGAGATCAGCGGGCCGACGACCGTGTCCGGCTCTCTCGGGTCGCCGACCTTCAAGCGGCTTGCGTAGGCGGCCAGTTGCTCGACCAGTCGGTGGTACACGCCCCGCTGGGCCAGTACGCGTGTCGGCGCCGTGCAGATCTGGCCGGTGTAGAAGGAGAAGGTGGTGCCGATGCCGGCGACCGCCGAGCGGAGGTCCGCGTCGTCGAAGACGAGGGCCGCGCCCTTGCCGCCCAGTTCCATCAACTGGCGTTTCATGTCCCGGCCGCACACCTCGGCGATGCGCTGTCCGACGGCCGTGGAGCCGGTGAAGCTCACCATGTCGACGTCGGGCGACTCCACCGCCGCCTCGCCGACCGAGGCCGACCGGCCGGAGACCACGTTCACCACCCCGCGCGGTACGCCCGCGGCCTCGAGCGCCTCCGCCATCCGGTACACCGACAGCGGGTCCTGCGGGGCCGGTTTCACCACCACCGTGTTGCCCATCGCGAGGGCCGGGGCGACCTTGCCGGCCGGGTTGGCCCAGGGGTTGTTGTACGAGGTGACGCAGGTGACGACCCCGACGGGCCGGCGTGCCGCCAGCGCGCCGGTGACGCCCGCCCGGCCCAGCGGGCCGGCCTCGTCGATCTGCGGCGGGATCGCCCACTCCTGGGGCTCCACGCGCGCGTACCGGCGGAAGCGGGCGGCGGCGACGCCGACCTGCATGGCCCGCGCCGTCGCGGTCGTCGCGCCGGTCTCCGCCTGCGCCAGCCGCGCGTACGGCTCCCGGTGGGCGCGGATGGCGTCCGCCGCCCGCGCGAGCACCGCGGCCCGCTCCTCGGGCGGGGTGCGCGACCACGGCCCGAAGGCCTCGCGGGCCGCGGCGCAGGCCGCGCGCACCTGGTCCCGCGAAGCCTCGGGGGCCAGGCCGACGGTCTCTTCGGTCGCCGGGTCGACGACCGCGTAGTGGCCGTGGTCCGGCTCGACCCACTCGCCGCCGACGAACAGCCGCTGCCCGTCGCTCACCTGGTGCTCACCGTCCTGGTGTCCCGCCCGGAGCGCAGCACCCGGCCGGGCACCGCGCCGCTGACCACGTCGTCCCGGATCACCTCGACGCCGTTCACCCACGCCGCCCGCACGCCGAGCGCCCGGGAGTCCAGCCGTGGGCTGTCGCCCGGCAGGTCGTGCACCAGGGTGGCCGGGGCCGCGTCGATCCGGTCGGGGTCGAACAGCACCAGGTCCGCGTGGAAGCCCTCCTGGATGCGGCCTCGCTCGCGCAGCCCGAACAGCCGCGCCGGGTCGTCCGTCAGCATCTTCACGGCCTGCTCCAGGCCGGTCAGCTTCCGTCCGCGCAGGCAGTCCCCGAGGAAGCGGGTGGTGTACGGCGCCCCGCACATGCGGTCCAGGTGCGCGCCCGCGTCGGACCCGCCGAGCAGGACGTCCTCGTGGCGCCAGGTCTCGGCGCGCAGCGCCCAGGAGGCGGGGTCGTTGTCGGTGGGCATGGGCCACAGGACCGTCCGGAGGTCGTCGGCGGCGCAGATCTCGACCAGGCAGTGGAAGGGGTCCTGGCCGCGTTCCGCCGCGATGTCCTTCACCACCCGGCCGGTCAGGCCCTCGTTCCGCGGGCTGTAGGTGTCCCCGATGACGTACCGGCCGAAGTTCGCGAGCCGTCTGAAGACGCCTGCCTCCTTGGACTCGGCGCGCCGCAGCATCTCGGCGCGGACGCCGGGGTCGCGCAGCTTCGCGATCCGCTCGGGCACGGGCAGGCCCAGGACCGGTCCCCACCCGGGGATCAGGTTGAGCGCGCAGAACGTGCCGAGCGACATGTTCATCGGTGTGAGGATCGGCATGGTGAGAGCCACGACCCGGCCGCCCGCCCTGCGTGCCCGCTCGCCGGCCAGCAGCTGCCGGGGCACGCGCTCCGGGACGGCGGCGTCGACGGTCAGGACGTTCCAGTTCAGGGGGCGTCCCGCGGTCGCGCTCAGCTCGACGAACAGGTCGATCTCCGCGTCGCTGAACTGGTCCAGGCAGCCGGCGACGATCGCCTCGATCTGGGTGCCCTCGTGCTCGCCGACGGCGGCGGCCAGGGCCAGCAGTTCCGCGGGCTTCGCATGTCGGGAGGCGACCGGCCGGCCGTCGCCGTCGGAGTGCGTGGACGACTGGGTGGTGGACAGGCCCCAGGCGCCCGCGTCCATGGCCTCGTGCAGCAGCCGGACCATGGCGCCCTGCTGCTCCGGCGTGGGCTGCCCGCCGACCGCGTCGGGGCCCATCACGTACCGGCGCAGCGCGCAGTGGCCCGCCATGAAACCCGCGTTGACGGCGATCCGCCCCTCCAGCGCGTCCAGGTACTCGCCGAAGGAGTGCCAGTTCCAGGGCGCTCCCTCCTCCAGGGCGACCAGCGACATGCCCTCGACCTTGGACATCATGCGGCGCGTGTAGTCGACGTCGCCGGGGCGGGCGGGGTTCAGCGGGGCCAGTGTGAAGCCGCAGTTGCCGGCGGCGACGGTGGTCACCCCGTGGTTGAGCGACGGGGTGGCGTAGGGGTCCCAGAACAGCTGGGCGTCGTAGTGGGTGTGGGGGTCGACGAAGCCGGGGGCGAGGACCAGGCCGGTGGCGTCCTCGCGGGTGCGCGACTCGCCGGTGACGCGGCCGACGGCGGCGATACGGCCGTCCCGTATGCCGAGGTCGGCGGTGCGGGCGGGCGCGCCGGTGCCGTCGACGACCGTCGCGCCGGTGATGACGTGATCGAGCATGAGGCTCCCTTCCGGGCCCGGGTGCTCAGGCCCCCTGACGGAACCGGGTGGTCCGGTGCACCGGATCCGTGTCGATCTTCGGGATGACGTGCTCCCCGATCAGCCGGATCGTCTGCAGCGTCTCCTCCTTGGGCACGCCCACCGGCAGGCCGAAGGACAACTGGTCCGCGCCCGCCTGCTCCCAGCGCTTGCACTGCCTGAGCACCTCCTCCGGGTCGCCGCAGATCAGCAGCTCCTCCTCGATGAGGATCTCGACGAACTCGGGGGTGTACGGCGGCAGCGTCTCGGGCCACACCGGGAAGCCCTCGGGCCGCGGGAAGGTGTCGTGGTAGCGGAAGACCAGCGAGGGCAGGTAGTGCAGGCCGCCGCCCACCGCGATCTCGATCGCCTCCGCGTGGGTGGGCGCGCAGATCGCCGTGGTCGTCACCATCACGTTGTCGTTGACGAAGTCCCCGACCGGCTCGGCGTTCACCACCGCCGTCTTGTACTGCTCCAGCACCCACTCCATGTCGGACACCTTCTGGATGCTGAAGCCCAGCACCCCGAGCCCCTTGCGGGCGGCCATCGCGTACGAGGGCGGCGACCCGGCGGCGTACCACATCGCGGGGTGGGACTTTCCGTACGGCTTGGGCAGGACCTTGCGCGGCGGGAGCTGCCAGTGCTTGCCGTGGAAGCCGGCGTACTCGTCCTGGAGCCACATCTTGGGGAACTCGGCGATGGTCTCCTCCCAGATCTCCTTGGTGTGGTTCATGTCGGTGATGCCGGGGAGGAAGCCGAGGATCTCGTGGCTGCCCGCGCCGCGCCCGCTGCCGAACTCGAAGCGGCCCTCGGTGAGGTGGTCGAGCATGGCGACCTTCTCGGCAACCTTCACGGGGTGGTTGACCTGGGCGAGCGGGTTGAAGATGCCCGAGCCGAGGTGGATGCGCTCGGTGGCGTGGGCGAGGTAGCCGAGGAAGACGTCGTTGGCGGAGAGGTGCGAGTACTCCTCCAGGAAGTGGTGCTCGGACGCCCAGGCGTACTTGAAGCCCGACCGGTCCGCCTCGATGACGTACTCGGTCTCCTCCATCAGCGCCTTGTGCTCGGCCAGCGGGTCGGTCTCGGCGCGCTTGCCCACGTATCCCTGTACGAACAGCCCGAATTCCAAGGCGGGTCACCGTCCCTAGGTCTCATTACTGACGCTCATTACTGACGAACCATCAGATTGTTGGGCCGACTGTGGCACCGGCCGGGTGCACCGTCAATAGCTGACGAAACATCAGATGCTGCGGTCAGACAATGCTCACCCCGGCCAGCCAGCCCCCGTCGATCACGAACGGCTGCCCGGTGACGTACGAGGAGTCGTCGCAGGTGAGGAACAGGGCGAGGCGGGCCACCTCCTCCGGCCGCCCGATGCGGCCGAGCGGCACCAGCCCCCGGTACAGCTCGTCCAGGGCCTCGGCGGTCTCCCGCGGATCGGCGTCCGGGTCCAGCCGGGCCGGGTTGGACATCGCCGTGTCGACGGCGCCGGGGCAGACGGCGTTGACGCGGATGCCCCGGCGGGCCAGCTCCAGCGCCGCGACGCGGGTCAGTCCGAGGATCGCGTGCTTGGTCGCGGCGTACGCGCCGACGGCCGCCATGCCGGCCAGCGCGGTGTAGGAGGCGGTGTTGACGATCGTGCCGCCGTCCTCCATCACCGGCGCGACCGTCCTGATCCCGAGGAAGCAGCCGACCTGGTTGACCCTGACGACCTGCATGAACTCGTCCAGGAGCGTGTCGACGAGGGAGTTGAAGCGCAGGATGCCGGCGTTGTTGACGAGCCCGTCGACGCGGCCGTACGCCTCCCGCGCGGTGGCCACGGCCGACCGCCACTGCTCCTCTTCGCCCACGTCCAGGTGGACGTACCGGGCGCCGATCTCCTTCGCGAGGGCCTCGCCCTGGTCGTCGAGGACGTCGGCGAGGACCACCTCGGCGCCCTCCGCCCGGAACAGCCGGGCCTCCTGCTCGCCCTGCCCGCGGGCCGCACCGGTGACGATCACGACGCGTCCGTCCAGCTTGCCCATGCCGTTTCTCCTCTGTGGGTGACTACAGGTGGCTGCACATGGCTACAGGTGGGGGGCGATGTCGGCGGCGAACGCCGCCATCTGGTCGGTGAGTTCGGCGCGGTCGCGGCAGCGGAACCGCACCTGGATCTGGTGCACGCCCATCGCGCGGTAGGCGCGCAGCGACTCGGCGAGCGCCTCCGCGGCCCCGGTGAGGGTGCGCCGCCCCACGTCCCAGGCGGGCGTGCCGACGTACAGGGGCTCGGTGAGGGCGCCGACGGTGAAGGGCTCCTCGATGCCCGCCCCGTCCCGCAGCCGCCGCAGCTCGGCGATCTGCGCGGGCAGCCGCTCGCGCGGGTCGCCCTGCGGCAGCCAGCCGTCGCCCCTGAGCGCGGCCCGGCGCACGGCGGCGGGCGAGGACCCGCCGACCCAGAGCGGGACCCGTTCCTGGACCGGCCGGGGACGCTGGCCGAGGCCCTCGAAGTCGTAGCGCTTGCCGTGGTGTTCGGGGAACTCCTGCGGTCCGAGCGCGGCGCGCAGGGCGTCCACGCACTCGTCGAGGACGGCGCCGCGCCGCGCGAAGTCGACCCCGAGCGCCTCGAACTCCTCCCGTACGTGCCCGGCCCCGACCCCGAGGATCAGCCGGCCGCCGCTGAGCCGGTCGAGGGTGGCGTACTGCTTGGCGGTCAGCAGGGGGTGCCGCAGGCCGACGACGGCGACGTGGCTGAGCAGCCGCACCCGCTCGGTCACGCCCGCCAGGAAGGCGAGGGTGGCGACGGGGTCGTACCACGTCGTGCTCATGGCACCGGCCAGCCGGCGCGGGACGGCGACGTGGTCGCAGCAGGCGAGGTAGGCGAAGCCGGCCCGATCGGCGACGCGGGCGATCTCGACGAGGTCCGCGGGACCGGCGTCCGCCTCCCAGGCCTCGGCGTAGAGCGTGCTCAGCGACTGGACGGACAGCTGCATGCCGTACGCCAGGGCGGGTGCGGAGGTCGGGACGGGGGCGGGGGCGGGGGCCGGGACGGATGCGGGGGCCGGCGCGGGGACGGGTGCGGGGGTGGGGGCGGGGGCCGGCACGGGGACGGGTGTGGAGGCGGGGGCGGGGACGGGGGCGGGGGCGCTCACCGCCACAGTCCCTCGGGGGTGAGGCCCAGCAGCTCGATCGCGTTGCGCCGGACGATCCGCTCGACGACGTCGGCGTCCAGGTGCCCCATCTGCGCCTCGCCCACCTGCCGCGACTTCGGCCAGGTGGAGTCGGAGTGCGGGTAGTCGGTCTCGTACAGGACGTTGCCGACGCCGATGGAGTCGAGGTTGCGCAGGCCGAAGGCGTCGTCGAAGAAGCAGCCGTACACATGCCCGGCGAACAGCTCGGACGGCGGCCGGCGCACCTTGTCGGCGACCCCGCCCCAGCCGCGGTTCTCCTCCCACACCACGTCGGCGCGTTCGAGGATGTACGGGATCCAGCCGATCTGCCCCTCGGCGTACATGACCTTCAGCCCGGGGAACCGCTCGAACTTCCCGCTCATCAGCCAGTCGACCATCGAGAAGCAGCAGTTGGCGAAGGTGATGGTGGACCCGACGGCGGGCGGCGCGTCCTTCGACGTGGACGGCATGCGGCTGCTGGAGCCGATGTGCATGGCGACGACCGTGCCGGTCTCGTCGCAGGCGGCGAGGAAGGGGTCCCAGTCGTCGGTGTGCACGGACGGCAGGCCGAGGTGCGGCGGTATCTCGGAGAACGCGACGGCGCGCACGCCGCGTTCGGCGTTGCGCCGGACCTCCCGGGCGGCGAGCTCGGCGTCCCACAGCGGGACGATGGTGAGCGGGATCAGCCGGCCCCGCGCCTCCGGCCCGCACCACTCCTCCACCATCCAG
Source organism: Streptomyces sp. NPDC020490 (assembly GCF_044335305.1). Classification (NCBI taxonomy): domain Bacteria; kingdom Bacillati; phylum Actinomycetota; class Actinomycetes; order Kitasatosporales; family Streptomycetaceae; genus Streptomyces; species Streptomyces sp. NPDC020490. The sequence continues at coordinate 85,617 of NZ_JBIRUY010000026.1, read as the reverse complement.
TCGTTGTAGGCGCGCACGCACAGCAGCGCGAGCTCCCGGTCCGCCGCCTCGGTGAAGGTCTGTCCGCAGAAGCGGGGGAAGGTGGGGAAGCAGAGGGCGGACTGGACGTGGTTGACGTCCATGTCCGCCAGGCGCCGCGGCACGTCGTAGGAGCCGGGCCGCATCTGCTCGTAGGTGATCACCTCGAGCCTGATCTCGTCCCTGTCGTAGCCGACCGCGGTGTCCAGCCGGGTCAGCGGCCGGTGCAGGTCCTCGTAGACCCACCAGTCGCCGAGCGGGCCGTCGTCGCCCGGCGCGCCCATCACCGGTTTGAACCGGCCGCCCAGGAAGGTCATGTCCTTCAGCGGCGCCCGCACGATCCGCGGCCCGGTGTCCCGGTACTTCGCCGGCAGGCGGTCCCGCCAGACGTCCGGCGGCTCCACGGTGTGGTCGTCGACGGAGATGATCAGGGGGAATTCGGCTTGGGTGTCCATGGCGGTCACCGTAGCGCCGATCTGACGGTCCGTCAGCTACGCGGGGGCCGGGTTCTCGCGCTCGGATGCCCGGGTCTGTGCGGAAGCGCGCGTAGCGACTGTGAGAGGTTTGTGGTGTCCGTGCGGTCGTCTGTGACGGGCCTCTCCTCGGCTGCCACATCCGGCGTCAACAAGGCAAACTGGCTGGGTTGTCAACATGTCGAGGGGGACGGCGATGGACGGTGTACCGGGGGCACCGGGGGTGCCGGAGCAGGGGCGTCCGGGCCCCGCGGTTGAGCCCGAGGCGCCCGCAGTACCCGCAGTACCCGAGGCGCCCGCAGTGCCCGAGGCGCCGGCAGTACCCGTAGTGCTCGCGGAGCTGCGCTTCGGCGTGCTCGGTCCGGTGCGCGCCCGGCGGGACGGGGAACCGGTCGGCACCGGCTCCCCGCAGCAACGCGCCCTGCTCGCCGCCCTGTTGCTGCGCGAGGGGCGCACGGCCACCGCGGCCGAGCTGATCGACGCGCTGTGGGGCGAGGAGCCGCCGTCGCAGGCGCTGGCGGCGGTACGGACGTACGCCTCACGGCTGCGCAAGGCGCTCGGGCCCGGCGTGCTGGTCAGCGAGTCGGGCGGCTACGCGGTGCGCGGTCTCGGCGAGGGCGCGCTGGACCTGGCGGTGGCGCAGGACCTGGCGGCCGAGGCGGAGAAGGCCCGCGCCGCCGGGGACCTGGGCCGGGCCCGCGAGGTGCTGGGCCGGGCGCTCGCCCTGTGGGACGGGGAGGCCCTGGCGGGCGTACCCGGGCCGTACGCGGAGGCGCAACGGGTCCGCCTGGAGGAGTGGCGGCTGCAACTCCTCGAGACCCGGCTGGACATGGACCTGGAGCAGGGCTGCCACGCGGAGGCGGTCTCGGAGCTGACCGCGCTGACCGCGGCGCACCCGCTGCGCGAACGCCTGCGGGAGCTGCTGATGCTGGCGCTGTACCGCAGCGGACGCCAGGCGGAGGCGCTGGCGGTGTACGCGGACACCCGGCGGCTGCTGGCCGACGAACTCGGCGTCGACCCGCGCCCCGGCCTGCGCGCGCTCCAGCAGCGCATCCTGCGCGCCGACCCGGGCCTGGCGGAGTCGCCGGCCCCCGCCCCCGAACCCGCCGCCGCCCCGGTCCGCCCGGCCCAACTGCCAGCCACCGTGCCCGACTTCACCGGCCGGACGGCCTTCGTGAAGGAACTCGGCGAGGTACTGGCCTCGGACGGGGGACGGGTGATGGCGGTGTCGGCGCTGGCGGGCATCGGCGGCGTGGGCAAGACGACGCTCGCGGTGCACGTGGCGCACCAGGCGCGGACCGCCTTCCCCGACGGCCAGCTCTACGTCGACCTCCAGGGCGCGGGCCAGCGGGCCGCCGACCCGGAGACGGTGCTGGGCTCCTTCCTCAAGGCGCTCGGCACGCCCGACTCGGCGATCCCGGACTCCCTCCAGGAGCGGGCGGCGCTGTACCGCTCCGTGCTGGACGGCCGCCGGGTGCTGGTGCTGCTGGACAACGCGCGGGACGCGGCGCAGGTACGGCCCCTGCTGCCCGGCACCGAGGGCTGCGCGGCGCTCGTCACCTCGCGGGTGCGGATGGTCGACCTGGCCGGGGCGCACCTGGTGGACCTGGACGTGATGGCGCCGGACGAGGCGCTGCAGCTGTTCACCAGGATCGTCGGCGAGGAACGGGTGGCGGCCGAGCGCGAGGCGGCGCTGGACGTGGTGGCGGCGTGCGGCTTCCTGCCGCTGGCGATCCGGATCGCGGCGTCCCGGCTGGCGGCGCGCCGAACGTGGACGGTGTCCGTGCTGGCGGCCAAGCTGGCCGACGAGCGGCGGCGGCTGGACGAGCTCCAGGCGGGCGACCTGGCGGTCAAGGCGACCTTCGAACTCGGCTACGGCCAGCTCGAGCCGGCCCAGGCCCGCGCGTTCCGGCTGCTGGGCCTGGCGGACGGCCCGGACATCTCGCTGGCGGCCGCCGCGGCCGTTCTGGACCTGCCGCCGCGGGAGACGGAGGACCTGCTGGAGTCCCTGGTCGACACCTCCCTGCTGGAGTCGGCGGCGCCCGGCCGCTACCGCTACCACGACCTGGTACGCCTCTACGCGCGCGCGTGCGCGGAACGCGACGAGCAGCCGCCCGCCGTGGGGGCGCCTCCCGCGCCCTCCGGGCAGTGGGGGAGCGAGGCGGCGCTGTCCCGGCTGCTGGACTTCTACCTGGCGACGGCGGCCGCGGTGTACCTGATCGAGCGGCCCGGGGACCGGCTGGTGGACCACCTGGAACGGGCCGGCCGGCCGGGGCTGTCCTTCGCGGACCGGCACGCGGCGCAGGACTGGCTGTACGCGGAGGCGGTGTCGCTGCTGGCGTGCGTGCGGCAGTCGGCGCGGCCGGAGACGGTCCGGCGCGCCGTCGACGTGCTGTGGGCGGCCTGCGACCTGGCGGAGTCGGGCACCAACTCCCGGGAGTACGAGGCGGTCGCCGCCAAGCTGCGGGAGGTGGCGCAGGAGGCCGGGGACCGGCGCGCCGAGGGGCGGGCGTACATGGCGCTGGCCTTCGTGCACCACATCTCCGGCACCCGGTTCGACGAGGCGGGCCGGGAGGCGGACCGGGCGACCGAGCTCGCCGAGGCGGCCGGCGATCCGCTCACCAGCTGCTGGTCGTCGAACGCCAGCGGCGCGATCGCGATGTACCAGGGCAGGTACGCGGACAGCGAGCGGCACTTCACCCGCGCGCTGGACAACTTCCGCGCCGTGGGCGACCGTCCGGGTGAGGCGAGCGCCCTGTGCAACCTCTCGCGCACCCACCTGGCCACCGGCCGCACCGACAGCGCGGTGGCGCTGGCCCGGCAGGGCACGGCGATGTACGACGACATGGGGCACGCGCTGAAGGGGGCGAACGGCCGGTACGCCCTGGGTCTGGCGCTCACCAGCAGCGGGCGGCTCGCGGAGGCGACCGAGTGCCTCGAGCAGGCCCTGCGGGTGTTCCGGGACAGCCGACAGCACCTGTGGGAGGGCATGACCGTCTTCCGCCTCGCGGAGCTCGACCTCACGGCCCGCCGTCCCGCGCGGGCGGCGGTGCACGCCGAGACGGCGCTGACGCTGCTGCGCGGCGTCGGCGGGGAATGGCGGCGCGGCAACGTCCTGACGGTACTGGGCCGCGCCCTCAGCGGCATCGGCCAGCGCGACCGGGCCCAGGTGTGCTGGCAGGAGGCCCTGGAGATCTTCGACGCCCTCCAGGCGCCGGAGGCGGACGAGGTCCGGGGTCTGCTGCGGCCGACTCCGGTCGTGTGAACGGGCGTTCATCGTTCGTTTATCGCGGTCAGGCAGTATCTCCTCTGTCGGGCCGTCGCGTCGGGGGGCAGGCGGAACGGCACCCGGCCGGTCCCTTTGGGGTGAGCCGGCCGACGGGGTCCGTCCGGCAGTCCGTGGGGGAACTGCCGGATGGACCCCGTCCCTTCACCGAACCGAACCGCTCTGCCAGGAAAGAAGGTTGCGATGAGCGACCAGAACAGCACGGACAACATCCACGTCACGGACGAGCCGCTGACCGCCACCACCAAGGACGCGGGCACGGCCACCACCGACAACATCCATGTCACCGACGAGCCGCTGACCACGACCACCAAGGACGCGGGCACGGCCACCACCGACAACATCCACGTCACCGACGAACCGGCCTGACCCCCCGCCCCGCACGGCGGCCACCCGCGGCAGCACGGAGGGGAGCCGCGAGCGGCCTGCCGGCCCGGGGAAGGGACGGACAGGTACCGCCGGTACGGGCCACCGCTCCAGCACAGCCGGCGGACCGGCAGTTCAGGTACGGACCGGTGCCACCGACGCGCCCGGTGCCTGCGGCAGCGCCGCCCGGTACGGTCCGGCGGGCCACCAGGGGGCAGCATCGGCCCGAGCGGCAGCGAGCGAGCGGGCCACGGCCGGCAGGGCTGGAGAGGCCGGCACGGCTGGTGCGGCCGACACGGGCGGGGCGGGCCACCGTGTCCGCCCCGGTCCGCCCCGGTCCGGCACGGACTGGCACGGACTGGTGCGGGCCGGTGCGGGCCGGTGCGGGCCGGTGCGGCGGCGCAGGGGGCGCCTGGGCCGGCACGGCCGGTGGCACCGGCGCGACCGGCGGGTGCCACCGGCGCGACCGGCGAGGGGGGCCGCCGCGCCCGGCGCGGCCGGTGGGACCCGTGCGGGCCGGCGTGGCCAGGGCGGGCCGACACGGCGGCCGACACGGCGGCCAGGGCGGGCCGGTACGGCGGGAGGCGGGTCGGCGCGGCGGGGGCGGGCCGGCCCGCAGGTCGTTCCGGCTCAGCCGTCCTGTCCGCGCAGTTCTCTCTTGAGTACCTTGCCGCTCGCGTTCCGGGGGAGCCGGGGGACGAAGCGGATCTGGCGGGGGACCTTGTAGTTCGCCATTTCGCGGCGGGACCAGGCGATCAGGTCGTCGGCGGTCAGCGGGGAGCCGGGGCTGCGGACCACGTAGGCCCGGCCGACCTCGCCGAGGCGGGCGTCGGGGACGCCGATCACCGCGGCGTCGGCCACCTCCGGGTGCAGGCACAGCCGTTGCTCGATCTCCGCCGGGTAGGCGTTGAAGCCGCCGACGACGAACATGTCCTTGACGCGGTCGGTGATGCGCAGGTTGCCCGCCTCGTCCAGCACGCCCACGTCGCCGGTGCGCAGCCAGCCGCCCGGCGTGAACGCCTCGGCGGTGGCGGCCTCGTCCTCGTAGTAGCCGCGCATCACGTTGAACCCGCGGACCAGGACCTCGCCGGGCCGGCCGGCCGGCAGGGGCGCGCCGTCCGCGTCCGCCACCCGCACCGAGGTGCCGGGGATCGCCCGTCCCGACGTCGACGCGATCACCGACGGCGGGTCGCCGCGGCGGCACATCGTGACGATGCCGCTCGCCTCCGACAGGCCGTAGGCGGTGAGGACCGTGCCCACGCCCAGTTCGTCCCGCAGCCGCTCCACCAGCCGCAGCGGCACCACCGCCGCCCCGGTGACCACCAGGCGCAGGGTGGACAGGTCGTGGGCGTCCCGCGCCGGGTGGTCCAGGAGCGACTGGTGCAGGGTCGGCGGGCCCGGCAGCACCGACACCCGCTCCGCGGCGATGTTCGCCAGCACCGTGCCGGCGTCGAACACCGGCTGCGGGATCATCGTCGCGCCCCGCATCAGGCACGCGATCACGCCCGCCTTGTAGCCGAAGGTGTGGAAGAAGGGGTTCACGATCAGGTAGCGGTCGCCGCGGCGCAGGCCGGCCAGGTCCGCCCACACCTCGTAGGCCCGCAGCGTCTGCGCGTGGGTGATCACCGCGCCCTTGGGGCGGCCGGTGGTGCCCGAGGTGAAGACGATGTCCGACGGCATGCCGCCGCCGACCCGCGCGGCACGGGCCCGCACCTCGTCCTCCCCCACCCCCTCCCCGCCGGCCAGGAAGTCCTTCCAGGTCACGAAGGAGGCCGGGGCGTCGTCCGCGAACACCACGACCCGTTCCAGCGACGGCAGTCCGGGCAGCGGGCCGTCCCCGTCGCCCTCCCCCGCCGCCCTCCGCAGCGACGCCACGTACGAGGTCCCCAGGAAGGTGCCGGTCACCAGCAGCAGCCGCGCCCGCGACCGCGCCAGCACGTACGCCGCCTCCGCGCCCTTGAAGCGGGTGTTCAGCGGCACCAGCACCGCGCCCGCCGACACCGCGCCCAGCGCGGCCACGATCCACTCCAGCGAGTTCGGCGCCCAGACGGCCACCCGGTCGCCGGGCACGACCCCGGCCGCCATGCAGGCCGCCGCGGCGCGCTCCACGCGGGCGCCGAGGTCCGCGTACGACACCCGGGTGCGGCCGTCGACGACCGCCTCGGTGTCCGCGTACCGCTCGGCCGCCGAGCGGACCAGACCCGGGACGGAGCCCCACTCCACGTCACCGCGCACGACCGGCCTCCAGCTCACTCACTCCCACCCGGTAGCTGACTGCCCGTCAGATTAGCGCTAACCTGACGGACTGTCAGCCGACCTCGGCACGGGGAGGTACGACCACGCATGGCCGGACTCCGGGAGTTCAAGGACGCCACCGCGATCGTCGGCATCGGGCAGACCGCGTTCGCGAAACGCCTCGCCGAGGACGAGCGCACCCTCGCCTGCCGGGCCGTCCTCGCCGCCCTCGACGACGCCGGCATCGAGCCCGGCAAGGTCGACGCGCTCGCCTCCTACACGATGGAGGAGACCGACGAGGTGGAGCTGGCGAAGTCCGTCGGCTTCGGCGACCTCACCTTCTTCAGCAAGGTCGGCTACGGCGGCGGCGGGTCCTGCGCCACCGTGGCGCACCTCGCGGCCGCCGTCGCCACCGGGCAGGCCACCGTCGGGGTCGCCTGGCGCTCGCGCAAGCGCGGCAGCGGCCCCCGGCCGTGGACCGACACCGTCCGCCAACTGCCCACGCCCGCCCAGTGGACCCGCCCCTCCGGGCTGCTGCGGCCGGTGGACGAGATCGCCGTGCTGGCGCGCCGCTACATGCACGAGTACGGCGCCACCCGCGACCACCTCTTCAACGTCGCCCTCGCCTGCCGCAACCGGGCCAACCAGAACCCCGCCGCGGTCATGTACGACCGGCCGCTGACCCGCGAGATGTACATGACGTCCCGGTGGATCAGCGAGCCGCTGTGCCTGTTCGACAACTGCATGGAGACGGACGGGGCGCTTGCCTGCGTTGTCACCTCCGCCGAGCGCGCCCGCGACTGCCGGCGGCGGCCGGTGTACGTGCACGCCGCCGCCCAGGGCCTGCCCGCCCAGCACCACGGCATGGTCAACTACTGGTGCGACGACCCCCTCACCGGCCCCGCCTGGACCGCCGCCCGGCACCTGTTCAAGCACGCCGACCTCACGCCCCAGGACGTGGACGTCGCCCAGATCTACGACGCGTTCACGGTGCTGATCCCGCTCTCCCTGGAGGGCTACGGCTTCTGCGGCCGCGGCGAGGGCGGCGCGTTCACCGAGCAGGGCGCGCTGGAGATCGGCGGGCGGCTGCCGCTGAACACGTCGGGCGGCGGGCTCTCCGAGGCGTACGTCCACGGGTTCAACCTCATCACCGAGGGCGTGAAGCAGCTGCGCGGGACGAGCACCGCGCAGGTGCCGGGCGCCGCGACCTGCCTGGTCACCGCCGGTGAAGGGGTCCCCACCTCCGCCCTGCTGCTGAGGAGCTGAGCGCCGGATGACGCTGACCCCCGTCCCCGATGCCGACGGCGCCCCCTTCTGGGAGTACGCCCGCCGCGGCGAACTGCGCGTGCAGACCTGCGCCGACTGCGGCGAGCCGCGCTTCCCGCCCCGCCCCTGCTGCCCGCACTGCCGGTCGTTCGCCGCCGAGTGGCGTCCGACGGACGGCCGCGGACGCGTCTGGTCCTACGTGGTCCCCCACCCGCCCCTGCTGCCCGCCTACGCCGAGCAGGCCCCGTACACCGTGGTCGTCGTCGAGCTCGACGACGCCCCCCGCGTCCGGCTGGTCGGCAACCTGGTCGCCGGGGCCGGGGCACGGCTCGACTCGGTGCCGCGCGAGCGGGTCCGGATCGGGGCGCGGGTGCGGGCCGTCTTCACGGACGCCGGTCTGCCGCAGTGGGTCCTGGAGCGCCCGTGACGCCGACGCCGACACCGGCACCGGCACCGGCACCGGCGGTGACCGTCTCGGCCGACGAGGACACCGGCGTCGCGGTCGTCACCCTCGACCGCCCCGGCCGGCTCAACGCCATCGACCTGCGGATGCGGGACGAGCTGCGCTCGGTCTGGCGCCGGCTGCGCTTCGACGACACCGTGCGCGCCGTCGTCCTCACCGGGGCCGGCGAGCGCGCCTTCTGCACCGGGCTGGACCGGGATGCCGTCGTGCCGCAGCCGGACTCGCCCTTCATGACGGACGATCCGCTGCTGCGCGTCGGGCCCAAGTCCAACGACCTGTGGAAGCCGGTCGTCGCCGCCGTGCGGGGCATGGCCTGCGGGGGCGCCTTCTACCTCCTGGGCGAGTCGGACTTCGTCGTCGCCGACCCGACGGCCACGTTCTTCGACCCGCACACGACGTACGGGATGGTCAGCGCCTACGAGTCGGTGCTGCTGGCGCAGCGGATGCCGTACGGGGAAGTCGCGCGGATGATGCTCATGGGCACGGCGGAGTGGCGGCCCCGGCCCTCGCCGCTGCAGTCGGCTGCTGGGGCGGGCGGGGCCGGAGGGCGTCGGGTGGCGGGGGGTGTTCACCGGGCGTAGCGTCTGGGGCGTGAGCGGTGACGACGCCATCGCGGGCCCGCTCCCGGCAGCGACGGCCGTCGTCCGGAACTCCTTCCGTGCGCCCGGCACGACGGCCGTCCCGGCTGCCGCCCGGTACCGCGCCACGTGGTGCGTGCCGTGCCCGGGCACCGCCCAGCGCCGCGCCACACGGTCCACGCCATCCCCGGGCATCCCCCGGTACCGCGTCACGTGGTGCGTGCCGTGCCCGTGCCCTTCTCCGCGTCCAGGGCGTACACGCACCGGTCCTTGCTGCACGCGTACACCACGCCGTCCTTGACGACCGGGGAGCCGGTGATCTCGCCGCCGGTGGCCAGCTTCCAGCGCAGCCGCCCGTCGTCGGCCTTCAGGGTGTACAGCAGGTGGTCCGTCGAGCCGAAGTGGATGCGGCCCTCGGCCACCGCCGGGGCGCCCACGATGTCGCCGCCCGCCTGGAAGCGCCACTTGGGCGTGCCGGTGACGGCGTCCAGCGTGTAGAGCCCCTTGCCGCTGCCGACGTGCACGTGCCCGGCGGCCACCAGGACCGGCTCGGTCGACGTGCGGGACTCGGTGGCGATGCGCCAGCGGTCGCGCCCGTCGGCGGCGTCCAGGGCGTACACGGTGCCGAGGTAGTCGGCGAGGTAGATGCCGCCGCCGGTCACCGCGGGGCCCGGCGCGAAGGCGGGCGGGCACAGGAAGACCGCCGGCGCCTCGAAGTGCCAGCGGACGTGCCCGCTCGCCACGTCCAGGGCCAGGACGCGGGTGCCGGCCGACACGTACACGTAGCCGTCCGGCGCGTGCGTCAGCCGCACCGGCACGCCGCCGCAGGAGGCCGCGTCGCCGATCGGGTACGACCAGCGCTCGTCGCCGGTGCGCGCGTCGAGGGCGCGCAGGCGGGCGTCCTGCCAGACGTACACCGTGCCCTCGTGCACCGCGGGGCCGGCCTCCGGGGTCTCGAAGTCGGTCTGCGCCCCGCTGATCTCCCACAGCTTCTGCCCGGTGGACGCCTCCCACGCCTGGACGCCGCCGCCCCGGGTGCCGGTGACGACGGTGCCGCGGTCGGCGTGCAGGGAGTACACCCAGGCGTCCGTGTTCAGCCGCCACAGGTCGGCGCCCTCCCGGCACTCCAGGGCGAACAGGGTCGGCCCGTCGGAGGCGTGGATACGGCCGTCCGCGACCGCCATCGACCAGGCGACGTCCCGCGTCTTGAAGCGGCGGCGGCCGGTGGCCACGTCGAGGGCGTGCACCTCGAAGGAGGTGACGTAGACGAGGTCGCCGAAGACGGACGGGGTGCCCCACACATCGTTCGACATGCGGAAACGCCAGGGGCGCCAGCCGGCCGCGGTCTCCGGCGGGGCGGGCGGCGGCGCCGGCACGGCCGGGTCGGCGCCGCCCACGCCGGGGCGGGCCTTGGTCCAGGTGGCGGCCAGGGCGGCCTCCGGCGGCGGCGCCTGCACGGCGGCGGCCCGCACGTCGGACACGCGCGGTCCGGGCCCGATCGGCACCGGGGCGCCGGCCAGCCGGACGGGACCGGTGTCCGGGGCGCCCACCGGCGCCGGCACCACCGGGTCGTGCGGGGGCGGGGGCGGCACCGGGGCGACCCGTGCGCCGCCGCGTCCGGCGGGCGGTCCGGGCTTCCCCGCCGGGCGGCCGTTGCGGCGGGCCTCGATCAGGCCGACCGCCCGCTCGGGCAGCCACGCGGACGCCGTGCCGCTGTCGTCGGAGCCGGAGCCGAAGAGGTGGGGCGCGAGCTGGGCCTGGAGGTCGGCCGGGTTGGGCCGGGCGGTGGCGTCCATCTGCATGCAGGACTCGATGAGCGGGCGCAGCTCGTCCGGGAGGCCCTCCAGGTCCGGGCCCTCGCGCAGCAGCATGAACACCGTCTCGACCGGGTTGGCGCCGTGGTACGGCGGGTGCCCGGTGGCGGCGAACACCAGCATCGAGCCGAGCGAGAACACGTCGCTCGCGCCGGTCACGCTGCGGGAGTCCTTGGCCTGCTCCGGGGACATGTAGGCGGGCGTGCCGACGGCGACATTCGTCATCGTCAGACGGGTGTTCGAGACGCCGGAGGCGATGCCGAAGTCGATCACCCGCGGGCCGTCCTCGACCACCAGGACGTTCGAGGGCTTCAGGTCGCGGTGGACGAGGCCGGCGCCGTGGATCGACTGCAGGGCCTCCGCGACGCCCGCGGCCAGCCAGCGCACCGCCTGGGCCGGGAGCGGCCCGCACTCGTTGACTATCTCCTCCAGGGAGGGCGCGGGGACGTACGCGGTGGCCAGCCACGGCACGGCCGCCCGGGGGTCGGCGTCGACGACGGCCGCCGTGTAGAAGCCGGAGACCGCCCGCGCGGCCTCCACCTCGCGCGTGAAGCGCACCCTGAACAGCTGGTCCTCGGCGAGCTCCGTGCGCACCGTCTTGATCGCCACGCGCCGGCCGGACGCCGAGCGCGCGAGATAGACCAGCCCCATGCCGCCGGCGCCCAGCCGTCCCAGCACCTCGAAAGGCCCGATCCTCCGCGGATCGTGCTGCGTCAGCTGATCCACCACTTGCCTGCCACCTCCCCGTACGAGCCGCGCCACCCACATGTTCACGCGACCGAAGTGCAGCGTCTCACCACCGCACCGCCGTGGCGGCACGCACCCCGATTCTTCCTGCCCGGGCCACTGGTTGCGAACCCGGGGTCGAAGCGGGGTGTCTCGGTTCATACCGGACGGAAATCCGCCGGTCAGCGCTGCAGCAGCGCGAACGACGCCCCCTGATTGTCGGTGACGACGGCGACCAGTCCGTACGAGGTGGAGAACGGCGGCGCCTGCACCCGCCCGCCGAGCCGGTGCACCGCCTCCAGCGCGGCCGCGCAGTCCTCGACCGCGAAGTGGACGAGGAAGTGGGGCGGCATCTCGGCGGGGAAGACGTCGGAGACGGCGGCCCGGCCGAAGTCGGGCCGGGCGCCGGGGCCGAACAGGGCGTCGTGGAAGAGGCCGCCGTAGAAGCCGTTGGCGCGCTCGGTGTCGCGGGCGTACAGCTCCACCCAGGCGAAGGTGCCCGGCTCGTGCCGCCTGCCGAAACCGGCGTGGCGGCCCGGCTGCCACAGGCCGAACACGGCCCCCTCCGCGTCGGTGACCAGCGCCGTCGTGCCCAGGTCGCCGACCGGGACGGGCACGATGACGACCTGCCCGCCGGCGTCCCGGACGCGACGGGCGAGGGCTTCCGCGTCAGGGGTGGCGAAGTACACCGTCCAGACGGTGGGCATGCGCCCGTCCGTCTTGGGCGCGAGCGCGGCGACGGGGGCGCCGCCTTTCAGCGCCCAGGTGGACGCCCCGTACGACTCCTCGAAGGTCCACCCGAAGAGTTCACCGTAGAACCGCTTGCCCGCCTCGACGTCGGGAAGCTGGGCGTCCACCCAGCACGGGACGCCCTCTGCGTATGCGGATGCCCTGTTTTCGGCCATGCGGCAAACGTAGCGGCGACGCACGCACCGCGCAGACCAGGCGCACCCGTCTCTTATCACCCGGGCACCCCATTTGCAGTCGGCCGAATCGCGCTCCCATCACCCCTCGGTAAGCTGACGACATGACAGGACAAGTGCGTACCGTCGACGGCCGCGTGGCCGGCCGGCGTGGGCAGGCGACCCGGCAGAAGCTGCTCGACTGCCTCAGCGAGATGCTCAGCTCCTCCCCCTACCGGGACGTCAAGGTCATCGATGTCGCCCGGAAGGCCGGTACGTCGCCCGCGACCTTTTACCAGTACTTCCCGGACGTCGAGGGCGCCGTCCTGGAGATCGCCGAGCAAATGGCCGCCGACGGAGCCGGGTTGACCGAGCTGCTGGAGGGCCGTTCGTGGACCGGCAAGGCGGGCTGGCAGACGGCCCAGGAGCTCGTCGACGGATTTCTGGAGTTCTGGCGCAAGCACGACGCGATCCTGCGCGTCGTCGACCTCGGGGCGGCCGAGGGCGACAAGCGGTTCTACAAGATCCGCATGAAGATCCTGAACTCGGTGAACAACTCCCTCGCGGACGCCGTCACCGCGCTGCAGGCCAAGGGCCGCGTCGACAAGGACGTGAACCCGGCCGCCGTGGCGGGTTCGCTGGTGGCGATGCTGGCGGCCGTCGCCTCGCACCAGAAGGGATTCACTTCCTGGGGCGTCAAGCAGGCCGAACTCAAGCCGAACCTGGCGCTGTTGGTGCACCTGGGCGTGACGGGCCGGAAGCCCACGCGATAGCTCCCGGAATTTTCTTCTTTGCCATAGTTTCCCACAAGTCCTGTCCGGCAGGCGGCGGTTCACCGCGGGTGAGCCGCCGCCTGCCTCGCTGTGCGGGCGGCCGCGCTACGCGTCGCGCCTGACCAGCCGGAACAGCCGGATCTCCCGCTCCACCCGCGCCTGGTAGGCCGCGTACGGCGGCCACAGGGCCAGCGCCGCCCGCCAGGCCGCCGCCCGCTCCTCCCCCGCCAGCAGCCGTGCCGTCACCGGGATGTCCCGGCCCCGGAAGCTGATCTCGGCGTCCGGGTGGGCGAGGAGGTTGTGGGTCCAGGCGGGGTGGCCGGGGCGGCCGAAGTTGGAGCCGACCAGAAGCCAGCCGCGTCCGCCGTCCTCCGGCACGCAGGCGAGCGGGGTGCGGCGGGGCAGGCCGCTGCGCGCGCCCCGCACGGTCAGTACGACGCCCGGCAGCATCAGCGCGCTGAGCAGCACCCGGCCGCGGGTGAGCCGGTGGACGGCCCGGTCGAGCCCCGGGACGACGTACGGGGCCACCCGGGCGAAGCCCCGGGTGGCGGACACCTTCTGCACGATCCGCCCGACGCTCACACCGCCACCCGCCCCTGCTCCTGCGCCCACCCCTGCTCCTGCTCCTGTCCCCGCTCCTGTCCCTGTCCCTGCTCCTGCTCCTGTCCCCGCTCCTGCTCCTGTCCTTGTGCGAAGAGGTGCGCCGTGTCGGCGGCGTGCGCCCGCAGCCGGTGCACCGGCCCGAACAACAGTTCGTCGCCCCAGGCGCGCTTGAAGTACAGGTGCGCGTCGTCCTCCCAGGTGAAGCCGATCCCGCCGTGCAGCTGGATCCCGTCGGCGGCCGCGGCGCGCAGCGCCTCCAGTGCCTGCGCGAGGGCGAGGGCCCCGGCCCGCTCCCCGTGCGCGGCCGCCCAGGCCGCGTAGTACGCCGCCGAGCGCGCCGCCTGCACCTGGACGTACACGTCGGCCAGCCGGTGCTTGACCGCCTGGAAGGAGCCGATGGCCCGGCCGAACTGCTCGCGCCGCTTCACGTACTCCACGGTCCGCTCCAGCGCCCGGTCGGCGGCCCCGACGGCCTCGCAGGCCAGGACGGCCGCGGCGGCGTCGCCGACGGCGGCCAGGGCGGCGAGGACCGCGTCGCCGGCATCCCCCGCGCCCCCGCTGTCCCCGCTGTCCCCGCTGTCCCCGCCCAGCAGCTCCGCCGCCACGTCCCGCAGTTCCAGGCGGGCCTGCGGGCGGGTCGCGTCCAGGGCGGTCTGCCGTGTCCGCACGAGTCCGCCGGCGTCCCCGCGCACCAGGAACAGCAGGATCCGCGACCGGGCGAAGCCGCCGGTGTGCGCGGCGACCAGCAGCAGGCCCGCGCTGTGCCCGTCGAGCACCTGCTCGGCCTGCCCGTACAGCCGCCACCCCTCCCCCGCCCGCCTGGCCTGCACGCCCCCCGCCCGTCCGCCGCCGGCCCAGTCGCCGCCGTTGCCGCCGGTCAGCGCGAGCGCGGTGGCCAGGCGCGGGCCGGGCACCGCGAGGGCGGCGGTGAGTTCGCCGGAGGCGATGCGGGGCAGCAGCCGGGCGCGCTGGGCGGCGGTGCCGAGGGCGAGCAGGAGCGGCGCGGCGAGGACGGCGGTGGCCGTCAGCGGCGAGGGCGCGAGCACCCGGCCGGTCTCCTCGCAGGCCAGGGCGAGGTCGGTGACCGTGCAGCCGGCTCCGCCGTGGGCCTCGGGGAGCGCGAGGCCGGGCAGGCCGAGCCGTCCGGCGAGGGCGGTCCACAGCAGCGGGTCGTGACCCGCGGGGGTGTCGAGGGCCGCGCGCAGGTCCTCCGGCCGGCACCGCTTGCGGAGCAGTTCGCGCAGGGTGCGGCGGATGTCGTCCTGTTCCGCGGTGAAGCGTGCGTCCACGGCTCTCCCTCCCTCTTCCCCTCGCATCTGACGGTCCGTCATATTAGGAGGGCCGGACCGAGATGCCCAGGGGGAGGAGACCGCTGATGGCTCGCGGCAGCCGGAACGTCGCCGTGGTGGGCGTGGCCCTCGCCGACTGCGGGCGGCTCGACGCCACCACCCCCTACGCCCTGCACGCGCAGGCGGCCCGCCGCGCGCTGGCGGACGCCGGGCTGGAACGCCGCCATGTCGACGGGTTCGCCTCGGCGGGCCTGGGCACGCTCGCCCCCGTCGAGGTCGCCGAGTACCTGGGCCTGCGCCCGACCTGGGTCGACTCCACCTCCGTCGGCGGTTCCACCTGGGAGGTCATGGCCGCCCACGCGGCGGACGCGATCGCCGCGGGCCACGCGAACGCCGTCCTGCTGGCCTACGGCTCGACCGCCCGCGCCGACGTCCGGGCGGGCCGCCGCACCGGCGACCTGTCCTTCGGCTCGCGCGGCCCGCTGCAGTTCGAGGTCCCCTACGGCCACACGCTGATCGCCAAGTACGCGATGGCGGCCCGCCGCCACATGATCGAACACGGCACGACCGTCGAGCAGTTGGCGTCGGTGGCCGTGCAGGCGAGGGCCAACGCGGCCCTGAACCCGGAGGCGATGTTCCGGGACCCGATCACGCCGGACGACGTGCTGTCCGGCCCGATGATCGCCGACCCGTTCACCAAGCTGCACTGCTGCCTCCGCTCCGACGGGGGCGCGGCGGTGCTGCTCGCGGCCGAGGAGTACGTACGGGACTGCCGCACCGCGCCCGTGTGGGTGCTGGGCACCGGGGAGCACGTCTCGCACGCCGCGATGTCCGAGTGGCCCGACTTCACGGTCTCCCCGGCGGCGGTGAGCGGCCGGCTGGCGTTCGGACGGGCGGGGGTGCGGCCGCGGGAGATGGACTTCGCCGAGATCTACGACGCGTTCACGTACATGACGCTGGTGACCCTGGAGGACCTCGGCTTCTGCGCGAAGGGAGAGGGCGGGGCGTTCGTCGGGAAGGGACGGCTCAGGGTGGAGGGCGGGGAGCTGCCGGTGAACACGGACGGGGGCGGCCTGTCGGCCCAGCACCCCGGCATGCGCGGCCTGTTCCTCCTGGTCGAGGCGGTACGGCAGCTCAGGGGCGAGGCCGGCGCCCGGCAGGTGCGCGCCCGCGACGGAGGCACGCCCCGCCTGGGGGTGGCCTCCGGCACCGGGGGCTGGTTCTGCTCGTCGGGGACGGTGGTGCTGGGCCGGGACTGAGCCGGGACTGAGCCGGGACGCTCCGACGGACGCCAGGCGCCGGCCTCCACCGCCGGGCGGACCAGGCGGACCGCACGGACCAGGCGGACCGCGCAGACCAGGCAGACCGCGCAGACCGCGCATACCGCGCAGACCGGGCGGACCGGGCGGACCGGGCAGGCTCCAGGCGCGCGCCGGCTGGCATAGTGGCGCCCGTGGCAGTCGAGGTGTCCGAAGGGCTGAAGTCTCTCCTCTCGACCATGGCGTCGATCGAGGCCGCCCTGGACCTCGACAAGGCGGGGGCGGACATCGCCGTGCTCCAGGAGCAGGCCGCGGCCCCGTCTCTCTGGGACGACCCGGAGGCGGCGCAGCGGATCACGAAGAAGCTCGCACGCCTCCGGGCCGAGGTCCGCAAGGCCGAGGCCCTGCGCAACCGGATCGACGACCTCGTGGTCCTGTTCGAGCTGGCCGAGGAGACGGACGACCCGGACACCCGCGCCGAGGCCGGGACCGAGCTCACGTCCGTCCGCGAGGCCCTCGCGGAGATGGAGCTCCGCACGCTCCTCTCCGGCGAGTACGACGAGCGCGAGGCCCTCGTCAGCATCCGGGCCGGGGCAGGCGGCGTCGACGCCTCCCACTTCGCCGAGCGCCTCGGGCGCATGTACCTGCGCTGGGCCGAGCGGCACGGCTGCCCGACCGAGGTGTACGAGACCTCGTACGCGGTGGTGGCCGGCATCGAGTCGACCACCTTCGCCGTGAAGGCGCCGTACGCGTACGGGATGCTGTCCGCGGAGCAAGGTACGCAGCGGCTGGTGCACGTGTCGCCGTTCGGCAGCCAGGGCCGCCCCTCGGTCTGCTCGGCGAGTGTCGAGGTGCTGCCGGTCGCCGAGAAGTCCGACCACGTCGCCTGCGACGAGTCCGAACTGCGCGTCGACGTCTACCGTTTCGCAGGCGTCAGCTGCTTCAGCGCCACTCCCGACTCAGCGGTCCGGATCACGCACGTCCCGACCGGCATCGTCGTCACGTGCGACAACGAGCGCACCCAGGCCCGGAACAGGGCCAGGGCCGTGGAAGTGCTCCGGACAAAGCTGCTTCACCACCGCCGTCAGGCAGCACGGGCCGACATGCGCGTGCTCGACGACGCCGGCGGCAGTCCCCGGAGCGACGACGAAACCGTGCGCTCGTACGCCCTGTTTCCCGGCGAGGCGGTCGAAGACTTCCGCACCGGCCACGAAACCGGCGATCTCAGGGCCGTACTGGACGGCGACATCGACGGCTTCCTCGAGGCAGGGATTCGCCGGCGCGGTTCGGCGCGGTGATGAACGGCGGCCGGAGCGCGGTCGACCGAGCCAGGTCAGCCGAAGCGCGGTCGACCGAGCCGGGTCAGCCGAAGCGCGGTCGACCGGGCCGGGTCAGCCGGTGACGGTGACCGCGGCCCGGTCGTCGGACGGGTCGGGGTCGTGGCGGCCGGTCCGCGGACTGGCGTCCTTCAGGCTGACGCTGCCCGTTCCCGGCTCACCGAGATTCAGGGTGAACTCGAAGGTGCGGGACGAGCCGGGTTCCAGGTCGCCCACGTCGCAGCTGTAGTCGTAGTCGCCGTGACGGCAGTACGGCGTGCGCGCGTCCTCGTCGATCAGCTCCATGGGCTCCTTCAGCACGGCCGTGCCCAGGGGCGGGCGGAACACCAGCCGGGCGGCGTGGCCGGGGTCGCCGGGGCCGTCGTTGCGGACGGTGAGGCGCAGCGTGCGCCGGTCGCCCGGGGCGCCGTGCAGGTGGGCGCCGGTGACCGCGTAGTCGGCGTGGGTGTCGAGGGAGACGGAGACCCAGTCCCGGTTCCCGGCGACGGCGCCGTTCACCGCGCCGGCCCGCCCCACCCGCGCGGCGCGCAGGGCCGGGCCGGCGCCGCGGTCGCCGCCCGCGGAGAAGCTCTGGTCCTGCCCCGGCCCCGCGTCCGTCGGCCACACCTGCCGCTGGAACGACCCGTACATCCGCGTCTCCGACGCCCGCAGCCGCAGCCCCGGCCGGACGGCGACGGTCTCGCCGGGCGGGATGACCAGGTCCGGGAACCGGCACACCGCCTGCCGTCCGTGCTGGATGCCGGGATACCGGCAGTTGGCGTACCGCCGCGCGAACTCCAGGTCGCCGGAGTCGACGACGAGGGTGAGCCCCCGCGCCGGGACGTCACCGGTGTTGCGGACGACGACGGGCGACGTGATCCCGGCGCCCGGACGGACCCGCCGCGACGGCTCGGCAGGCAGCAGCTTCAGCGCCGGTTCCCCGACGACCACCCGGGTGCGGGCGGTGAGCTTCTTGCCGCCCTTCGCCGCGTACGAGAAGCGGAGGTAGCCGGTGTCGCCCGGCCTGCTGCCCTTCGCGGCGCGCGGCACGAACCCCCGGGTGCCCGCCAGGCGGAGGTCGGTGCCCGTGACGTCGCAGGTGACGTGGGTGGCACCGCCCGCGCAGTCCGGCCCGCTCCCGTCCAGCCGGACGACGCCCTCGGAACCCGGCGCGACGTCCACGGTCAGCTTCCGGGTGCCGGGACGGGCGTACGGGCCGCCGCCGTCGACCGACAGGGGGAAGACCTGGTCGCCGCCGTGCGCACGGAGGTAGAAGACCTCGGGCGCGGAGAGCGCGGTCGGCTCGTCGCCGCCGCACGCGGTGAGAGCCCCCAGCAGCAGAACGGCGGCCAGCAGACGCCTCAACCCGACCGGAACGGAACGGTGTTGCAGCTCCCCCGCCCCCTCTCGACGCCCCGGAGACCAACGTACCGCCGACGAGTGCACCGGGGGCGCGCCGGGTGATACTCGACGCATGGCATCGGATCTTCACGGGCTGCTGAGGTCGCTGCGGGTGTGGGACCCGCGGGTCACCGAGTTGCGGCCGTTCGACCCGGCGGCCGCGCCCGCGGAGCCCCTGGCGCTGTTCACGCAGTGGTTCGCCGAGGCGGTGGCCGCCGGGCAGGCCGAGCCGCACACGATGTCGCTGGCGACGTCGGACGAGGAGGGCCGCCCGGACGTGCGGATCGTGATGCTGCACGGCGCGGACGCGGACGGCTGGTCGTTCGCGACGCACGCGACCAGCCGCAAGGGCGGACAGCTCGCGGCCCGGCCGTACGCGGCGCTCGCCTTCTACTGGCCGGTGCTGGGCCGCCAGGTGCGGGTGCGCGGCCCGGTCAACGCCGCGCCGGCCGAGGAGTCCCAGGGCGACCTGCACGCCCGCTCGACGGGCGCCCTGGCCGCCGCCCTGACCGGCCGCCAGAGCGAAGTCCTGGGCTCGGTGGAGGAGTTGGCGCGGGCGTCGGAGGCGGCGTGGGACCGGGCCCGGCGCGAGCCGGACGCCCCGGTGCCGACCTGGACCCTGTACCACCTGCGCCCGGACACCGCGGAGTTCTTCCAGGGCGACGAACACCGCCGCCACGTCCGCCTGAACTACCTTCGCGAGGAGGGCGGTTGGACCAGAGAGCTGCTGTGGCCGTGAGCCGTGGTCTCCCTCATCCCGTGAGTGTGGCCCCACCCGGCTCGGGGTCCGTCGCGAGCCGTCCGTGCAGGTGCACGTCCCGGAACGCGTCGTGGCGGTTCGCCTCGAACATCGCGCCGCGCAGGGTGCCCTCGTAGCGGAAGCCGCAGCGTTCGGCGACACGGCAGGAGGCGTCGTGGCCGACCGCGTGGCCGAGTTCGAGGCGGTGCATGCCGAAGCCGGTCAGGGCCCAGCGGGCGGCCACGGCGAGGGCGCGGGTGGCGACGCCCCGTCCGCGGGCCTCGGGCAGGACCCAGTAGCCGACGCGGGCGCCGGCCGGCGCCGGGTGAACGGCTTCGACGCTGATGTGCCCCAGCGGCGTGCCGGTCTCCGCGTCGGTGACGCAGTACGACGCCGCCGTGCCCTCCGCGGCGGCCTGCGTCTTGGCGCGCATCGACTCGCGGGCGCTGTCGAGGTCGGTGACCGTTCTGAGCGGGGTGTTCCAGCGCACGAACTCCGGGTCGGTGAGCCCGCGCAGCCAGACGGCGACGTCGGTGTCGGAGTCCGGGTCCCACGGGCGCAGCAGGAGCCCGTGGCCGTGCAGGGCGGGGAACGGGCCGGCGAAAGGCTGGTCGGCGTGGGTCATCCGTCCATTGAATCCGCTGCGGCCGCCCCGCGCGGCCGGAACACCGGGACACCGTTGCGGAACACGGCCTCCAGTTCCAGGCCGGCCCGGAGTCCGTCCGCCGCGCACTCCACGACCTCGGTCATCATCCGCGGTCCCTCGGCGAGGTCGACGACGGCGGCGACGTAGGGCGTGCGGTCCCGGAAGGGCGGCAGGTCGTTGCGGTGGACGACGGACCAGGTGTAGAGCGCCGCGCGGCCGCTCGCCCGTTCCCACGTCACGTCCTCGCTCCAGCAGTGCGGGCAGAACTCGCGCGGGTAGTGGTGGGCCCGCCCGCACGCGCCGCAGCGGCGGATCAGCAGCCGGCCCTCGGCCGCCGCGTCCCAGTACGCCCGCGTGAACGGGTCGGCCTCCGGGACGTCGAAGCGGGCGGCGGCCGTCACCGGAACAGCCCCAGCGCGCTGTCCACCGACCAGGTCTGCCACGCCATGCCGAACAGCGCGACGGCCGAGACCAGCGCCATCATCGCGTTCTGCCCCTGCTCGGCCCAGTCGTGGATCATGAGCGTGAAGTAGAGCGCGTTGAGCACCAGGCCGCCGGCCAGCGCGACCGGGGTGAGGAACCCGGCGACCAGTCCGAGCCCCAGGGCCAGTTCCGCGTACACGACGACGTACGCCATCGTGCGCGGCCGCGGGGCGACCACGGCGTCGAAGCCGGACCGTACGGCGCTCCAGCGGTGCCGCGCGGCGACGTCCGCGGCCCACGCGATGCCGGTGCCGCGCTCGAACCAGCCCTTCTTGTCCTTGTGCCGCCAGCTCTCCAGCCACCACAGGCCGAGTCCGACGCGCAGCACGGCCAGCCACTCGGCGCCGTCGAGCCAGATCGTGTCCATGCATCTGACGGTACGTCAGATCGGGCGATCCGAGAACCCTGCCCGTGGACCCGCACCCCTCCTGTGAACCTGTGCATCGGCCATGAATACGGTCGGATTGTTGGCAATCCTGTCCACACTCTCGCTACCTTCGCAGACGCAAGCCCGGCAACCGTCCCAGCCACCGAGGGAGTCGAGAATCGTGAAGCACAGGGCAGTCAAGCGCAGGACCGTCGTGATGGGCCTCGGCGCCACCGCCGGCGTCGGCGGCGGAGGCACGGGCGGGGGCGGCATGCCCGGCGGCGGCCCCGCCGGCGGCGCCGCGCCCAGCCCCTCGGCCTCCAACGCCAACGGCAACACCAACCCCACGGGCGGCGCCCTGGACACCAACCAGAAGCTGGCCCTGCTGGCCGGGTACGTCGTCGTCGAGCCCGGCGCCCGCGGCCGTACCCTCACGGACTCCGCCGGCGCGTACTACGGCACGGCTCCCGCCGCGATCGTCGACCTGAAGGCGGCGGTGCGGTACGTGAAGGCCAACAAGGGCCGCATCCCCGGCGACGTCGACCGGATCGTGTCCGCGGGCACCAGCGCGGGCGGCGCGCTGTCCGCGCTGCTGGGCGCCTCGGGCGACAGCCCGGCCTACGCGGAGTACCTGGAGGAACTGGGCGCGGCGGACGCCTCCGACGCGGTCTTCGCGGTCGGCGCGTGGTGCCCGATCACGGACCTGGAGCACGCCGACGGCGCCTACGAGTGGAACTGGGGCGCCAACGCCCTGAGCACCGGCGAGCAGGCCGACCAGGCGGTGTCCAGGGCGCTGCGGGCGCAGTTCGCCGAGTACCAGGCGAGGCTGCGGCTGCGCGGCCTGAACGGCCACGGCCCGCTCACCGCCCGCAACTACGACACCTACCTGGTCGAGCAGTACCTGCGGCCGTCCGCCACGACGTACCTCGCGGCCCTGTCGGACGCCGACCGCGCGTCCTACCTGGCCGCCAACACCTTCATCACATGGGAGAACGGCAAGGCGTCCTTCACCTGGGAGGACTTCCTCACCCACGTGGGCGCCCGGAAGAAGACCGCGCCCGCCTTCGACGCGTTCGACCTGTCCACGGGCGAGAACAACGAGTTCGGCGCGGGCACCACCGGGGCCCGCCACTTCACGGCGTACGGCGCGAAGAACGACACCACGGGCCTGAGCACCAAGCGGGTCGCGAGCGACATACCCGAGAAGCTGAACCTGATGAACCCGATGCACCACCTCGTGGAGAAGGTCAACGACGGCCGGGCCCGGCACTGGTGGATCCGCCTGGGCACCAAGGACTCCGACACCTCGCTCACGGTCTCCGCGAACCTCGCCGCCGCCGCGCACGCCCTCGGCGACGACGTGAACCACCTCTACTACTGGGACCAGGGCCACGGCGCGAACACCGACCCGGGCGACTTCATCGCCTGGATCGCCCAGGTGACCGGCCACAGGGCGAGGTAGCCGGCCGGGGCGGGGGCGGGACGTCCCGGATCCCCGGAACGGCCACAATCACGTGAAGTGCGCCACACGTCCCACCCACTCCTCCCCCACACGTGATCAATCCGCAACCAATTCCGGTCTTGACCGAGACCCAACAAACTGGTGCGTGGTTACGCTCGCGCTCATGGCCGACTCCACACCGATCGCAAGCCCCGCTGGTCACCCCATCTACGTCGTCGGCGGCGGGCCCGGCGGGCTCTCCGTCGCGTACGCGCTGCGCGCGCGGGGCATCCGTGCCGTCGTGCTGGAGAAGTCCGACCGGGTCGGGGCGTCCTGGCGGCGCCACTACGACCGTCTGCACCTGCACACCACCCGGCGCCTGTCCGCACTGCCGGGGCTGCCGATGCCGCGCCGGTTCGGGCGCTGGGTGTCCCGGGACGACGTGGTGCGGTACCTGGAGAAGTACGCCGAGCACCACGAGCTGGAGATCGTCACCGGCGTCGAGGTGTCCCGGATCGAGCGCACGCCCGACGGCGCCGGCTGGCTGCTGCACGCCACCGGCGGCCGCGAGCTGACCGGCGCGGCGGTGGTCGTCGCCACCGGCTTCAACCACACCCCGCGCATCCCCGACTGGCCCGGCCGCGACACGTACGGCGGGGAGCTGCTGCACGCGTCGCGGTACCGCAACGCCGAGCCGTACGCCGGCCGTGACGTCCTCGTCGTCGGCTCCGGCAACACCGGTGCCGAGATCGCCGTCGACCTGGTGGAGGGCGGCGCCTCGCGGGTGCGGCTGTCCGTGCGGACGGCCCCGCACATCGTGCGCCGCTCGACGGCCGGCTGGCCCACCCAGTACACCAGCGTGCTGGTACGGCGGCTGCCGACCGGGCTCGTCGACCGGCTGGCCCGGCCGGTGGCGAAGCTCAGCGTGCCGGACCTGACGGCGCGCGGGCTGCCCCGCCCGGACACCGGGCTGTACAGCAGGGTCAAGGAGGGAGCCATCCCGATCCTGGACGTCGGTCTCGTCGACGCCGTGCGCAAGGGCCGTATCGAGGTCGTGGCCGCCGTCGACTCCTTCGAGGGGGACGAGGTCGTCCTCGCCGACGGCAGCCGCGTCTCACCGGACACGGTGATCGCCGCCACCGGCTACGTCCGCGCCCTGGAGGGCATCGTCGGCCACCTCGACGTACTGGACGGGCGCGGCAGACCGGTGACCCACGGCGGCCGCTGCCCCGGCAACGCCCCCGGCCTGTACTTCACCGGCTTCACCAACCCCATCAGCGGCATGTTCCGCGAGATGGCCATCGACGCGGTGAAGATCGCCAAGTCCATCGCCGGGGACACCGAACGGCAGCCCTCCCGGCTCCCGGTCTGACACAGGCGGCGCGGGCCCCCGCGGCTCCCCGCGGGGCCTACGGGACCTGACGGTAGATGTCGCGGCGGTTGCCGACGGCCAGGACCCACACGATCAGCTGGCCGTCCTCGACGGTGCAGACGACGCGGTAGTCGCCGACCTTGAGCCGCCACCGGGCGCTGTGCTCCTGGAGCGCTTTGACGTCCGACGCGGTGGTGTCTCCCGCGTCCATCGCCCTCCGGAGTTCAGTGAGGCGGTACAGGATGCGGAGAGCGTCCTGGCGCGGGATGTCGAGCATGTCCCGCTGTGCGTGCGGCGTGAAGCGCGTGACGTGGGTCATGAGGTCAGTCCTGCTGGGCACGCAGCAAGGCAGCCATCTCCTCGAGGGAGATCGCACCCTCCACGCCCTCGGACTCGGCTTCATCCGCCAGCCGGTTGAGCCACGCCTCTTCGGCGTTGTCCGCGATCTCACGCAGGCGCTGGTACTCCTGGATGTCGATCACGACGGCTTCCTGCTTGCCGCGGCGGGTGATGATCGTCGGGGTTTCCTCCCGGCGAGCACGATCGATGACGTCAGCGAGGTGCCTGCGGACCTCGGCCATGGATGCGACCACCGGCTCACTCATGTAACAGATGTAGCACATGTACACGAGGGGCCTGGGGCGCCGGGCAGGCGGCCAGTGCTGTTCCGCCGACCGGCCATCAATCCTCCTGCCTGCAGCTTTCCTTACTCGGGAGTCAGATGTGGCCCGAGAGCTGTACCGCGCCGCCCTGCCGCGCCAGAATGTGAGCGCTGTTCACCTTTTCGGGTTCCGGCTCCACCCACCTCTCGCTCATGACGGAGGACGCACGTGGCACGTGAAAGACAGCTCTCCCGGCTCTCCCGGCGCTCCCTGCTCGGCGGTGCCGCCGCGGCGGCCGGCGCCGTCACCCTCACCGGCACCGCGTCCGGCACGGCGTCCGCGGCCGTCGGCACGGCGTCCGCGGCCGGCCGGGACGTGGACGTCTGTGTCGTCGGCGGCGGGCTCGCCGGGCTGACCGCGGCCCGCGACCTGGTGGCCGGCGGCAGCACCGTGGCCGTGCTGGAGGCCCGTGACCGGGTCGGCGGCCGGGTCGTGGGCCTGCCGCTGCCGGGCGGCGGCGTCACCGAGGGCGGCGCCGAGTTCATCGGCCCCACCCAGGACCGCATCAAGGCGCTCGCCGACTCGCTGGGCGTGGCGACCTTCCCCACCTACAACACCGGCAAGAACCTGCTGTACAAGGACGGCACCAAGACGCCCTACGCCACCGACGGACTGCTCGGCGCGGTCCCGCCGGTCGACGCGGCCGGGCTCGCCAACGCCGCGATCGTGCAGGCGGCGCTCGACGACATGGCCAAGAAGGTGCCGATCGACGCGCCGTGGACCGCGCCCAAGGCCGCCGAGTGGGACCGGCAGACCTTCGAGAGCTGGCTGAACGCCAACGCCGTCGTCCCGTCCGCCAAGTTCCTCCTCGACGTGGCGACCACGTCGATCTTCTCGGCGCAGCCCCGCGAACTGTCCCTGCTCTACGTCCTGTACTACATCGCCGCCGCCGGCAACGAGTCCACCGCCGGAACCCTGGAGCGCCTCACCGACACCGCCAAGGGCGCCCAGGAGTCCCGTTTCGTCGGCGGTTCCCAGCAGGTGCCGGTGAAGCTGGCCGCCGTGCTCGGCGACCGGGTGGTGCCGAGCGCGCCGGTGCGGTCGATCGCACGGTCGGGCGCCCGGTACGCGGTGACCGCGGACGGGATCACGGTGACCGCGAAGAAGGTCGTCGTCGCGCTGCCGCCGCCGCTGGCCGCCCGCATCGCCTACGACCCGCTGCTGCCGGCCGCCCGCGACCAGCTCACCCAGCGGATGCCGATGGGGTCGATCGGCAAGGCCATCGCCGTCTACGACACCCCCTTCTGGCGCGCCGCCGGCCTGAACGGCCAGGTCGTCAGCGACTCGGGCACGGTCCGCTCGACGTTCGACAACTCGCCCCCCGACGCCTCCTACGGCGCCCTGATGGGCTTCATCGAGGCCGACGAGATGCGGGCGTACGACGCGGCGAGCGTGGACGAGGTCAAGGCGGCCGTGCTGAAGGACTACGCCGTCTACTTCGGCGACAAGGCCAAGTCGCCCACCGCCTTCGTGCTCCAGCGCTGGGACAACGAGGGCTTCTCACGCGGCGGCCCGGTCGCCTACGCGCCGCCCGGGGTGCTGACGGAGTACGGGGCCGCGCTGCGGGAGCCGGTCGGCGGCATCCACTGGGCGGGGACCGAGACCTCCACGTACTGGACCGGGTTCATGGACGGCGCGGTGCGCTCGGGCGAGCGGGTGGCCAAGGAGGTGCTGGCGGCGCTGTGAGGGCCGGCCGGGCGGACATGAGCCAGGGACGGCCGGGCTTTGCCTGCACGAACCGTTCCTGACACAGCGTCAGTTCAGTAATCTGACAGAGCGTCAGTTATTGCTGTCACACAGGAGCGGGCGGACAGATGCTTGGATCGACCCACGGCACCCTCACCACCGACTCCCGCCGGGCCCGGGTCATCGCCTGCGGCGAGCAGCCCGGGCCCGCCGTCCACGGCCGGCCGGCCGAGGCGGACGACCTCGACGTCAGCGGCCGGCCCCTGTACGCGGGCGTCCCCGACCTCGACCGCTTCTTCCGCCCCGAGTCCGTCGCCGTGATCGGCGCCTCGGACGCCGAGGGGCGGCCCAACACCGGCATCACCCGGCAGCTCGTCGGCTGGGCCGAGCGGGTGGGCGCCCGGCTGCACCCGGTGCACCCGCACCGCCCGTCCGTGTTCGGCATCCCCTGCTCCGCGTCCGTCGCCGAGCTGCCCGAACAGGTCGACGTCGCCGTGGTGCTGGTCGCCGACCCGCTCCCGGTGGTGGAGCAACTCGCCGCGGCCAAGGCCAGGTTCGCGGTCGTCTTCGCCTCCGGGTTCGCCGAGACCGGCGCGCGTGGGGCGGCCGCGCAGGAGCGCCTGGCCGCCGCCGTCGCGGGGTCCGGCATGCGGCTGCTGGGGCCCAACACCAACCTCAACGCCTTCGAACGGTTCCGGGACGACCTCGACGGCCCCGCGATCGCGCTCATCACCCAGTCCGGGCACCAGGGCCGGCCCGTCTTCGCCCTGCAGGAACTCGGCATCCGGCTCTCCCACTGGGCGCCCACCGGCAACGAGGCCGACCTGGAGACCGCCGACTTCGTCTCCTACTTCGCCGAGCAGCCCGAGGTCGGCGCCATCGCCGCCTACGTCGAGGGCCTGAAGGACGGCCGTTCCTTCCTGCTCGCCGCCGACCGGGCCGCCCGGCGCGGGGTGCCGGTCGTCGCCGTCAAGGTGGGCCGCACGGAGGCCGGCGCCCGCACGGCCGCCTCGCACACCGGCAAGCTGACCGGCGCGGACGCGGTGGTGGACGCGGCGATGCGGCAGTTCGGCGTGATCCGGGTGGACGGCCTCGACGAACTCCAGGACACCGCCGCCCTGCTGGCCCGCGCCCGGCCGCCCCGCGCCGACGGCGTCGTCGTCTACTCCATCTCCGGCGGCACCGGCGCGCACGTCGCCGACCTCGCGGCCGGGGCGGGACTCCGGCTGCCGGTGCTGTCCGAGGCCCGGCAGGCCGAGCTGCACCAGTGGATACCCGAGTACCTGAACGTGGCCAACCCCGTCGACAACGGCGGCCACCCCGTCGGCGACCACCGCGGCCGGAAGATCATCGACGCGATCCTCGCCGACCCCGAGGTGGGCGTGCTGATCTGCCCGGTCACCGGGCCGTTCCCGCCGCTCAGCGACAGGCTGGTGCGGGACCTGGTGGACGCGGCCGAGGAGACGGACAAGCTGGTGTGCGTGGTGTGGGGGTCGCCGGTCGGCACCGAGCCGGCGTACCGCGAGGTGCTGCTCGGGTCCTCCCGGGTGGCGACCTTCCGCACCGTCGCCAACTGCCTCACCGCGGTGCGCGCCCACCTCGGCCACCACCGCTTCGCCGCCGGCTACCGCTCCCCCTTCGACGCGGCCCCGCGCACCCCGTCGCCGTCCTTCCGCAAGGCGCGGGCGCTGCTGCGGCCCGGCGAGCAGCTGAGCGAGCACGCGGCCAAGCAGCTGCTGCGGGCGTACGGCATCCGCGTGCCGCGCGAGCAGCTGGTGACCAGCGCGGCGGCGGCCGTACGGGCGGCCGGGCCGGTCGGCTACCCGGTGGTGATGAAGGCGTCCGGCGCGCGGATCGCCCACAAGACGGAGCTGGGCCTGGTCAAGATCGGCCTCACCTCGGCCAGCCAGGTCCGGGACGCCTACCGCGAGCTGACCGACATCGCCCGCTACGAGGGCGTCGAGCTGGACGGCGTACTGGTGTGCCAGATGGTCGAGCGGGGCGTCGAGACGGTCGTCGGCGTCACGCACGACGAGCTGTTCGGGCCGACCGTGACGGTGGGGCTGGGCGGCGTGCTGGTGGAGGTGCTGCGCGACGCGGCGGTGCGGGTGCCGCCGTTCGGGGAGGAGCAGGCCCGGGAGATGCTCGACGAGCTGCGCGGGCGGGCCCTGCTCGACGGGGTGCGCGGGCGGCCCCCGGCCGACCTCGACGCGCTCGTGGAGGTGGTCCTGCGGGTGCAGCGCATGGCGCTGGAGCTCGGCGACGACATCGCGGAGCTCGACGTCAACCCGTTGCTGGTGCTGGAGCGCGGGCAGGGCGCGGTGGCCCTCGACGCGCTGGTGGTGTGCCGTTGAGCGCCCCGGTACGGCACGAGGCCGACGGCCACGTCGCCCACCTCACCCTCGACCGGCCCGAGGCCCTCAACGCCCTCACGCCCGAGGCGCGCGACCGCGTCGTCGCGCTGCTGGACTCCGCCTCCGCCGACCCCGCCGTACGGGCCGTCGTCCTCACCGGCGCCGGGCGCGGCTTCTGCGCGGGCGCGGACCTGCGCGGCGGCGCGGCGGCCGGCGAGCGGCTGCCCGGCGACGTCGCCCGCACCCTGCGGCTGGGCGCGCAGCGCCTGATCGCCGCCGTGCTGGACTGCGAGAAGCCGGTGATCGCCGCCGTCAACGGCACGGCGGCCGGGCTCGGCGCCCATCTCGCGTTCGCCTGCGACCTGGTGCTGGCCGCGGAGTCGGCCCGGTTCATCGAGGTGTTCGTGCGCCGCGGTCTGGTCCCGGACGGCGGGGGCGCCTACCTGCTGCCCCGGCTGATCGGCCCGCAACGGGCCAAGGAGCTGATGTTCTTCGGCGACGCGCTCACCGCCGCCGACGCCGCGCGCCTCGGACTGGTCAACCGGGTCGTCCCCGACGGCGAGCTGGACGCCACGGCCCGCGCGTGGGCCGCCCGCCTCGCCGCCGGACCGACCCGCGCCCTCGCCCTGGCCAAGCAGCTCGTCAACGCCTCCCTGGACACCGACCGCGCCGCCGCCTTCGCCGCCGAGGCCGCCGCGCAGGAGATCAACATGACCACGCGTGACGCCCAGGAGGGCGTACGGAGCTTCGTGGAGCGCAGGAGCCCCGAGTACCGGGGACGCTGACCCGGTACCGGGGCTCCGGCCCTTCCCATCTGACGCGCAGTCAGCTTCAATGGCCGGTGTGATGGGACACGCAGGGGCGGCCGCGGCCGCCGTCCGCTACCTCCGGTCGGCCGGGGCCCCGGCCCCCGTCGAGGCGCTGCCGCGCCCCGAGCTGCGCTGCGTCCGCGAGGACGAACGCGCGCCCGTCGACCCGGCCGCCTTCCGCCAGGTCCTCGGGCAGTTCGCGACGGGGATGACCGTGATCACCGCCCCCGCCGCCGACGGCGAGGACGGCCCGGCCGGCTTCGCCTGCCAGTCCTTCTCGTCCCTCTCCCTCGACCCGCCGCTGGTCGCCTTCATGGTCGGCCGCACGTCGACGACCTGGCCGCGGATCGCCCGCGCGGGCGTCTTCTGCGTCAACGTCCTCGCCGCCCACCAGGCCGGCCTGTGCCGCGCCTTCGCGGTGAGCGGCGCGGACAAGTTCGCGGGCGTGCCGTACGACGAGGCCCCCTTCTCCGGCTCCCCGCGCCTGCCGGACACCCTGGCCTGGATCGACTGCGCCATCCACGCGGTCCACACCGGCGGCGA
This sequence comes from Streptomyces sp. NPDC020490, assembly GCF_044335305.1. Lineage (NCBI taxonomy): Bacteria > Bacillati > Actinomycetota > Actinomycetes > Kitasatosporales > Streptomycetaceae > Streptomyces > Streptomyces sp. NPDC020490. The sequence continues at coordinate 55,747 of NZ_JBIRUY010000026.1, read as the reverse complement.
CCACCTGATCGTGGTGGGCCGGGCGGAGGCCCTGGGCGCGGACGCCGGGGACCGGGAACAGGCGCCGTTGCTGTTCCACCGAGGGCGGTTTCTGTAATCGGTCACGGATCTTCGCGAGCTACGCCGCCCGAGCGTTAGGAGCACAGGCCTCAGGAGTGTGCTCCTGACCTCCGCGCACGGAACACCTAGGACGGCACCGGCTGGCTCGCGGCCCCGGATTCCGCCGCCGGGGTGAGCGGCCGGCGGCGGATCACCAGGGCCATCAGGGCCGCCGCCGCGCACAGGGCGCCCGAGGCGTACCAGACCATGTCGTAGGAGCCGAAGACGTCGCGGGCGACGCCGCCGAGGAAGGCCACCAGGGCGGCGCCGACCTGGTGGGAGGCGAGGACCCAGCCGAAGACGATGGCGCTGTCGTCGCCGTAGTGCGCGCGGCACAGGGCGATGGTGGGCGGGACGGTGGCGACCCAGTCGAGGCCGTAGAAGACGATGAAGAACAGCATCGGCGGATGCACCGACGGGGCCAGCAGCATCGGCAGGAACAGCAGCGAGACGCCGCGCAGGGCGTAGTACACCGCGAGCAGGCGGCGCGCCTCGAAGCGGTCGGTGAACCAGCCGGAGGCGATGGTGCCGACGACGTCGAAGACGCCGATCACCGCCAGCAGCGAGGCCGCCGCCGTGACGGGCATGCCGTGGTCGTGGGCGGCGGGCACGAAGTGGGTCTGGATCAGGCCGTTGGTGGACGCGCCGCAGATCGCGAAGGTGCCGGCCAGCAGCCAGAAGGTGCCGGTGCGGACGGCCCTCGACAGTACGGAGAGCACGCGGCGGGCGGCGCCGGGGACCGGCGGCGGCTTGGGCACGAACGCGGTCGCGCCGTACGGCGCCAGGCCCACGTCGGCCGGGTGGTCGCGCAGCAGCAGCCAGACGAACGGCACGACCGCGAGCGCGGCGAGGGCCACCGTGACGGCCGCCGGGCGCCAGTCGTGCGTCTCGACGATCCAGGACAGCAGGGGCAGGAAGATCAGCTGACCGGACGCCGACGCGGCGGTGAGGATGCCGGTGACCAGGCCGCGGCGCTCGGTGAACCAGCGGTTGGTGACCGTGGCGGCGAACGCCAGCGCCATCGAGCCGGTGCCGAGACCCACCAGCAGGCCCCAGCACAGCAGCAGCTGCCAGGCCGCCGTCATCCACACGGTCAGGCCCGAACCGACCGCGATCACGGTGAGGGCGGCCGCGACCACCCGCCGGATGCCGAAGCGGTCCATCAGCGCCGCCGCGAACGGGGCGGTGAGGCCGTACAGCGCGAGGTTGACGGAGACCGCGGCGCCGATCGTGCCGCGCGACCAGCCGAACTCCTGGTGCAGCGGGTCGATGAGCAGTCCGGGCAGCGAGCGGAAGGCCGCCGCCCCGATGATCGTCACGAAGGTGACGGCGGCGACGAACCACGCACGGTGGACACGCGGACTCCGGGGCGGACGGGCTTCCCCTACGGCGGCTTCCTCTACGGCGGCTGCGGCTTCGGTGGCTGCGGCTGCGGTGGCTGCGGCTGCGGTGGCTGCGGCTTCGGCTGACTGACTCACGCAACAGAGCATCCGGTACGGAAGCGGCGCGATCGAGTGGCCCGAAGGACAGCGTTCGCTAGGATCGGGCCATGAGCCGTGAGCCGGAGTACCGCCCGCACCGCGTCGTCGTCCTCGCCCTGGACGGCCTGCTCCCCTTCGAGCTGGGCATCCCGCACCGCATCTTCGGCCGCCCCAGGGACGCCCACGGCCGGCCGCTGTACGAGGTCGTGACCTGCTCGGTCCGGCCGCCCGGCCCGGTGCGCACGGACGCCGACTTCTCGGTCATGGCCGAGCACGGGCCGGAGGCGCTGGCGACCGCGGACACGGTGGTCGTCCCCGCCTCCTACGAACTCGGCCCGGTCTTCGAGCAGGGCGTGCTCACCGAGGAGCTGGCCGCCGCGCTCGCGCACATCCGGCCGGGCACCCGGCTGACCTCCATCTGCACCGGCGTGTTCGTGCTGGCCGCCGCCGGCTTCCTCGACGGCAGGCGCGCCACCACGCACTGGGCGGAGACCGAGCACCTGCAACGCCTCTTCCCGAAGATCGACGTCGACCCGGACGTGCTGTTCGTCGACGACGGCGACGTGCTGACCTCGGCCGGCGTCGCGGCCGGCATCGACCTGTGCCTGCACATCGTGCGCCGCGACCACGGCACCGCCGTCGCCACCGAGGTCGCCCGCCGCACGGTCGTACCGCCGCACCGCGACGGCGGGCAGGCGCAGTACATCCAGCGGCCGGTGCCCGACCCGCAGCAGGCCACGACGACCGCGGCCCGCGCCTGGGCGCTGGGACGGCTGCACGAGCCGATCCAGCTGCGGGACATGGCGGCGCGGGAGTCCATGTCGGTGCGCACCTTCACCCGCCGCTTCCGCGAGGAGGTCGGCGTCAGTCCCGGCCAGTGGCTCACCCAGCAGCGCGTGGAGCGGGCGCGGCAGCTGCTGGAGACCACCGACCGGTCGGTGGACCGGATCGCGCGGGACGCCGGCTTCGGCACGGCCCAGTCGATGCGGCAGCACCTGCAGACGGCGCTCGGGGTGACGCCGACGGCGTACCGGCGCACCTTCCGCGCCGGCGCCGGAGCGTGAAGCCCCGGAGGGGCCGCGTCAGAACGTGAGCACGGCGCGCGCGAGGCGGCCCGCCTCCGCGTCCGCCCTCGCCTTGTCGAAGTCCTCGACCGGGTACGTCGCCGTCACCAGCTCGCCAGCAGCAGCCGGCCCGCCCGGTACAGCTCGGCGTACAGGGCGATGTCCCGCTGCGGGCGCGAGGAGCCGTAGCGGCAGCCGAGGATCGATTTGTCCAGGTAGAGGGAGGAGACCTGGAAGGACGCCTCCGCGGCCGCCGGGGGCACGCCGAGCAGGACGGCCTGCCCGTGCCGGTCCAGCAGGTCGACGGCCTGCCGGATCAGCTCCACCCGGCCGACGCACTCGAAGGCGTGGTCCGCGCCGGTCGGCAGGATCTCCCGCACGTCGCGCGCCGACGTCAGGAAGTGCGTCGCCCCGAACCGCCGGGCCACCGCCTCCTTCGCCGGGTTGGCGTCGACCGCGACGATCGTCAGCGCGCCCGCGAGCCGGGCGCCCTGGATGACGTTGAGGCCGACCCCGCCGGTGCCGATGACCACGACGCTCTCCCCGCGGTCCACCCGCGCCCGGTTGAGCACGGCGCCGACCCCGGTGAGGACCCCGCACCCGATCAGCGCGGCGGACGGCATCGGCACGTCCGCCGGGATGCGCACCGCCTGCACGGCCTTCACCACGGTGCGCTCCGCGAACGCCGAGTCCGCGGCGAACTGGTACACCGGCCGGCCGCCCCGCGTGAACGGCCGCCCCGGCCGCCCGATCGCCTGCCGGCACATCGTCGGCCGGCCCCGGTCGCACTCGGCGCAGGCGCCGCAGCTGGCCAGCGTGGACAGGGCCACGTGGTCGCCGGGCGCGACATGGGCGACCCCGGCGCCCACCGCCTCCACCATGCCGGCGCCCTCGTGCCCGAGCACCACCGGGACGGGGAAGGGGATGGTTCCGTCCACCACGGACAGGTCGCTGTGGCACAGCCCGGCCGCCCGCACCGCCACCCGCACCTCGCCGGGCCCGGGATCCCGCACCTCCAGGTCGTCCACGACCTCGGCCCGCTTCCCGTCGAACATCACCGCGCGCATCACTCGCCCCCCTTGGGCTCCCTCGGCAGGCCGAGCACCCGCTCGGCGATGATCGTGCGCTGCACCTGGTCCGAGCCGCCGTAGACGGTGTCGGCCCGGGAGAACAGGAACAGATGCTGCACCGCGTCGAGTTCGTAGGGCGCCGACGGCGACCAGTCGGCCGGCCCGGCGCCCGCCGCGGCCCCGCGCACCCGCATCGCGAGCTCGCCGAGCCGCCGGTGCCAGCCCGCCCACAGCAGCTTGGCCACGCTCGGCGCGCCCGGCACGTCCGAACGCCCCAGCGTGCGCAGCGCGTTGCAGCGCATCGCGTGCAACTCCGCCCACTGCGCCACGAGTCGGTCGCGCAGCACGGGGTCGTGCGCCGCACCGGACCGCACGGCCGCCCGGACGACGTCGGCCAGTTCCTCGGCGAAGCCGATCTGCTGGGCCAGCGTGGACACCCCCCGCTCGAACCCGAGCAGGCTCATCGCGACCCGCCAGCCGTCGCCCTCGCCCCCGACGCGGTGCTCCACGCGTGCGCGTGCGCCGTCGAAGAAGACCTCGTTGAAGTCGCTCGTGCCGGTGAGCTGGCGGATGGGCCGCACCTCGATCCGCCCCGGCTGGTCCATGGGCAGCAGCAGGAAGCTCAGGCCGTGGTGGCGGCGGGAGCCGGGCTCGGTGCGGGCCAGCACGAAGCACCAGTCCGCCTCGTGCGCCAGCGACGTCCAGATCTTCTGCCCGGTGACGCGGTAGTCGCCGTCGGGGCCGCGTACGGCCGCGGTGCGCACCCCCGCGAGGTCGGAGCCGGCGCCGGGTTCGCTGTAGCCCTGGCACCACAGTTCCTCGCCGGCCGCGATCGGCGGGAGGAAGCGGGCCTTCTGCTCGGGTGTGCCGTGGGCGAGCAGGGTGGGGGCGAGGAGGTTCTCGCCGATGTGCCCGGAACGCGGCGGCGCGGACGAGCGGGCGTACTCCTCGGCCCAGGCGACCTGCTGGGTGAGGCCGGCGGTGCGGTTGCCGTACCCGGACTCGGGCCAGCCGAGCCCGATCCAGCCCGCCTTGCCGAGGGTGCGTTCCCAGGTGCGGCGGCCGGCCGTGTCCGAGGCGTGCGAGGCGTGCGGGGCGTGTGCGGCGAGCCAGGCCCGGGCCTCGGCCCGGAACGCCTCGTCCTCGGCGGTGAATCCGAAGTCCACGACGCTCTCCCCTCTCAGGTGTCGTGCCTCTTCAGGTGCCGTGCCTCTTCAGGTGCCGGGCCTCTTCAGGTGCCGGGCCTTTCGGAAGGCAGGCCCTTCGGAAAACGGGCCCTTCAGGTGTCGGGCCCTTCAGGTGTTGGGCCGGTCCCCGCGCGCCGCCGCCCGCTCCATCTCCTCCAGCTGCCGCAGCATCGGCATCGGGTCCACCCCCACCGTCCCCGGCAGGAACCGCGCGATCGTCTCCGGCGTCCACCCGCCCTCGGCGTACGCGGCCCGCAGTTCCCTCGGCTGCGCCCACACCGCGATCTTGGGGCCGGCGACCGTGTAGACCTGGCCGGTGACCTGCTGTTCCTTCGCCCTGTCCGACAGCAGGTAGACGACCAGCGCGGCCACGTCCTCCGGCTCCCCGATCTCCGTCAGCTCCATGGGCACGCCGGCCGACATCCGGGTACGGGCGACGGGCGCCACCGCGTTCGCGGTCACCCCGTACTTGTGCAGTCCCAGGGCGGCGCTGCGCACCAGCGAGATGATCCCGCCCTTGGCGGCGCTGTAGTTGGCCTGCGCCACCGAGCCCTGGTGGTTGCCGCTGGTGAACCCGATCAGCGTCCCCGCCCGCTGCCGGCGCATCACCGCCGAGGCGGCCCGGAACACGGTGAACGTGCCCTTGAGGTGGGTGGCCACCACGGGGTCCCACTCCTGCTCGGACATGTTGAACAGCATCCGCTCGCGCAGGATCCCGGCGACGCAGACGACACCGTCCAGGCGCCCGTACGACTCCAGCGCCGTGTCCACGATCCGCTGTCCGCCGGTCATGGTGGACACGTCGTCGGCCACCGCGACCGCGTCGCCGCCCGCGGCCTCGATCTCCTTGACGACCGCCTCGGCGACCGCGCTGCCCGGGGACGCCCCGTCGACCGAGACGCCGTAGTCGTTGACGACGACCTTCGCGCCCTCGGCCGCCGCGGCCAGCGCCACCGCCCGCCCGATGCCCCGTCCGGCGCCCGTCACGGCGACGGCCTTGCCTGCCAAGAAGTTCCCCACGCCGGCCCCTTCCCGCAGTTTCTGACGGACCGTTAGATTTTATGTCCCGCCAGACATCAGGAGACAAGCCCCGGGGAGGGCCGATGTCACTGCCGGCCGAGTTCCACGAGATCGCGAAGCGCGTGAACAACTGGGGGCGCTGGGGGCCCGACGACGAGATCGGCACCCTCAACCTGATCACCGACGAGGTCGTCCGGGAGGCCGCCGCCGGCGTCCGCACCGGCCGCCGGATCCCGCTCGCGCTGCCGCTGCGGCAGGACGGCGTGCAGACCGGGGTGATCCCGGGGCGGGTCAACCCGCTGCACACGATGGTGCAGATCAACCAGGAGCTGTTCGGGCCGGGCACCGTGGCGTGCAGCGACGACGCCGTGACCATGGGACTGCAGGCCGCCACCCACTGGGACGCGCTGACCCACGTCTCCCACTCGGGACGGCTCTACAACGGCCGCCCCGCCGGCACCGTCACCGCGCACGGGGGCGCCGAGTTCGCCGGCATCGACAAGGCGCGGCACGTGGTCTCGCGCGGAGTGCTGCTGGACGTGGCCCGCGCGCGGGGCGTCGACCGGCTGGCGGGCGGGCACGCGGTCACCCCGGAGGACCTGGAGGCCGCGGAGGAACTCGCCGGCACGCGGGTGCGCGCCGGTGACGTGGTGCTGGTGCGGACCGGGCAGATGCAGCTCTACCTCGCCGGGGACCGGGAGGCGTACGGCTATCCGTCGCCGGGACTGTCGGTGCGCACGCCGCAGTGGTTCCACGCGCGCGATGTCGCCGCCGTGGCGACCGACACCCTCACCTTCGAGATCTTCCCGCCCGAGATCGAGGACCTGTGGCTGGCCGTGCACGCGCTCGACCTCGTGGAGATGGGGATGCTCCAGGGCCAGAACTGGAATCTCGAAGAGTTGTCCACAGCCTGTGGAGAAACCGGCCGGTACGCGTTCCTGCTGTCGGCGATGCCCGAGCCGTTCGTCGGCGCGACGGGCACCCCGGTGGCACCGGTCGCCGTCCTGTGAGCCGCGGACACGGAAGAGCCGTGAACGCGCGGGAGCCCTGAACGCGCGGGAAAGCCGTGGACTCCGGAGAACCGTGGACCCTGGAGAACCGTGGACGCGGGAAGGCGCAGACACGTGAAGGCACCGCGGGTGCCGGAGACCGTCGGATGGCGGTGCGCCCCGCCCGCCCCGAGCACGGCGCCGCGCACCGCCATCCGACTGCGGCGCACCCGTTCCGGCCCTCCTGACCCCGAGGGAACGGACGCCGCGTCACGACCCACGCTCGCCGAGGGTTCCCGTCACCGGAACCCTCGCCGTCCCCTCGCGGCGAATCGCTGACCTCAAGGGTGATCAAACGGACAGGGCACGTCAACAGCCAGTGCGGAATTCCTCACCTATGCCTGATTTGTTACTGACGCGCACGGAAGCACGTCCCGGCGCACCACCACGGCGCCGACCGGGCCTGACAGCGGTTTCTGCGCCCGTGCGCCAGGGCTGACGGACCACCGGCGGACGGAAGCGGGTCACACCGCCTCGAAGGCCAGCCCGTCGTACGCCGACACCCCGCTTCCGCACCCGGCCGCACCCTGCCCGGCACGCTCGCAGCGGTCGAGTTCGCACCAGATGCGCTTGCCGGAGCCCTCGGGGTTCCAGCCCCAGCGGTCGGCGAGGCCGTCGACCAGGGCGAGCCCCCGCCCGCCGGTGGTGTCGCCGTCCAGACACCGGGGCACCGGGGCCCGGTCGCTGGCGTCGGCCACCTCGACGCGGACGGTGGCGGTCCCGGCCACCGCGCCCGCCAGGGACAGCCGCAGCACGGCCGGACAGCCGGTGTGCACCACGGCGTTGGTGACCAGCTCCGAGACGAGCAGCACCAGCGTCTCGGCGAGCGGTTCGTCTTCCCGTATGCCGGACCCGGCCAGGCGCGACCGCGCCCACCGCCGGGCGCGCCCGACCTCTGCGGGGTCGGGCCGGATCTCCAACTGCACTTGAAGCACCTGCACCGCTCACACCATCCGAACCGGCGGACACCAGACCTCGGGCCGCGCGCACGCCGCGGCGAGGGCCACGATCGTAGCCATTTTCTGCATGGCCAGGACAACGGCCGGCGCAGAGCCCAGAGCAAGGGTCACGGAACGTGAATCCCTTACGAGACAGCTTGGTTGCCGTACAGTCACCTCAACAAGCGCTTCGGGCATATTCCAGCGCGAAGGAGTACCTGTGCGGCATACTGTGCGACGCTCGCGGCGGCGAGTCGAACAGGCTTGATACGGCCTTGCCATGGGGGCAAAACCGGGATGGCCCGTCCTCGGCACCACTCGCATCCCACAGAAGGTACCGGAGCACGGCGGCGACTCCAGGACGTGACGGGTCACCCTTGGGACACAACCCGGTATCAACGCTCCGTGATTCCGGTATGCCACGATCCGCGACATCCATGCCGGTCGCGCGGGCGATGCCCCAGGACGATGCCGTTCAGGCGGTCAGATCGGCCGCGAGCAGCTCCTCACACTCCGTCACGCCGCCGCGACGCTGCGACCGCACCCACGCCCGCTTCAGGTGCAGGTGCACCTCGGACTCCCAGGTGAAGCCCATGCCGCCGTGCACCTGGAGGCAGTCGCGGGCGCCGCGCACGGCGGCCTCGTCGGCCAGCAGCCGGGCCGCGGCGATGTCGGTCCGGTCGGCGGTGACGGCGGCCGCGTAGACCGCGGTGCGGGCCACCTCGGCGCGCACCAGCAGTTCGGCGCACAGGTGCTGGACGGCCTGGAAGGCCCCGATCGGCCGCCCGAACTGCTCGCGGGTCCGGGCGTGTTGCGCGGCCAGCTCGCACACGCGTGTGGCCGTGCCCAGTTGTTCGGCGGCGGTGAGCAGAACACCCACGGGGTCGGCCGCGGCCGGCGCCGCGCCGGGCACGCGGTGCAGCGGCGTCAACGGGTCGACCGACCGCAGCGGTACGGCCTTCGCGGCGTCGCCGCGGACCGTGTCCGCCTCGGTGAGCCACTCCACCAGCCCGCCGTCGACGGCCGCGACGACCGTCTCGCCGGTGGCCGCGCCGGGCACGTCCCGCGCCGCGAGGTGCGTGGCCACCAGCGGCCCGGGCAGCAGCACCCGGCCCGCCTGCTCGAACGCCAGCACCGCCTCGGGCAGCCCGAGCCCGACCCCGCCCTCCTCCTCCGGCACCCGCAGCGCGAAGAACCCGGCCGCCCCCAACTCCCGCCACACCGAACGGTCGAGCCGCCCGCCCGCGTCGACGGCGCGCCACAGCGCCTCGCGCCCGAAGCACCGCCCGAGCACCTCACGCACCCCGTCCCGCAGGGCCCGTTGCTCCTCACTGAGCCGGAACCGCACGCCGCTCCACCGCCTTCACCGCCCGTTCGCCACCGGAATCACCGCCCGTCACCGCCCCGTCACCGCCCCTTCGGCAGGCCCAGGACGCGTTCCGCCACGATGTTGCGCTGGATCTGCGAGGTGCCGGCCGCGATGGTGTACGACAGGGAGGTCAGCCGGTCGAGGACCCACGGCCGGTCCAGGTCCAGCGCGTCCGGGCCCAGGACGCCGGCCGCGGTGTCGTAGAGGTCCTGGCGGGCGTGCGAGTACCGCAGTTTGAAGACCGAACCGCCGACGCCCGGGACGCCTCCGCGCTCCTCGGCCTCGCTGACGTTCCACTGCGCCAGCCGCCACAGCGCGCGGAACTCGGCGTTCAGCGCGCCGAGCCTGCGCCGCAGCACCGGATCGTCCCAGCGCCCGTTGCGGCGTGCCTCGGCGGCGAGTTCGCCCAGGACGCGGCGGCAGGCCACCACCTCACCGGCGAACGCCGTGCCACGCTCGAAGGACAGCGTCACCATCGTCACGCGCCAGCCGTCGTTCTCGTCGCCCACCCGGTTGGCCACCGGCACCCGCACCTCGTCGAGGAACACCTCGGCGAACTCCGCCGACCCGGCCAGGGTGCGCAGCGGCCGTACGGTGATGCCCGGGGCGTCCATCGGCATCGCCAGCCAGGTGATGCCCCGGTGCCTGGGCGCCGTGGTGTCCGTGCGCACCAACAGCTCGCACCAGTCGGCCACTTCGGCGTGCGAGGTCCAGACCTTCGACCCGCTCACCACGTACGCGTCGCCGTCCCGCCACGCGCGCGTGCGCAGCGCGGCGAGGTCGGAACCTGCGTCCGGTTCGCTGAAGCCCTGGCACCACACCTCCTCGCCGCGCAGGATCGGCGGCAGCCAGCGCTCCCGCTGTGCGGGCGTGCCCTCGGCGGCGATCGTCGGCCCGGCGTGCAGCAGCCCGACGAAGTTGGCCCCCACATAGGGCGCGCCCGCCCTCTCGGTCTCCTCCAGGAAGATCAGCCGCACGGTCGGCGAGGCGTCCCAGTGCACGTCGGCGTACCCGGCGTCGTACAGCATCCGCTGCCAGCCGGCGTCGTAGGCGCGGCGGGCCGGCCAGTCCCGCGGCGACGGCCTGGGCGGCAGGGCGGGCAGCGCTCCGGCCAGCCACTCGCGCAGCCGGGCCCGGAAGTCCTCCTCCTCCGGCGTGTACGTCAGGTCCATCAGCGGTCGAGGTCCAGGTCGAGCATGCGGATCGCGTTGCCCCGCATCAGCTTGTGGACCGTCTCCGGGTCGAGGCCCTTCACATGGTCGAGGGCGACTTCCTTGGTGTGCGGGAAGGTGGAGTCGACGTGCGGGTAGTCGGTCTCGAAGGTGGCGTTGTCGCGGCCCACCACGTCCAGCGAGGCGACCCCGTGCTTGTCGCGGAAGAAGCAGCAGAAGATCTGCCGGTAGTAGTACGCCGACGGCGGCTCCGGGATCAGGTCCCGCACCCCGCCCCAGGCGCGGTGCTCCCGCCAGACGTCGTCGGCGCGCTCCAGGGCGTACGGGATCCAGCCCATCTGGCCCTCGGAGTAGGCGAGTTTGAGGGTGGGGAAGCGCACCAGGACGCCGCTGAAGAGGAAGTCCATCATCGAGGCCATGGCGTTGTTGAAGCTGAGGGACGCCTGGACGGCGGGCGGGGCGTCCGGGGAGGCGGCCGGCATCTGCGACGACGACCCGATGTGCATGTTGACGACCGTCCCGGTCTCCTGGCAGGCCGCGAAGAACGGGTCCCAGTACCCGGAGTGGATGGAGGGCAGTCCGAGGTGGGTGGGGATCTCGGAGAAGGTGACGGCCCGCACCCCGCGTGCGGCGTTGCGCCGGATCTCCGCGACCGCCAGTTCCACGTCCCACAGCGGGATCAGGCACAGCGGGATGAGCCGGCCGCCGCTGTCGCCGCACCACTCCTCCACCATCCAGTCGTTGTAGGCGCGCACGCAGGCCAGCGCGACCTCCTTGTCGTGCGCCTCGGCGAAGGTCTGGCCGCAGAACCGCGGGAAGGTCGGGAAGCAGAGGTTGGCCTCGACGTGGTTGAGGTCCATGTCGGCGAGCCGTTCCTTGGGGTCCCAGCAGCCGCGCCGCATCTCCGCGCGCGTGATGCCCTCCAGCGTCATCTCGTCGCGGTCGAATCCGACGGCGGCGATGTTGCGCTTGTACGGGAACTGCAGGTCCTCGTAGATCCACCAGTCGGTCGGCGGGCCGTCGGGGTCCATCGTGATCCGGTACTTGCCGCCGACGTAGGCGAGTTCGCCGATCCCGGCGGTGACGGGCCGCGGGCCGCGGTCGCGGTACCTGCGCGGCAGCCAGGTCTCGAAGAGGTGGGCCGGCTCGATCACGTGGTCGTCGACGCTGATGATGCGGGGCAGTTCGCCCGGGTCGGTCATGATCCCCTCCGGCTGGCACGACGACGTCTTCGCTGTCGTATCTGATGCTCCGTCAGATTGCTCGTGCCAGCAGGCTAGCCCCGCCCCCCTGGACCGACAAGGCGCCCGGCCCTACGCTCTGCGCACGATCTGACGAACCGTCAGCCAAAGGGGGAAGCCGCTGTGAACGACACCGCCCACGCGCTCGGCGCGTCCCGCACCCTGTGGGAACTGGTCACCCGCCGCGCCGGCCGCACCCCCCGCCGCCCGGTCCTCCTCCAGGGCGACCGCTCCCTGAGCTTCGGCGAACTGCACGACCGCGCCGAGCGCGTCGCGGCGGGCCTGTACGGCATGGGCGTGCGCCCCGGCACGGTGGTCGCCTGGCAGCTGCCCACCCGCGTCGAGACGGTCCTGCTCTCCCTGGCGCTGGCCCGGCTGGGCGCCGTGCAGACCCCGGTCATCCCCTTCTACCGGGACCGGGAGGTCGGCTTCGCGCTGCGCGAGTCGAAGGCGGAGTTCTTCGCCGTGCCCGGCGAGTGGCGCGGCTTCGACCACACGGCGATGGCCCGGCGGCTGGGCGCGCGGGGCGTCTTCGAGGCGTACGACCGGCTGCCGGACGGCGATCCGTCCGTGCTGCCCGCCCCGCCCGCCGACGGCACCTCGGTGCGCTGGATCTACTGGACCTCGGGGACGACCTCCGTGCCCAGGGGCGTGCTGCACACGGACCGCTCGCTGATCGCGGGCGGCTCCTGCCTCGCGCACGCGCTGCGCCTGTCCGCCGCCGACGTGGGGTCGGTCGCCTTCCCCTACGCCCACATCGGCGGGCCGGACTACCTGGTGATGCTGCTGCTGTACGGCTTCCCGGCGGTGCTGCTGGAGCACTTCGCGCTGCCGGACGCGCTGGCGGAGTACCGCAGGCACGGGGTGACGGTGGCGGGCGGGTCGACGGCGTTCTACTCGATGTTCCTCGCCGAGCAGCGCGCGCGGCCCGGCGGGAAGGTGGTCCCGACGCTGCGGCTGCTCGCGGGCGGCGGGGCGCCGAAGCCGCCCGAGGTGTACCGCGCCGTGGTGCGCGAGATGGGCGTCCAGCTCACCCACGGGTACGGCATGACCGAGGTGCCGATGATCACCATGGGCTCGCCGGACGACACCCCGGAGAACCTGGCGACGACGGAGGGACGGCCGCCGGAGGGCATGGAGATACGGATCGTGGACGGGGAGGTCCGGCTGCGCGGCGAGGCCGTGTGCCGGGGCTACCTGGACCCGGCCCAGACGGCCGAGGCCTTCGACGAGGAGGGGTTCCTGCGCACCGGCGACCTGGGACGGCTGACCGAGAGCGGGCACCTGGTGCTCACCGGGCGACTGAAGGACGTGATCATCCGCAAGGGCGAGAACATCTCGGCGAAGGAGATCGAGGACCTGCTGGCCGCGCACCCGGCCGTCGGCGACGTGGCGGTGATCGGGCTGCCGGACGAGGAGCGCGGCGAACGGGTGTGCGCGGTGGTCGAGCAGCCGCCGGGGGCCGGGGAGCTGACCCTGGAGGCGGTGACGTCGTACCTGCGGGCGCAGGGGCTGTCGGTGCACAAGCTGCCGGAGCGGCTGGAGGTCGTGGACGCCCTGCCGCACGGCGACACCCTGCGCAAGGTGCTCAAGTACGTCCTGCGCGAGCGCTACTCGGGGACGGTGAAGTAGCGGGCGACCGCGGGCACGATCTCCGCCTCGCCCACCTTGCCGTCGCCGTCCGCGTCGAGGGCGGCGGCGACCGTTCCCGCGACGTCCTGCGGCACGCCGAGGACCCGCAGCACCCGCACGGTGTCCTCGATGGCCGCCATGCCGTCGCCGTCCGTGCCGGCGACGGCGAGGGCCGCGTGCAGGAAGGGGCGGGCGATCTCGGCGAAGCGCTCCGGCCGGTCGTGCAGGACCTTGACCGCGATGCCCACGAACTCGTCCCTGGTGATGCGCTGGTCGCCGTCCCGGTCGGCCATGCCGGCCATGCCCTGCCAGAACGCCTCGGCGCCCGCGTACAGGGCCTGGCCCTTGTCCGACCGGGCCGCCGTGCCGAACTCCGCGAGCAGGGCCTTGGCCGCCGCGTTGAAGTCCTCCCGGTCGATGTAGCCGTTGCCGTCCTGGTCGAAGACGGCGAACCGGCCTGCGATCCTGCGCTCGTACTCGCTGCTGACCATGTCTTCCTCGAGCCGCCTCACGTCGTGTCGGGGTGCTTCCGGACGGAGCGTACGACGCGGCGGCCCCGCGGAGCGCGGAAAGGCGTCGCTTGTGCCAAGACCGGGGGAATTCCGGGACAACGGTGTGGCACGACCGTGTGGCACGACGACGGTGCTCCCCGGCGGCGGATCCCCGGCGGCGGATCCCGGGCGCGGATCCCGGGCGCGGATCCCGGGCCGAAAAAGAGCGACGGCTGCTCCGGTGCGGCTCTCAGGCGGACAGCGGTCCGGCGTCCTCGGCGACGGCCTCCTCCAGGTCGGTGTACACGTCGAACAGACGGCGCACGCCCAGGGCGCCGAGGACGCGGCTGACGTGCGACGCCTCGGCCGCTCCCCGGGCCGGCAGCACCAGGCGCAGGCTGCCCCGGCAGGAGCGGATCAGGCGGCGGGCGGCGATGAGCACGCCGACGCCGCTGGAGTCGCAGAAGAAGACCTCCGAGAGGTCCAGGACGAGGCTGTGGCGGCCGTCGGCCACCACGTCGTGCACCCGCTGCCGCAGCGCCGGCGACGTCAGCAGGTCCAGTTCGCCCGACACGTGGAGCACGGCCCAGTCGCCCTGCTCGCCATGGGTCACACAGAACGCCACCACCACGCCCTTCGCTCACCGGGGCCTCCACAAACGGAATCCGCCCCTACGTTTCTCCGCCGCCCTGCCCAGCGGCCGTTCCCTCAAACGCCGACGGAGAAACGGAAACTGATCGAAGCAGGCTTGTTTTAGTCGTCTTCGAACCTGTTCGATCAGAAGTGAACTCGGGTAGGTGAAGGTCCCATACCACCCGGGGCTCCGTGAGGGGCGCACATCGCCACAAAGGGGCGTGCGTCGTCCGACGTGCCGACTACATTCGGGGCGACGGTGGCCGCAAGCTGGGGAGACCGACGGGCGGGGGTGAGGGGGCCGCATGGCGAAGAAGGACGTACCGCCCCGCTGGGACCGCAGGATGCAGCAGCGCCTCGCCCACGGCGAGGCGGCGGCCCTCGGCGAGCTCTACGACCGCTTCGCCTCCCTCGTGCACGGCCTGGCCCACCGCGTCCTCGGCGACGAGCACGCCGCCGACGCCGTCACCCGCGACGTCTTCGTCCACGTCTGGGAACACCCCGGGGACTACGACCCCCGGCAGGGCCCCCTGCGCAGCTGGCTCGCCACGCTCACCCACCGCCTCGCCGTGCGGCGGCTGCGCGCCACCGGAACCGCCGCCCCGGCCGGGGACGACGGCTCGGCCGGGGACGACGGCTCGGCCGAGGAGCTGGAACGCCGGGTGCGCCACGCCTCGGTCGCCGCCCGCGCCGACTACATCGTGCAGTCGATGCCGGCACCGCTGCGCTCCGCCCTGGAGCTCGCCTACTTCCAGCGCCGCGACTACCGCCAGACCGCCGCCGACCTCGGCGTCACCGAGGACGAGGCCCGCCGCCGGCTCCGCCTGGGCCTGCAACTGCTGGCCACCGCCCACGACGCCGGCGCACCGGGAGCACCGCCGGGACACGGGGGTGCGGCGTGAACGACGCGGGCGGCGCGCGCCGCTTCGACGCGTACGGCGAGGACGGGGGGCACGGGAAACACCCGGCGCACGACGACGATGACGGCCGGCGCCACCCGCGCGCACCGGGCCGGGACGATGCCCGGGGCGCCGCCGGCGAGGGACCGGGCGGCTCGCCGGGCTCCGGCGGGCCGGGCGGACCCGGCGGACCCGCACGCCGTGACGGCCCCGGCCCCGGGCGGCCGCCCCGCATACCGATACCCCGCACCTCCGTCGAGGACGGCGGCGGACCGCTGCCCCCGATCGAGGCCCGGCCGGAGCCGGTGCCGCGACCGGCCCCGCTCGTCCTGGAGCACCGCGTGCTGATGTCCCTTCTCGGGGCCTGGGCGCTGGCCGCCTGTTCGGCGGAGGAGACGGCGGCCGTCGAGGAGCACCTCGGCGACTGCGGCCCCTGCGCGGACGAGGCGCTGCGGCTGCGCGAGGCGGTCGGCCTGCTGCACCCGCCGGAGAGCCTCGACCTGGACCCGGCGCTGCGCACCCGCGTCCTGGAGCGCTGCCTGGACCGGCGCCCGCCGCGCGTCCCGGTGCCGGACTGGGCCGCCCCGTACGACGCCGAGACCGCCCGCCTGGACGCCCTGCTGCAGGACATCGCGGACGCCGAGTGGCACGCGCCCGTGCGGCTGCGCTGGTTCGAGGGCGACGGCGCGGCGAGCCGTCGCACCACCGTCGCCGGGGTGATCGCGCACCTGCTGGCGGTCGACGGGCTGGCCGCGGTCGCGGTCGGCCTCGACGACCCGCTCGGGGACGCCGGGCCCGGCGCGGCCACGCCCGCGGCCCGCACCGAGGCGTACTGGCGCGCCGCCGCAGCGCACGCCCCGCCGACGCGTGCCGTGCGGGCGCCCTGGCGGGCGCAGAGCCACGACCTGGTGCGCGCGGTGTCGTTCGCCGGCGGACCGGGCGCCGCGGACCCGACGGTCGGGTACGGCGGCTTCGAACTGCCGCTGCCGGACGCGATGGTGGACCGCGCCTTCGAGTGCTGGGTGCACGCGGAGGACATCGCGGAGGCGGTGGCCTACCCGTACGAGCCGCCCTCCCCGCGCCATCTCCACCTCATGATCGACCTCGCGGCCCGCATGCTGCCGGCCGCGCTGGCGGTGCGGCGCCAGGAGGGGCAGGCCGCGCCCGGCCGGGGCCGGCACCTGGTCCCGGCCGGAGCGCCGGGCCGCAGCCTGCGCCTGGAGATCGAGGGCTCGGGCGGCGGGGAGTGGCTGATCCCGCTGGACTCCCCCGGCGCGCGCGGCTCGGCGGACCACGAGGTGGCCCATGTCGCCCTGGACGGTGTGGAGTTCTGCCGGCTGGCCGCGGGCCGTGTGCCGCCGCGGGAGGCCGCGGCCGGGCAGCTGGGCGACCGGGAGGCGATCCGGGACGTCCTGTCCGCCGCGGCGGCCCTGAGCCGCATGTAGGGGCGTCCCCGGGCCACTTGCGGCGGCGTGGCGGTGCAACGAACGAGCCCCCCGTCCCACATCCGTGGGGCGGGGGGCTCGCTTTCAGAGCGCCGGGCAGGCCTTGCACCTGCATCTCCCCGCAGGAAGCGGGGCGTCTTTCCTTGGACCACCAACGCACGGCCGGTTGTTCGCAGTTGCGGCGACCGGCTTGAGATCAAGCATACCGTGTCCCAGGACCGGGATCGCACATCGACGCCGGGAACGCCACGCCTCACGGACCGTCGGACGGACCCGCCCCTCGGACGGAGCCGCCCCTCAGGCGAACACGACCGTACGCCGCCCGTTGAGCAGGATCCGGCGCTCGGCGTGCCACTTGACCGCGCGGGCCAGCGCCTGGCACTCCACGTCCCGACCGATCGCGACGAGCTGGTCCGGCGTCACGTCGTGCCCGACCCGCTCGACCTCCTGCTCGATGATCGGCCCCTCGTCGAGGTCGGCGGTGACGTAGTGCGCGGTGGCCCCGATCAGCTTCACCCCGCGCGCGTGCGCCTGGTGATAGGGCTTGGCGCCCTTGAAGCTCGGCAGGAAGGAGTGGTGGATGTTGATGATCCGGCCGCTGAGCCGCTTGCACAGGTCGTCCGAGAGCACCTGCATGTAGCGGGCGAGGACGACCAGCTCCACGTTCTCCTCGCGGACGATCTCCAGCAGCCGCGCCTCGGCGTCCGCCTTGGTGTCCCTCGTCACCGGGATGTGGTGGAAGGGGATGTTGTACGAGGCTACGAGCTCGGCGAAGTCGGTGTGGTTGGACACCACGGCGGCGATCTCCACCGGCAGCGCCCCGGTCCGCGCGCGGAACAGCAGGTCGTTCAGGCAGTGCCCGAACCTGCTGACCATCAGCACGATGCGCATCCGGTCGTCGGCCCGGTTTATCTGCCAGTCCATGTGGAACGAGTCGCCGATCGCCGCGAAGCTCGCCCGCAGCTTCTCCACGGTCACCGGCGCCTCGGCCGAGAAGTGCACCCGCATGAAGAACAGCCCGGTGTCCTGGTCGCCGAACTGCTGGCTGTCCACGATGTTGCAGCCGGTCATGAACAGGTAGCTGGACACGGCGTGCACGATGCCCTGCTTGTCCGGGCAGGAGAGCGTGAGGACGTACTGGTCGGCCGGGGCCGCGGCGGGGGTGGACTGCTCGCTCATGCAGGACAGGGTCCCATATTCGCGGGCTCGGACGGATCCTCGTCCGTCACGCGGACCGGGTCATGATCCGCAGCACCTCGAGGGTGCGCGGCGGCGCGTCCGGGTCCTCGCCGTCGGCCACGGCCATCCGCACGTGCGCGTCCCGCGCCGCCCGCACCGCCTCCGGCCACGCCTGGTTCTCGAGGTAGGCGGAGACCGGGGCGTCGGGTCCGACCTGGTGCATGATCCGCAGCACGCGCAGTACGGCGGTGTCGACGAGGGCCGCCTCCTGGGAGTCCCGGAAGATCGTGCCGACGTACTTCTCGGCGGACCAGTTGTCCAGCCAGGTGTCCTCGACCAGGCGGTACACGGCGTCGGTGACGTCCCCGTACCCGTCCACGCCGGCCAGCCAGACGTCCCGCTGGAACACCGGGTCGGAGAGCATGTGCAGCGCGGAGCGCACATTGCTGCGCCAGCGCCACCACGGCATGTCGTTGAGTGGCATGCCGCCCATGGTGGAGGAGCGACGGGCGCGACGGGAAGAGTTATCCGGACCTTGCACGGTCACCGATCGTACGTTCTCCGCCGCGGGGGCCTCGCCGGCCCCCGCAATTCACCCGCATATCACCGATCAATAACCGTAGGTCATCCTGCACTTGGGCGTGTGAGGGAACCGTGTGTGTACATGACCGGCAGGCGAACCGACCGCAGCACCTCCCGACCTACGCTCAACCGGCCCGTCAGAGCCGCCGTCCTCTCGGTGGGGGCTCTGGCCGTGTGCGCCTCCATCGCCGTCGGGTGCGGGGTGGTCCCCGGAACCGCCGGGGGATCCGGGGACGACACGATCACCGTCATGACCTGGGCCCCGCAGGACACCGACGCCACCAACAAGCCCGGCATGCCCGCCTTCGCGCAGGCCTACGCCCGATGGGTCAACGCCCGGGGCGGCATCGCCGGCCGCAAGCTGCGGGTGCTGACCTGCAACGACCACAACGACAGCGTGGCGGCCGCGAAGTGCTCCCGGATCGCGGTCAAGCGGAAGGTGGTCGCGGTCGTCGGCTCCTACAGCCAGCACAGCGACTCCTTCCTGCCGTCGCTGGAGGCCGCCGGCATCCCGTACATCGGCGGATACGGCCTCAGCGGCGGCGAGTTCACCAGCCCGCTGTCCTACCCCGTCAACGGCGGGCAGCCCACCCTGCTGGCCGGCCTCGGCAAGGAACTCGCCGCGGGCTGCGGCTCGGTGGTGCTGGTGCGGCCCGACAACATCGCGGGCGACGCGCTGCCCCCGATGCTCGACTCCGGCCTGAAGGCGGGCGGGCACGCGGCCTCCATCGACCAGCAGGCGGCCGACGACGCCACCGAGTACGAGGAGCAGGCGCGGCGGGCGGTGGCCGCCTCGGCCGGCGACACGGCGAAGAAGGGCTGCGTGATCCCCGCGCTCGGGGACCGCACCAGCACCTTCATGGACTCCTTCCGGCGCGCCCGCGAGAACGCCCCGGACGTGAAGACGGCCGCCGTGCTGGGCAGCGTGGACCAGACGGAGATCAACGAGTCCGGCGGCCGGTCGGGGCCCTACGAGGGGTCGTACATCACCGGCTGGTACCCGGCCGCGAACGATCCGCGCTGGGACGGGATGAAGAAGGTGATCAGCCGGCAGGCGTTCGGCGACAACCGCATCGACGCGGCGGACGCCGGCGTGCAGACGACCTGGATCGCCTACACCGTGTTCCGCAAGACCGTGGAGTCGCTGGGCGGCGGCAACGTGACCTCCGACACCGTACGGCGGGCCCTCGACCACGGGCTGAAGGTCACCACGGGCGGACTCACCCCGCCGCTGGAGTGGGAGCAGGAGGGCCCGCTCGCCGCCATCGGCCTGTCCCGGCTGGTCAATGACGAGGTGACGCTGCAGGTCGTGCGGCAGGGCCAGCTCGTGGCCGCCAAGAAGGGCTTCCTGAACGTCACCGGCACCCTGAAGGACGCGGACGTGAGCTGAGCCGCGGCCCGGCTCACGTCCCCGGCTCGCCTCCCGGCGCCGTCACAGCTGGGTCGGCTGGCGCTGCGTCAGTCCGTACGTCTTGGCGATGGCGTTCCACAGCTGGGCGGCCTTGGCCTTCTGGGCGCTGGCGGTGCCGCTCGCCCGGTTGCCGGCCAGGGTCTGCCCGGTGGTGCGGGCCTGCCCCTTGCGGCAGCCCTTCTTGCCGCCGACCTGGTCGGCCCAGGCCGCGTAGTGGTCGTCGGCCGAGGCGGACGCCTGCCACGCCTTGGTGAGCGCGGTGGTCAGCTCGGCGTGGTTGGGCAGCTTGTCGACGGACAGGCCGGACAGGCGGGTGACCAGCTCGTTGCGCTGTTTGGCCGCGGCCCTGAGGTCCGAGGCCGCCTGTCCCAGGTTGTTGCAGGCCCGTACGTCGCCCACGGCCTTGATCACCGACGCCCGGCTGTCGCCGCTGTCGGCCAGCAGCCCGTCCAGGGCGGTCGCCTGCTGCTTCGCCGGGTCGGCGGACGGGGAGGCGGAGCCCTCGGTCGCGGGGGCCGTGGCCGAGACGGTCTGCTTGCCGGCCTTGTCGTCGTCGCCCCCGCCGCCGAGCAGCGCCCCGGCGCCGACGCCGAGGACGACGATGCCGACGCCGACC
The DNA here is from genome assembly GCF_044335305.1 of Streptomyces sp. NPDC020490. Lineage (NCBI taxonomy): Bacteria > Bacillati > Actinomycetota > Actinomycetes > Kitasatosporales > Streptomycetaceae > Streptomyces > Streptomyces sp. NPDC020490. The sequence continues at coordinate 35,169 of NZ_JBIRUY010000026.1, read as the reverse complement.
GCGGCGATCAGGGGCACCCGCGAGCCGCCCCGCCCGCCGCGGCCGCCCCTGCCCCCGCCGTCGCCCCGCCCGCCGTTCCCGCCGTGGCCGGGCGGGCTGTAGGAGGGCCGGTCGTACGACGGCGCGGGGGCCTGCCGCTGGTCGACGCGCGGCAGCTGCTGCGTGGACCCGGCGGCGCTCTCGCCGCCGGGTCCGCTGCGGAAGAGGTTGTCGAACTCGGCGGGCGGCTGCCGGTCCGCGTCGCCCTGCGTGCCGTACGGAGCGCCGGGGGCCTGGCCGCTCACGGGCGGCAGGTACTGGGTGGCCTCGGAGGCGGACGGGGACCCGGCGTCGGCGGGCCCGGCGTGGGCCGGGTACTGCGCGTGCGGCGGCGTGCCCGCGCCCACGGGCGGCATGTACTGCGTCGCGCCCTCGTCGGCGGGGACGGGCGGTATGTACTGGGTCGCGCCCTCGTCCGCGGCGGCGACGGGCGGTATGTACTGCGTGGCCCCGTCGGCGCCGGGCGCGGCGACGGGCGGGAGGTACTGGGTGGCGCCCTCGTCGGCGGCGGGCGAGCCGTAGGCCGCGCCGGGAGCGCCGTACGCGTGCGGGTTCTCCGGCGGCAGGGGCGCGCCCGCGGCGGGCTGCGGCGGCGGGTACGGCGGGTACCCGTAGGAGGCCGCCGGGGCGCCCTCCGGGGGCAGCGGCTGGGACGCGCCGCCCGCGCCCTGCTGCCGGTCGTCCCACTGATCGGGCGCGTCCCACTGCTGGGTGAGCGGCTCCGCCCAGCCCTGGCCCGGCTGCGGGGCCTGGCTCTGCTGCTGGTCGGGGCCCCACGGCGTGCCCCAGGCCTGGCCGCCGGCCGGGGCGCCCGGGGCGGGCGGTTCCGTGCGGGGGCCGGCGGGGTGGCCGTCGTGCGGGCCGGCCGGTGCGGAGGCGAACCCGCCCGGTCCGCCCGCCCCGCCCGGCAGCACGGGCTCGCCGCCGTCGGAGGGCAGCACGATGCCTTCGCGCGCCTGGCGCAGCGAGGGCTCCTCGCCCTGTCCACTCTGCGTCACCGGGACTCCTACCAATGGGGGACCTTGTGCGTCGTCGGCTCACGCTACCGGGTCCCCCGAGCCGGGTGCCACGCAGCTCAGGCCGTCACCTCCTTCCCCGTGGCCGGGGTGGCAGGGCGCCTCCGCGGCCCCCCGCGCCCGCCCTCCCGCGCCGGTTCCCGCACGTCAACCGGCCGTTCCCGGTGGGTTCACCGACCGGACGGGGCGGGCGCTCACGCCGCCGTCCGTACGCCCAGCCGCGCCCCGAACTCCCGCACCACCGACTCCTGCCGGTACGGCTCCAGCCGCTGCTGGAGATCGTCCAGGTACTCCGCGCCCCGGTCGGAGCGCAGCGTCTCCAGCAACTCCACCGCCTTCAGGCCGGTGTTGCAGGCCTGCTCGATCTCCCGCTGCTGGACCTGCGCGGTGGCCAGGAGGACGTAACCGATGGCCCGGCGGCGGGCCTTCGTCCCCGGGAGGCCGGCCAGCGCCTCCTCGGCGCACCGGGCCGCCGCCTCGCTCTGCCCGAGGTCGCGGTGGCAGTGCGCCAACTCGTCGGCGAGGTAGGCCTCGTCGAAGTGCGCGATCCACTCCGGGTCGTCCCCGGAGGCGGAGTCGGCGGACTCCAGCGCGCCGACCGCGCGCCCGGACGCCGCCTGCGCGGCGCGCACGTCGCCCAGCAGCGCGTGCCCGCGCGCCTCCGCCGCGTGGAACATGGCCTCCGCGCGCGGCGTGACGCGCCCGCGCGCCCCTTCCTGCGCCGCCCGCGCCAACTGCGCGATCTCGCGCGGGTTCCCGAGCTGCGCGGCCAGGTGGCTCATGGAGGCGGCGAGCACGTACCCGCCGTATCCGCGGTCGCCGGCCGCCTGGGCCAGCCGCAGCGCCTGGATGTAGTACCGCTGCGCGAGGCCCGGTTGACCGGTGTCGACGGCCATGTACCCGGCGAGCTCGGTCAGCCGGGCGACGGCGGCGAACAACTCCCGCCCCACCGAATCCCGGTAGGAGCCCGCCAGCAGCCCGGAGACGACGCTGTTGAGGTAGTGCACGACGACCGGGCGCACGTGCCCGCTGCCGTACTGGTGGTCGAGGTCGACGAGCGCCTGGGTCATGGCCCGTACGGCGGCCACGTCGGACCGTCCGACCCGCGGGCCCGCCGAGCGCGCCACCTGCGCGTCCGGCGTGGAGATCAGCCAGTCGCGGCTCGGTTCGACCAGCGCGGACGCGGCGACGGCCGAGCCGGACAGGAAGTCCCGGCGCCCCACGTCGCTGCGCCACAGCTCGCAGACCTGCTCGACGGCGCCGAGCACCGTCGGCGAGAACTGCAGCCCCACGCCGGAGGCGAGGTTCTTGCCGTTGGCCATGCCGATCTCGTCGATCGTGACCGTACGGCCGAGTTTGCGGCCCAGGGCCTCCGCGATGACGGCCGGGGCGCGGCCGCGCGGCTGCTGTCCGCGCAGCCAGCGGGCCACGGACGTCTTGTCGTAACGCAGGTCGAGACCGTGCTCGGCGCCGCACATGTTGACCCGGCGGGCGAGCCCGGCGTTCGAGCATCCCGCCTCCTGGATGAGCGCCTGCAACCGTTCGTTCGGCTGCCGCGCGACGAGCGGCCTTGCGGCCATGGCGTACCCCCTGTGGCTGCGGTGCCTGCCCACGCACCGAGTTGGCGTGTCTTCCGTGACCGGACCCGCTCGTCACCCGCCGTCCCGGAGGTGACGAAAAGATCCGGCCGGGAAGATCAATGCCCCGCGGACATGCACGGAATGCGAGTCATGCGAGGTTTCCTGAGAATTGCCGGGGAAGGCCGGAGCCGACCCCACTCGTGGCTACCCGGCTCACACCGCGCTTCCTCCCACGCGCCCCCGCACGTGCCTCCATGCGCCCCGCCGCCCGGGCCGACGCCCCTCCCCCGCGCGCGCGACTCCCGTAACTCCAGGTTGATGCGGTAGTTGTGTGCATCGTGGAAGATACGATCGTGGGCACCGAAGCAGTTCAGATTCCTCTGCAGCGTGGCGCATCGCTGCTGGAGACCGCCGTCCGTTACGCCGAGGAACGCCACTGGGACGTCTTCCCCGGCACCTGGCTGGAGGCCGCCGACGGGGTGCAGCACTGCTCCTGCGGCGACACCGCGTGCGCCCTGCCCGGCGCGCACCCGGCGCGCGAGGACTGGGCGACGCAGGCGACGGGCAGCGCCACCGTGGCGCGGCGGCTGTGGTCGCAGCAGCCGACGGCGTCGATCCTGATGCCGACGGGGCGCTCGTTCGACACGGTCTCCGTGCCGGAGACGGCCGGGTTCCTCGCGCTGGCCCGCATGAAGCGGATGGAACTGACCCTGGGCCCGGTGACGTTGACGCCGGACCGGCGGATGCACTTCTTCGTGCTGCCCGGCGGGGCGGCGAAGACGCCGGACCTGGTGCGCAAGCTGGGGTGGGTGCCGTCCTCCCTCGACCTGGTCACGCTCGGCGAGGGGTCCTACGTCGCCGCGCCGCCCACCCGGTACGGCTCCCGCGGGGCCGTGCAGTGGGCCTGCCGGCCCTCGGCCGCGAACCGCTGGCTGCCGGACGCGGAGGAGTTGATCTCGCCGCTCGCGTACGCGTGCGGACGGGACCGCTGACCCTGCTGCCGGGTGGGGCGACCGCCGGGGGTTACGCCCGGGGTCGCCCCATGACGGCCGGCTCGGGCTCCGCGCGCCTCCGGGCGCCGGGTCAGGGCTCGCTGAGGACGCCGTCCAGGAACGGCTCGATCGCCGCGCGCCAGGCCTCCGGCTGGTCGTAGTGGACGAGGTGTCCGGCGTCGGCCACCTCCGCGTACTGGCCGCGGGGCAGCACGCGGACCATCTCCTGGGCCTCGGCGCGGCCGAGTTCGCCGTCGAGGCCGCGGACGACCAGTGCGGGGCAGCGGACCTGGGCGAGTTCCTCCCAGTGCGCGTCGTACACCCAGGTCGCACGGGACTTCAGCATCTGCTCGGGGTCGAAGACCGGCCGCCAGCCGTCCGGGCCCTCGTGCATCACCTCGGCGTAGAACTCGCCGCGGGCCGGGTTGGGGCGCTCGACCCAGGGGTCGTCCTCGCCGAACCACTTGCGGACGTCGGCGAGTGTGGCGAACGGCGTCGGCCAGGCCTTGAACCAGTCCGCCCACTCGCGCTGCGAGGCGGCCCCGAGCGCGGAGGCCCGCATGTCGCAGATGATCAACCCGCGGACCAGGTCGGGGCGCTTGGCGGCGAGCTGCCACGCCGTCAGGGCGCCCATGGCGTGGCCGACGAGGACCGCCGGGGAGAGGCCCAGCTGTTCGAGGGCGGCCTCGGCGTCGTCGACGTAGGCCTCGCGGGTGAAGGCCGCCTGCGGCGGCTTGTCGCTCTGGCCGTGGCCGCGCTGGTCCAGCGCGACCGCGCGGTGGCGGCCGGACAGCCAGCGGGCGGTGGACGCCCAGTGCGAGGCACGGCCCATCAGTCCGTGCAGTAACAGCACACCGGGCGTGCGCTCGACGCCGCCCGGCGGGTCGGCGCGGCCGGACGGGTCGGCGCGGCCGGACGGTCCCGCCTGCCGCGGGACGAGGGCCGCCGGGTCGCTCTTGGGTGGATCGCCGAACTCCCAGGCCGCGAGACGGACACCGCCCGTCCCGGTCACGTCGATGCGCCGCACCACTGGTCCTGGCACCCCCCTAGCTCCGCTCGGACCGCTCGCCCACGCTCGAGCCGGACGGTCCTGTGCACCGTGTCCTGCCGTTGCCCGTGCAGCTGCCTTCGTGCACGCGGCTGCCGCGTGCACTCGTGCACCCCTTAGATGAAGCGCACGTTCCGCATGATCCGTCACCGCAGACTATCGAATGCCTATTCGAAAATGCTGTTTCGGCGGGCAACACCCCTCGTTCGAGTGACCCGCTTCGGGGAATGATCGTCGCTGTCGAGGGGAGATCTTCAGCGGGGGGCGGACCGCTCGGGGAAAACGGTCCGAGGGGAATGACCCTGAGAGCTCGGGGCTCCGGGTCAGCACAGGGGAGGACAGGCCCCGGCGCCGCAAGGCGCCGGGGCCCTCCACACGTCTGCGGCACATTCGCCCGCCCCCTCCGTCATATGCCTTACGGAAAAGCGTCGCACGGGAGGCGTCACGGCGCTGCGATTCGACGCACTGGATCTTCCGACCGCCGGCGTCGCCGGAGCGGCGGCGTCACCGGAGGGGCGGGCGCCGCCCGGCCGCTCAGCGCTTGGCGACGAACACGTGGGAGGCGATGTCCGCCTCCAGCTCGGCCGCCTCGCCGCCGCTGCCCACCAGCACACCGCCCGCCGACTGCGTCACGCTCACCACGGATCCGGGCTGCACGCCCGCCCGGCGCAGCGTGTACATCAGCTGTGCGTCCGTCTGGATCGGCTCGCCGATCCGGCGCACGACGACCGTCTTGCCGTCCTCGCCCGTTTCGAGGTCGGCCAGCGACACCATGCCCTCGTTGAGGAACGGGTCGGCGCCGTCCTTCTCGCCCAGCTCCTCCAGGCCCGGGATCGGATTGCCGTACGGCGACTCGGTGGGGTGACGCAGCAGCTCCAGGACCCGGCGCTCCACGGCCTCGCTCATCACGTGCTCCCAGCGGCACGCCTCGGCGTGCACCTGCTCCCACTCCAGGCCGATCACGTCCACGAGCAGGCACTCCGCCAGCCGGTGCTTGCGCATCACGCGCGTGGCGAGCCGGCGGCCCTCGTCGGTGAGCTCCAGGTGACGGTCGGAGGCGACGGACACGAGGCCGTCCCGCTCCATCCGCGCCACCGTCTGGCTGACGGTCGGCCCGCTCTGGTCGAGCCGCTCGGCGATCCGGGCACGCATGGGGACCACGCCCTCTTCCTCGAGCTCGAGGATGGTGCGGAGATACATCTCCGTGGTGTCGATCAGTCCGGACATACGTGCCCCTCGATGAGATCTGCTGCCGCGAGCGCGACGGCTCCGCGGCGTGTGCGCTGGCCCTGGACCCAATTCTGACGCATGGCACCGACAACCGTGCGGCGCTGCGGAAACCACGGGTCGCGGCGGTGATGCGGACGGACCCGGCGCACGCCGTCCCGCGCACCCGCGCGAGGGCCGCCGGACGCCGTATTGACACGGCACTGGTCCAGACCGCACGGTGATCCGCGACACGGACATCCGACGCCGCCCTCCGGAAGGATCCGCATGAGCGACGCCACCCCGGCCGGCCGGTTCCTCGACGCCGCGATCGGCCTGCTGCAACGGGTCCGGGAGGAGGAGGCCGACGCCGTCGCCGCGGCCGGCGCGCTGCTCGCCGACACCGTCGCCGACGGCGGCCGGCTGTTCGCCTTCGGCGCGGGCCACTCCTCCCTCGCCGCCCAGGACGTCGTCTACCGCGCCGGCGGGCTGGCCCTGATGAACCTGCTGGCCGTGCCCGGCGTCGTCGGCGTCGACGTCATGCCGGCCACCCTCGGCTCCGCGCTGGAGCGGGTGGACGGCCTGGCGAGCGCGGTGCTCGCCAGCTCGCCGATCCGCTCCGGGGACGCTCTCGTGGTCGTCTCCCTGTCCGGACGCAACGCGCTGCCCGTCGAGATGGCCATGAGCGCCCGCGCGATGGGCGTGAAGGTCATCGGCGTGACCTCGGTGGCGTACGCCTCCGAGACGCGGTCGCGGCACGCGTCCGGCGGGTACCTCAAGGACCACTGCGACATCGTCCTCGACTCCAAGATCGCGGTCGGCGACGCCGAGCTGACGCTGGACACCGTGCCCGCCCCCTTCGCGCCGGCCTCCACGGTCGTCACCGCGGCCCTGCTGCAGGCCGTCATGGCCACGACGGCCGCCGCGCTGGCCGACCGGGGCATCGAGCCGCCGCTGCTGCGCTCCGGGAACGTCGACGGGGGGCACGAGTGGAACGGGCGGGTGATGGAGGAGTACGGGGACCGGATCTTCTACCGGCGCTGAGCGCTGCGCCGGGAGCACCGCGACCTGCCGTCTGCCGTCTGCGCCTGCCGTCTGCCGTCTGCGCCTGCCGCCTGCCGCCTGCCGCCTGCCGCAGACCATCTGCTGTCTGCCTGCTGCCGACCGTCTACCGCCTGTCGCCTGCCGCCTGCCGCCTGTCGCCTACCCTCTGCCGCCTGCGGCTGCGGCTGCGGCTGCGGCTGCGGCTGCGGCCGACCGTCCACCATCAACCGTCGGCCATCCGGCGCCCGGCGCCCGCCGCCCGCCGCATCGTCGTAGCCGGTCGCGCGGCTTCCCGCGTCCCTTCGGGGCGCCGCCGGACCGCGGCGGGCGTCGCCCGACCCGCTCGGCCGGGGCCCGGGAACCGACGGCCCCGGACGCCGGTACGGCACCCGGCACGCGGCACCCGGCACCCGTCCCTATCCCCGTCCCACCGCGTCCGCGAGGTCCAGGGCCGCCGCGATCCGCGCCGCGACGTCCTCGGCGTAGGCCACGTCGGCCCGTTCGAACGGGCTGCGCCCGGCGCCGCGCAGAAACGTCACGACACCCAGCGTCCGCCCGCGGCTGCGCAGCACCGCGCACAAGGCGTGCACCGTGTCCGCGGGCCACTGCCGGGACCGCGCCCACTCCCGCGCATCCTTGGCCGGCACCGAACCGCCGCCCGCCCGCACCGACCCGGTCCGCTCCACGCTCTGCAGCGCCGGATGCCCCTCGGCGTACCGCACGGGCAGTCCGGCCTGCCCGCCGAGCAGGCTCGGCCCCGGCGCCCCGGACGGCGTCGCCGCCACCCGCACCAGCCGCACCGGCCCGTTCTCCGCCCCGTCGGCGAGCGCGCCGCCCGCCACCCGGTCGATCAGCGCGTGGTCGGCGAACCCGGCGAGCGCGAAGTCGAGGTGCACGGTGGCCGCCTCCGCGGGGTCCTCGCACTCGGCGGCGGCGCGCGCCGCCCGGTGCAGCTGGTTCGTACGGAACCTGAACAGCGCCGCCGCCTGCTCGCCCTGCTTGGTCTCGGTCACGTCCACGAACAGCCAGCCGACGCCCAGCGGCACCGGTTCCTCGGCGAGCGGCGAGGCCAGCCGGACGAAGCCGCAGCGCCAGCAGCGCCGCTGCTCGCCCTCCGGCGTGCGCACGCTCACCCAGATCTCCGCGGGCGCGGGCGGCGCCCCCTCCGCCAGGACGTGCGTGAGCGCGCTCTCCAGTTCCTCGACGCCCTGGGCGAGCAGTTCCCCCAGCGGCCGCCCCAGCGCGGCCGTGCGCCCGACGCCGAGCGACCGGGCCGCGCGCGCGTTCACCACGGCGGGCCGCAGGTCGGCGTCCACCAGCACGACACCCCAGGAAGCGTCGTCGAACAGCGCCTCGCTCAGCGCGATGGAGCGCTCCAGGTCGATCTGCGTGTGCACCTCGCTGAAGGCGCAGTACACGCCCGCCGGCCTGCCGTCCGGGCCGCGCACCGCGGCCGACTGCGTCCGTACGAGCACCCGTCCGCCGTCCTTGGTCAGCAGCGCGAACTCGTGCACCTGCCGGCCGGGCGACCGCATGGCGGACATCAGCCGCCCCTCGACCTCACCGGCGTCCGCCTCGCGCACGGCCCATCCGGCGAAGCCGTGCCGGCCCACGGCCTCCGCCGCCGTCCAGCCGAGGATCCGCTCCGCCTCGCGGTTCCAGTGGGTCACCACTCCGTCGGCGTCGAAGGCGCACAGGGCCGCGTCCATGCCGTCCAGCAGCGCGGCCAGCAGATCGGAGCCGTCGGGGCCCGCGGCGGCCCCGGATCCCTCGGGCTCGTCCGGCCCCAGCTCGTCGGTGGTCCCACTACGCCGGGAAGCACTCACCTGGACCCCCTCCCAGCTGCGCCCGCAGGCACGGCGCGTCGGTTCACTCACTCGCCATCATCTAACTGGAACGTGATCCAGCACACACCGGGTTCCAGAAGATTGAGGGAATCGTTGCAACCCACCCTCTTCCCCACCTTCTCTACCCCGGCCGGCCGCCTCTCACGAGCCGGAGGATCCGCCGCCGAAAACCTGTTGAACCGCGCGGGACCACTGCCTAATGTGGCGGGCACGTGAGAAGGGAGGTGATCGGGTACATGAGTGAAACCCGGACGCACGAGGTGGCTGCGGGCTAGCGGCCTGCCACCACACACAGTGCGGTGCCGGACCAGCGTGTGCGCGACACACGCAGCCGGCCCAATCCAACGCAGTCACCCGACCCGCGAGCTCGCCGGTACGTCCGGCCGGCTCCCCCGCCACCCGGCGGAGGGACCCGAGTTCGCGGGTCGTCTGCGTTTCCGCGGCGCGGGCTGTCCGCGATTCCGGCGCGAGGACCGCTCGGCGTTCCGGCCGCGAGGACCGCTCGGCGTTCCGGCCGCGAGAACCGCTCGGCGTTCCGGCCGCGAGGACCGCTCGGCGTTCCGGCCGCGAGAACCGTCGGCGCTTCCGCCGCGAGGGCCGGGGACCGTCCGCGTTCCGGCCGCGGAACGGCGTGCGGCTTCGGGGCCGCCGGTGCGGTCGCCTCAGGAGAAGCAAGCGGCCATGGACCGGCCGGCCGCCGACCCGTCACGGGCTCAGCCGCTCCACCCGCCATCCGCCGTCCGCCTCCGCGACGTACCTGAGCCGGTCGTGCAGGCGGTTCTCGCGCCCCTGCCAGAACTCGACCTGCCGCGGGGCCACCCGGAAGCCGCCCCAGTGCGGGGGCACCGGGACCTGCTCGCCCTCCGGGTAGCGGGCCTCGAGTTCGGCGTACGCGGCGTCGACCTCGGCGCGGGAGGCGATGACGCTGGACTGGGCGCTGGCCCAGGCGCCCAGCTGGGAGCCGTGCGGGCGGCTGCGGAAGTAGGCGGCCGTCTCGTCGCGGCCGGTGCGGCGCGCGACGCCCGTGACGACGACCTGGCGCGCCATCGGGTGCCAGGGGAACAGCAGCGAGACGTGCGGGTTCTCGGCGAGGTCGCGTCCCTTGCGGGATTCGTAGTTGGTGTAGAAGACGAAGCCGTGCTCGTCGAACTGCTTCAGCAGCACGGTGCGGGAGCTGGGCCGGCCCTGGGCGTCCGCCGTGGAGACGATCATGGCGTTCGGCTCGAACAGGTGGGCCTCCCGCGCGGCCTGCGCGAACCAGCGCGCGAACTGCTGCACCGGGGTGGCCGCCAGGTCGGACTCGGCGAGGCCCTCGGCCCGGTAGTGCTTTCGCATCGCAGCGGGGTCGGGAGCGGCGGCGTCGTGGGCGTTCACGCCGACATCTTGCCGTATCGGTGCGAAGGGCATCCGGGGCATCCCCGCGGACGGCGTCCGCTGGGCGGACACGGCGCGGTGTCCTTCGTCACTGTGTGGCACTGAGTGCCGCGAAGCCTCCCCAACGGTGGCACTCAGGGATATCGTGCTGATGCCGTTCCGGTGGGGTGACCACCCGCCGTTCGGGGCATCACCAGGATGGCCACCGGGGACCGCGAGTCCGGAAGCGACCGAGGATCCACCGGCCGGGCCGCCCTGTTCCGCATCGGCACATGGTCGTCGTCCCGTCCCCACCGCAAACCCCATCGCACCTCTGCACCGCAGGTCCCCACCGCACCTCTCCGCCGCACCTCTCCGCCCCACATCTCCACCACACCGTCTGTCGCCCACATCACGAGGAGCCGCCTGATGTCCGACTTCGTACCCGGACTCGAGGGAGTCATCGCGTTCGAGACGGAGATCGCCGAGCCGGACAAGGAGGGCGGCGCCCTCAGGTACCGGGGCGTCGACATCGAGGACCTGGTCGGTCACGTCTCGTTCGGCAACGTCTGGGGGCTGCTCGTCGACGGCGCCTTCAACCCCGGCCTGCCGCCCGCCGAACCGTTCCCGATCCCGGTGCACTCCGGCGACATCCGCGTGGACGTGCAGTCGGCGCTGGCGATGCTCGCGCCGGTGTGGGGCCTGAAACCGCTCCTCGACATCGACGCCGCGCAGGCCCGCGACGACCTCGCCCGCGCCGCGGTGATGGCCCTGTCGTACGTCGCCCAGTCGGCCCGCGGGCAGGGTCTGCCCATGGTGCCGCAGCGGGAGATCGACAAGGCGCAGTCGGTCGTCGAGCGCTTCATGATCCGCTGGCGGGGCGAGCCGGACCCCAAGCACGTCGCGGCCGTCGACGCGTACTGGACGTCCGCCGCCGAGCACGGCATGAACGCCTCCACCTTCACCGCCCGCGTCATCGCCTCCACCGGCGCGGACGTGGCCGCGGCGCTCTCCGGCGCGGTGGGGGCCATGTCCGGCCCGCTGCACGGCGGCGCCCCCTCGCGCGTGCTGCACATGATCGAGGAGATCGAGCGGACCGGCGACGCGGAGGCGTACGTCAGGCAGGCCCTGGACCGGGGTGAGCGCCTGATGGGCTTCGGTCACCGCGTCTACCGGGCCGAGGACCCCCGCGCGCGCGTGCTGCGCCGCACCGCCCGCGAGCTGGGCGCCCCGCGCTTCGAGATCGCCGAGGCGCTGGAGAAGGCGGCCCTGGAGGAGCTGCACAACCGCCGCCCGGACCGGGTGCTGGCCACGAACGTGGAGTTCTGGGCGGCCATCGTCCTGGACTTCGCCGAGGTGCCGGCCCACATGTTCACGTCGATGTTCACCTGCGCCCGCACGGCGGGCTGGTCGGCGCACATCCTGGAGCAGAAGCGCACCGGCCGCCTGGTCCGCCCGTCCGCCCGCTACGTCGGCCCGGGCCCGCGCGACCCGCGCCAGGTCGAGGGCTACGAGGACATCGCCGGCCGGTGACCGCCCGGCGCCGGGCTGAGCGGCCGCGGCCGTCAGGCGGCGGCCAGCGGGCAGCGGCCAGCGGGCAGCGGGCAGCGGCCAGCGGCCAGCGGGCAGCGGCCGTCAGGCGGCGGCCAGCGGCCGCGGCCGGCGGGTCAGCCCAGCGCGCCGTCCAGCAGGTCCGCCCACTGCGCCACGACCCGCTCCCGGCGGCCCGTGTCGTCGGTGAGCAGGTTGGCGAGGCCGAGGCCGCGGGCCATGTCCAGCAGGCCCTGGACGGTCTCGCGGACGCCGGGGCGGGCCTCGTCGGCGCCCAGCAGGTCCACGGCGATGCGGTGGGTCTCACGGCCGACGCGGGCCTCCAGCTCGGTCACCCGCCCACGCAGCTGTTCCTCGTTGGAGGCGGCCACCCACAGGTGCAGCGCGGCCCGGAACATCGGGCCGGTGTAGAGGTCGACGAGGGCGGCCACCACGGCCCGGCGGTCGCCCGCCGCGCCCTGCGGGAACAGGGCGCGCAGCGCGGTGGAGCGTTCCTCGGCGACGTACTCGACGGCCGCCGTGAAGAGGTCCTCGCGGGTCGGGAAGTGGTGCTGGGCGGCGCCCCGGGAGACGCCGGCGCGTTCGGCGACGACGGAGACCGTGGAGCCCCCCCAGCCGTGCTCGGCGAGGCAGGCCACGGCGGCCTCCAGGAGCCGCTGCCGGGTGGCCCGGCTGCGGTCCTGCTTGGGGACGCGCTCCACGCGGTCCTCCGGGCTCGTGCTCACAGCACCCATGGGGGATCCCGTCGTTCCAGGAAGGCCGTCATCCCCTCGCGGGCCTGCGGGGAGGCGAACAGCTTGGCCGAGAGCGCGGTGAGGTCGGCCGCGTCCCGGTCGAATGACTCCAGCACCTTAGCCGTGAGCAGCCGTTTCGTCTCGGCCAGGGCCTCGGGGGCGGATCTGCGCAGGCCGTCCAGGACGGGTTCCAGTACGGCGTCGACGTCGTCGCCGGCCGCGGTGACGAGGCCGATGCGGGCCGCCTCGGCGGCGTCGAAACGCTCGCCGGTGAGGTAGTAGCGGGCCAGCGCGCGGGGGTCCGTGCGGGGCAGCAGGGGCAGAGAGATGACCGCGGGGGCCACGCCGATGCGGACCTCCGTGAAGGCGAAGCCGGCGGTGGTGGCGGCGGCCGCGATGTCGCAGCAGGCCAGCAGGCCCAGGCCGCCCGCCCGCACATGGCCGGTGACGCGCGCGACGACCGGCTTGGGCAGCTCGACGATCTGCCGCAGCAGGGCGACCAGCGCGTCGGGGTGCGGCGGGTCGCGCAGGTCGGCGCCCGCGCTGAAGGTGTTGCCGGTGTGGGTGAGGACGACGGCCCGTACGCCGGTGTCCTTCCCGGCGTCCGTCAGCGCGTCGGCCAGTTCGCCCACCAGGGCGGCCGACAGGGCGTTGCGGTTGGCCGGGGAGTCGAGGCCGAGGGTCTCCACGCCCCGGTCGCGGGTGCGGGTGATCAGCGTCATGAGCGCTCCCTGAGCTGTCGGCGGAGGATCTTGCCGGAGGCGGCCCGCGGCACGGCGTCGAGGAAGACGACCTCGCGGACGCGCTTGTACGGGGCGACGCGCTCGGCGACGTACATCATGACCTCCCCCTCGGTCAGGCCGGCCGCGTCGGGCTGGCGGACGACGTAGGCGCGCGGGACCTCGTTGCCCTCGTCGTTGTAGACGCCGATGACGGCCGCGTCCGCGATGCCGGGGTGGGTCAGCAGCAGCGCCTCCAGCTCGGCGGGGGCGACCTGGAAGCCCTTGTACTTGATCAGTTCCTTGACCCGGTCGACGACGAACAGCCAGCCGTCCTCGTCCACGCGGCCGACGTCCCCGGTGTGCAGCCAGCCGTCCTCGTCGATCATCGCGGCGGTGGCGTCGGGGCGGCCCAGGTAGCCCTTCATCACCTGCGGGCCGCGGATGAGGATCTCGCCGGGCTCGCCGACGCCGAGGTCCTTGCCGGGGTCGGCGAGGGAGACGATGCGCATCTCGGTGCCGGCGATGAGCTTGCCGACGGTGCCGGGGGGCGCCTCGTGCATGGCGTCGAGCGGGACGACGTGGGTGCCGGGCGAGAGTTCCGTCATGCCGTAGGCCTGGCCGACGGGCGGCAGGCCGAGCCGCTCGGAGCAGGCGGCCGAGAGCCGCGCGTCGAGGGGGGCGGCGGCGCTGACGATGTACTTCAGCGACGACAGGTCGTACTGCGCGACCAGCGGGTGCTTGGCGAGGGCCAGGACGATGGGCGGGGCGACGTACAGGCCGGTGATGCGGTGGTTCTGGACGGCCGCGAGGAACTGCTCCAGGTCGAAGCGGGGCAGCACGACGACCGTGGCGCCCTTGCGCAGCGGCGCGTTCATCAGGGCGGTCAGGCCGTAGATGTGGAAGAACGGCAGCACGGCGAGGATCCGGTCGCCGGGACCGGCGTCGGCGAACGGTTCGAGCTGGGCGAGGTTGGTGGCGATCTGGCGGTGCGTGAGCATCACGCCCTTGGGGACGCCGGTCGTGCCGGAGGAGTACGGCAGCGCCGCGATGTCCTCCACCGGGTCGATGTCGACCTGCGGCTCGGGGGCGTCGGAGGCCAGCATGTCGATGAGGGAGCGGTGACCGGGCGCGCTGTCGCAGACGAAGACCTCCTCGACGCCGCCCGCGAGCCCGGCGGCCCGCCGGGCCGTCTCCAGCAGCGGGGAGACGGTGACGATCCAGCGGGCGGCGGAGTCCTTCAGCTGCTTGGCGAACTCCTCGGCGGTGGCGAGCGGGTGCACGGTGGTGACCGAGGCACCCGCGCGGGTGGCGGCGTAGAAGGCGATCGGGAAGGCGACCGTGTTGGGGCTGTGCAGGGCGAGCACGTCGCCCTTGCGCACGCCCGCCTCGGCCAGCGCGGCGGCGACCCGCCGGTGGAAGCGGTCCACCTGCTCGTAGCTGAGGGTGGTGCCGTCGGTGCCGTCGATCAGGGCGGGAGCGTCGCCGAACTCGGCGGCCCGGCCGAGGACCGCCTCGTGGATGGGCAGCTCCACGGGCGTGACGTCTGCGTACTCACTGCGGAACACGGTTCCTCCTCGCGCGCGGGATCAGCGGGGTCAGTACGACTTGGGCAGGCCGAGGGTCTGGTGGGAGACGTAGTTGAGGATCATCTCCCTGCTGACCGGGGCGATCCGGGACACCCGCGACGCCGTGACCAGTGAGGCGAGGCCGTACTCGCGGGTGAGGCCGTTGCCGCCGAGGGTGTGCACGGACTGGTCGACGGCCCGCACGCAGGCCTCCGCGGCCGCGTACTTGGCCATGTTGGCGGCCTCGCCCGCGCCGACGTCGTCGCCGATGTCGTAGAGGTGGGCCGCCTTCTGCATCATCAGGCGGGCGAGTTCGAGCTCGATGTGCACCTGGGCCAGGGGGTGCGCGATGGCCTGGTGGGCGCCGATGGGCGTCTTCCAGACGCTGCGCTCGCGGGCGTACTGGACCGCCCGGGACAGCGCGTAGCGTCCCATGCCGATGCCGAAGGCGGCCGTCATGATGCGCTCGGGGTTCAGGCCGGCGAACAGCTGCAGCAGGCCCGCGTCCTCGTCGCCGACCAGCGCGTCGGCGGGCAGCCGCACGTCGTCCAGGACCAGCTCGAACTGCTTCTCCGCGGCGCTGAGTTCCATGTCGATGGCGCGCCGCTGGAAGCCCTCCGCGTCGCGCGGGACGATGAACAGGCACGGCTTGAGGCGGCCGGTGCGGGCGTCCTCGGTGCGGCCGACGATCAGGGTCGCGTCCGCGATGTCGACGCCGGAGATGAAGACCTTGCGGCCGGTCAGCAGCCAGTCGGCGCCGTCCTTGCGGGCGGTGGTGGTGATGCGGTGGCTGTTGGAGCCGGCGTCGGGCTCGGTGATGCCGAACGCCATCCGGCGGGTGCCGTCGGCGAGGCCCGGCAGCCACTGCCGCTTCTGCTCCTCGGTGCCGAAGCGGGCGATGACCGTGCCGCAGATGGCGGGCGAGACGACCATCATCAGCAGCGGGCAGCCCGCGGCGCCGAGTTCCTCCAGGACGATGGACAGCTCGGCGATGCCGCCGCCCCCGCCGCCGTACTCCTCGGGCAGGTTGACGCCCAGGTAGCCGAGCTTGGCGGCCTCCGCCCACAGTTCGTCGGGGTGCCGGCCCTCCCGGGCGAGGCCGGTGATGTAGTCGCGGCCGTAGCGACGGCCGAGGGCGGCCACCGCCGACCTGAGGGCCTGGTGTTCTTCCGTCTCGAGGGTGGCGCTCACTGGTCCTCCTGTGCGGACTTTTCGACTCCGGACGCTTCGGCTGCGGACGCCTCGACTGCGGACGCTTCGACTGCGGACGCTTCGACTGCGGACGCTTCGGCTCCGGACGCTTCGACTACGGCGAGCAGGGCGCCGACCTCGACCTGGCGGCCGGGTGCGGCGTGCAGGGCGCTCAGCGTCCCGGTGACGGGCGCTGTGATCTTGTGTTCCATCTTCATCGCCTCCAGCCACAGCAGCGGCTGTCCGGCCTGGACCGCGGCTCCCTCGGCCAGCCCCTCGGCCACCCGGACGACCGTGCCCGGCATGGGGGCGAGCAGCGAGCCGGGGGCCCGCTGGTCGGCCGGGTCGGGGAAGCGGGGCAGGGCGGTGAGCGTGGTGGCGCCCACGTAGGCCCGGTCGCCGTGGCGGGCCACCTCGAACCGGCGCCGCACGCCGTCCACCTCCAGGACCACCAGCCGCGCGTCGGCGTGCGCGACCCGCACCCCGTCGGCGGCCAGGCCCTCGCGGGTGTGCCGGTAGCGCACCTCGTGCTCCTCGCCCGCCATCGCGTACCGCTTGACCTGCGGCTGCGAGGGCAGGTTGCGCCAGCCGCCGAAGCGGGAGCGGCCGTGGGCGTCGGCGAGGGCGGCGGCCAGGGGCGCGTACGGGTCGGGGACGGGCTCGGTGAGGGTGGCGAGGTGGCGGTCGTAGAAGCCGGTGTCCATGCGGGCGGAGGCGAACTCCTCGTGCCGCAGCGAGCGCACCAGCAGGTCCCGGTTGGTGACCGGGCCGTGCACGGCCGCCCGCTCCAGCGCGCCGGCCAGCTTGCGGACGGCCTCGGCGCGGGTGGGGGCGTGGGCGACGACCTTGGCGAGCATCGGGTCGTAGTGGACGCCGATCGTGTCGCCGTCGGTGAAGCCGGTGTCCAGGCGGACGCCGTCGGGGACGGCGAGTCGGTGCAGAATGCCGGTCTGCGGGGCCCAGCCGCCGGCCGGGTCCTCGGCGTAGAGGCGGGCCTCGATCGCGTGGCCGCGCGCGCGTGGCGGGTCGCCTTCGAGGGCGTGGCCCTCGGCGACGCGCAGTTGCAGGGCGACCAGGTCGACTCCGAACACGGCCTCGGTGACGGGGTGCTCGACCTGGAGGCGGGTGTTCATCTCCAGGAAGTGCGCCGTGTCGCCGTCGACGAGGAACTCGACCGTGCCGGCGCCCACGTAGTCGACGGCGCGCGCGGCGCGCACGGCCAGCGCGCGCAGCTCCTCCTCGAGCCGCTCGGAGAGCCCGGGCGCCGGCGCCTCCTCGATCACCTTCTGGTGGCGGCGCTGCAGCGAGCAGTCGCGGGTGCCGAGCGCCCACACGGTGCCGTGCGTGTCGGCCAGCACCTGCACCTCGACGTGGCGACCGCCCTCCACGTACGGCTCGACGAAGACCTCGCCGTCGCCGAAGGCGCTCGCCGCCTCGGCGCGCGCGCTCTCCAGGGCGTCGCCCAGCTCCTCCAGACGGCGCACGACGCGCATCCCGCGCCCCCCGCCGCCCGCGGCGGCCTTCACCAGCACCGGCAGGTCGGCCTCGGTGACCTCGCCCAGCGGGGCGATCCCCATCAGCTCCTTGGCGCGCGTCTTGGACGCCATCGCCTCGATCGCCTCCGGGGGCGGCCCGATCCACTTCAGGCCCGCGTCGGTGACGGCGCGCGCGAAGTCGGCGTTCTCGGACAGGAAGCCGTAGCCGGGGTGCACGGCGTCGGCGCCGGCGGCGACGGCCGCCTTCACGATCAGGTCGCCGCGCAGGTACGTCTCGGCGGGCGCGGCCCCCGGCAGCCGTACCGCCGCGTCGGCCACGCGCGCGTGCAGGGCGCTCTCGTCGGCGTCCGAGTGCACGGCAACCGTCCGGATGCCCAGTTCGCGGCAGGTACGGAAGATCCGGCAGGCGATCTCGCCCCGGTTGGCGACCAGCAGAGTCTGGATCATGGACCTCACATCCGGAAGACGCCGAAGCCGCCGCGCGCGCCCTCGAAGGGCGCGGTGTGCACGGCGGACAGGCACAGGCCGAGGACGGTGCGGGTGTCGCGCGGGTCGATGACGCCGTCGTCGTACAGCCGCCCGGACAGGAACATCGGCAGCGACTCGGACTCGATCTGCTGCTCCACCATGGCGCGCAGAGCGGCGTCCGCCTCGTCGTCGTAGGGGTGTCCCTTCGCGGCGGCCGACTGGCGGGCCACGATCGACAGCACGCCGGCGAGCTGCTGCGGGCCCATGACGGCCGACTTGGCGCTGGGCCAGGCGAACAGGAAGCGCGGGTCGTAGGCGCGGCCGCACATGCCGTAGTGCCCGGCGCCGTAGGAGGCGCCCATCAGCACGGACAGGTGGGGCACCCGGCTGTTGCTGACGGCGTTGATCATCATCGAGCCGTGCTTGATGATGCCGCCCTGCTCGTACTCCCTGCCGACCATGTAGCCGGTGGTGTTGTGCAGGAACAGCAGCGGGATGTCGCGCTGGTTGGCGAGCTGGATGAACTGGGCGGCCTTCTGCGACTCCGCGCTGAACAGCACGCCCTGCGCGTTGGCGAGGATGCCGACGGGATAGCCGTGCAGGGTGGCCCAGCCGGTCGTCAGGCTCGTCCCGTACAGCGGCTTGAACTCGTCGAAGTCGGAGGCGTCGACGATCCGGGCGATGACCTCGCGCGGGTCGAAGGGGGTCTTCAGGTCGCCCGGGACGATGCCGAGCAGTTCGTCCTCGTCGTACTTGGGCGGCGCCGCGGGCCCGGGATCGGGGTGGGCCTTGCGGTGGTTGAGCCGGGCGACGACCCGCCGCGCCTGCCGCAGGGCGTCGTGCTCGTCGACGGCGAAGTAGTCGGCGAGACCCGACACCCGCGCGTGCATCTCGGCGCCGCCCAGCGACTCGTCGTCGCTCTCCTCGCCGGTGGCCATCTTCACCAGCGGCGGCCCGCCGAGGAACACCTTGGCTCGCTCCTTGACCATGATCACGTGGTCGGACATGCCGGGCACGTACGCGCCGCCGGCCGTGGAGTTGCCGAAGACGACCGCCACCGTCGGGATGCCGGCCGCCGACAGCCGGGTGAGGTCGCGGAAGATCGCGCCGCCGGGGATGAAGATCTCCTTCTGGGACGGCAGGTCGGCGCCGCCGGACTCCACCAGGCTGATGCAGGGCAGCCGGTTGGCGAGGGCGATGTCGTTGGCGCGCAGGGCCTTCTTCAGCGACCAGGGGTTGCTGGCGCCGCCGCGCACGGTCGGGTCGTTGGCGGTGATCAGGCACTCCACGCCCTCGACGACCCCGATGCCGGTGACGAGCGAGGCGCCGACGGCGTAGTCGCTGCCCCAGGCGGCCAGCGGCGACAGCTCCAGGAAGGGCGTGTCGGGGTCGAGCAGCAGCTCGATGCGTTCGCGGGCCAGCAGCTTGCCGCGCTTCCGGTGCCGCTGCACGTACTTCTCGCCGCCGCCCGCGAGCGCCTTGGCGTGCTCGGCGTCCAGGTCGGCGAGCTTGGCGAGCATGGCCTCGCGGTTGGCCCGGTAGTCGGGGGCGTGGGGGTCGAGGGTGGTCGGGATGACCGTCACAGCAGGGCCTCCGGGATGTCCAGGTGGCGGGAGCGCAGCCATTCGCCGAGGGCCTTGGCCTGCGGGTCGAAGCGGGCCTGCGCGGCGACGCCCTCGCCGAGGACGCCTTCGACGACGAAGTTCAGGGCGCGCAGGTTCGGCAGGGCGTGCCGGGTGACCGTCAGCGCGCGGCTCTCCGGGATCAGGTCCCGGAACCGGTCGGCGGTCAGCTCGTGCGCGAGCCACCGCCAGGCCGCCTCCGAGCGCGCCCACACGCCCACGTTGGCGTTGCCGCCCTTGTCGCCGCTGCGGGCCCCGGCGACCAGGCCGAGCGGGGCGCGCCGGACGGGTCCCGGCTCCGGCGGCTCGGGCAGCGGCGGCTCGGGCACCTCGCCGAGGGCGAGGGCGTCGGCGGGCGGCGGCACCGGGATCCGGCGCCCGTCGTCGAGGACCGCCTCGTGGCCTACGGCGTCCTGCGGGACGTACGCCGCCTCGAAGACGCCGTAGGGCGCGCCCTTGCCCGGCGGGGCGAGCACGTGGAAGCCGGGGTAGCTGGCCAGCGCCAGCTCGATCGCGGCGCCGCTCAGCGCCCGTCCGACCACCTCCGGGTCCGCGTCCCGCACCACGAGCCTGAGCAGCGCGCTCGCGGTCTCCTCGGTCGGCGCGTCCGGCCGGTCGGTGCGCACCAGGTCCCAGCGGACGTCGGCGGGCGGGGCCTTGGCGAGCGCGTCCGCCATCTGCTCCCGCACCAGCGCGGCCTTCGCCTCGACGTCGAGGCCGGTGAGGACGAAGGTCATCTCGTTGCGGAAGCCGCCGAGCCGGTTGCGGCCGACCTTCAGCGTCGGCGGCGGCGCCTCGCCGCGCACCCCGTCGATCCGCACCCGGTCGGGCCCGTCCTGGGTGAGCCGTACGGTGTCCAGGCGGGCGGTGACGTCGGGTCCCGCGTACCGGGCGCCCGCCGTCTCGTACAGCAGCTGGGCGGTGACGGTGCCGACGTCGACGAAGCCGCCGGTGCCGGGGTGCTTGGTGACGACGCAGCTGCCGTCCTCGTGCAGCTCGGCGAGCGGGAAGCCGGGCCGGCGGACGTCGCCGTCGCCGAAGAAGGCGTAGTTCCCGCCGGTGGCCTGCGTCCCGCACTCCAGGACGTGCCCGGCGACGACGGCGCCGGCGAGCCGGTCGTACTCCCCCGGCTGCCAGCCGAAGTGGGCGGCGGCGGGCCCGGTGACCAGCGCCGCGTCCGTCACCCGTCCGGTGACCACGATGTCGGCGCCCTCCCGCAGGCAGGCGGCGATGCCGAAGCCGCCGAGGTAGGCGTGGGCGGCCAGGGCGCCGGGGTGGGCGGCGGTGAGGTCGTCGCCCTCGACGTGCGCGACCCGGACCGGGACGCCGAGCCGGGCGGCCAGCTCCCGCACCCGGCCGGCGAGTCCGGCGGGGTTCAGCCCGCCGGCGTTGGTGACGATGCGCACGCCCCGCTCGTGGGCGAGCCCGAGGCACTCCTCCAGCTGGCGCAGGAAGGTGCGGGCGTACCCGGCGCCGGGGTCCTTCAGCCGGTCCCGGCCCAGGATGAGCATGGTCAGCTCGGCGAGGTAGTCGCCGGTCAGGACGTCCAGCTCGCCGCCGGTGAGCATCTCGCGCACGGCGTCGAAGCGGTCGCCGTAGAAGCCGGAGGCGTTGCCGATGCGCAGCACGCTCACGCGCCGGCCTCCTTCGGCGGGCGGCCCGCTCCGGGCGGCCCCGCGAACGCCTGGGCGATGTCGAGCCAGCGGTCGGCGTCCGGGCCCTCCGCCCGCACGGCGAGGTCGGCGCGGTGGGCGCGCTGGGTGACCAGCAGGCAGAAGTCGAGGGCGGGACCGGTGACGCGCTGCGCGGCGTCCTCCGGGCCGAAGGCCCACACGTCTCCGGAAGGGGCGTCGAGCTCGACCCGGAACTCCTCCCAGGGGGCGGGCAGCCCGTGGGCGCCGAAGGCGAAGTCGCGGGCCCGCACGCCGATGCGGACGACGTGCCTGAGCCGGTCGGTGGGGGTGCGGACGACGCCCAGCGCGTCGGCCACGTCCTGGCCGTGGGCCCAGGTCTCCATCAGGCGGCCGGTGGCCATGGAGGCGGCCGACATGGGGGGTCCGTACCAGGGGAAACGGGCGCCGGGCGGGCTCGCGCGCAGCGCCCGGTCGAGCGCGGCGCGCCCTTCGCGCCATCTGCTCAGCAGTTCCTCCGGCGGCAGCTTGGCCCCCTCGTCGGCGCCGTTGTCCACGAAGGAGCCGGGTGCGGCGAGCGCCTGCTCGACCAGGCCGTGGAACGCGTCCACGTCGGTCACGGCGAGCAGGGCCGAGTGGTCGGTCCAGGCGAGGTGGGCGATCTGGTGGGCGATGCTCCAGCGGGGCGCGGGCGTGGCGAGCGCCCACTGCTCGGGGGTCAACTCGGCCACGAGACGGTCGAGTTCGTCACTCTCGTCCCGCAGGTCGTCGATGACGGGCGTCGGATCGGACATGGGGGGAGCATGGCAGCGGCGCCAGAAACAATCAAGCATGCTTGCATGATTAATTTCGGAGGGCCGGGACCGCGTCCGGCGGCGCGTCGCCGCCACGCCGGCAGCCGTGCCGGGGGAGCCGTGCCGGGGCAGCCGCGCCGGGGAGCCGCGCGAGCACCGCCGAGCGTCACGGTCGCCGGGTGGCTACGATTCGACCTGGATGCGTCAGGTGATCAAATCCCTGGCGCCAGCGGACCGATGGGAAATCCCCGTGACGGCATCACTGAGTGCAGGAAGATCCTTTGCACCGCAGCGGGATCCGTCTACGCCTGGGAAACCGCGGAAGGGGCCACCGGAAATATCCTGGTCGGCCCGGAGGGATCAGTCGCCCGCCCCTGCACACCGGAGGGAACGTCCCTCGGCGGCATGCTCCTCGACAAGAACGTCGGAAATGTGGAAAACCCCGACCCGGATCCGGAACTCCGCCGCGCTTTCCTGATCGCGGCATCGCTGATCTTCCAGGAGACGGCGCGGCAGGGGCGACTGCCTGACAAGAGCACGCACACCTACTGGTAGGCGTCACGCCACCCCGGAATTCACGAGCGCGGCGCGCGTTCGCCGCCGTACGGTCGTCCGGTGACGAACGAGGACGGGAACGAGAACGAGGACGGTTACTTCGGGGAGTCCGTCGCGGCGGACTACGACGAGTCGACGGCGGAGATGTTCGACCCGCGGGTCGTGGAACCGGCGGTCGACGTCCTGGCGGAGCTGGCCGGCCACGGCGGCCGGGCGCTGGAGCTGGGGATCGGCACCGGACGGATCGCGCTGCCGCTGGCCCGGCGGGGCGTCGAGGTGCACGGCATCGACCTGTCGCGGGCGATGGTGGAGCGGCTGCGGGCCAAGCCGGGCGGGGACGCCATCGGCGTGACGGTCGGGGACTTCGCGACGACGCGGGTGGACGGCACGTTCTCCGTCGCCTACCTGGTCTTCAACACGATCATGAACCTCACCTCGCAGGACGCCCAGGTGGAGTGCTTCCGCAACGCCGCGGCCCATCTGGCGCCCGGCGGCTGCTTCGTGGTCGAGGTCACCGTCCCCGACCTGCGCAGGCTGCCGCCGGGACAGAACGCGGTGCCGTTCCGGGTGGACGGGTCGCGGCTGGGCTTCGACCTCTACGACGTGGCGACACAGTCGATGAGTTCGCACCACGTGCGGGTCATGGACGGACAGGGCTCCTACCTGGCGGTCCCGTTCCGCTACGTGTGGCCCGCGGAGCTGGACCTGATGGCCCGGCTGGCCGGGATGCGGCTGCGCGACCGGTGGGACGGCTGGACCCGGAAACCGTTCACCGGCGAGAGCCGGCAGCACGTGTCGGTGTGGGAGAGGCCCGCCTGACGGGCGGCGCGGGCGCGCTACGACGGGCGTTTCGGGCCCGTCTGGGTGCGTACCGCGCCCATGCTGGCCGCGATGACCAGGGCGACGGCCGCCGCCTGCGCCACGGAGAGGGTCTGGCCGAGGATCAGGAAGCCGGCCGCCGCGGCCAGGGCCGGCTCCAGGCTCATCAGGACCGCGAAGGTGGAGGCGGGCAGGCGGCGCAGCGCGAGCAGTTCCAGGGTGTAGGGCAGGACGGAGGACAGCAGCGCCACGGCCGAGCCCAGCCCGATCGTCACCGGGTCGGTGAGCTTCGCGCCCGACTCGGCGATCCCCAGCGGCAGCATCAGCAGCGCCGCCACCCCCATGGCCAGCGCCAGCCCGTCGGCCTGCGGGAAGCGCCGGCCGGTGCGGGCGCTGAAGACGATGTACGCCGCCCACATGGCGCCCGCGCCCAGCGCGAAGCCCGCTCCCGCCGGGTCGAGGCCGCCGAAGTCCCCGCCGCCGAGGAGGAAGACGCCGGCGAGGGCGAGCCCGGCCCAGACCATGTTCACCGCGCGGCGCGAGGCGAGGACGGACAGCGCGAGCGGGCCGAGGACCTCCAGGGTGACCGCGGCGCCGAGCGGGATGCGGGCGACCGCCTGGTAGAACATGGCGTTCATCGCGCCCATGACGACGCCGAAGACGACCACCGTCCCCCAGTCCGTGCGCGAGTGGCCGCGCAGCCGGGGCCGGCAGACCAGCAGCAGGATCACCGCCGCCGCCACCAGCCGCAGGGTGACGACGCCGAGCGCACCGGCCCGCGGCATCAGGCTCGCCGCGAGCGCGGCGCCGAACTGCACCGAGACACCGCCGGCCAGCACCAGGCCGACGGGGCCGAGTGAGCCGCGGCGGTGCGGGACACCGCCCACGGGTACGGGACCGAGCCCGGTCGGCGAGGGGGCGGCGGCGGGGGAAGGGGCGGTCACGGGCGGTCCAGGGGCTAGGTTTCGTTCATTCATCACGATGCACTACGGAGTCCACGGTAATGGACTCCGTCAGGTGTGTGAACCTGGGACGCGACTGTCTCGGTGGCTGGACGCCGGGCGATGTGTCTCAGGGCTCCCCCATCAGGTCCGGCGGTCCCGGGGCCCGGAGGCCTCCGACGCCTCACCCTTCCTCCAGCGCGTCCGCCAGCACCTCCGCGAGGTGCCGCCCGCGTGCCCCCGCCAACTGCCCCAGCTGCGTACGGCAGGAGAACCCGTCGGCCAGGATCACCGCGTCCTCCCCCGCCTCCCGCACCGACGGCAGCAGCCGTTCCTCGGCGCACGCCACCGACACCTCGAAGTGCCCCCGCTCGAAACCGAAGTTGCCCGCGAGCCCGCAGCAGCCGCCCGTCAACTCGCCGGTCAGTCCGGCCGCTTGCCGCAGGCGCCGGTCGGCGTCGTCGCCGAGGACCGCGTGCTGGTGGCAGTGGGTCTGGCCGACGGCGGGGCGGTCCAGGCGCGGCGGCGTCCAGCGCGGCGCCAGGCGTTGCAGGGCCTCCGCGAAGGTCAGCACCAGGGAGGCCAGGCGGGCGGCGCGCGGATCGTCGTGCAGCAGCTCGGGCAGGTCGCCGCGCAGGGCGGCCGCGCAGCTCGGCTCCAGCACGACGACCGGGACGCCCGCCTGAAGGACCGGTTCCATCAGGTCGAGGGTGCGGCGCAGCACCGCGCGGGCACGGTCGAGCCGGCCGGTGGAGACGTACGTCAGCCCGCAGCAGACGCGGCCCCGGCCGCGCAGCACCTGCCGGAGGTCGAGGACGGTGGACCTGCCGTCGCCCACCGGGGGCCGGCGCAGCGCCAGCGTCGGCGGGAGCGCCACCCGCAGCCCGGCCGCCTCCAGCACGCGCACCGCCGCCCGCCCCACCTCGGGCGAGAAGTGCTCGGTGAAGGTGTCCGGCCACAGCACCACCAGGTCCCCGGCGCCGGAAGCCGCTCCGGCCCGCCCGCGCCACCACCGGGTGAACGTGCGCGTCGCCAGCCGCGGGATCCGCCGTTCGGGCGCGATCCCGCCGAGCCGTTTCGCCGCCCACGCCAACGGCGGTACGGCGGCGAGGGCGTTGACGAGCCCGGCGGTGCGGGTCCGGGCCGTCCAGTGCAGCCACTCCGGCAGCCGGCCCATGCTGTGGTGTGCGGCCGGGCGGCGCCGGCCGGCGTAGTGGTGGTGCAGGAACTCCGCCTTGTAGGTGGCCATGTCGACGCCGGCCGGGCAGTCGGAGCGGCAGCCCTTGCAGCCCAGGCACAGGTCCAGGGCGTCGCGGACCTCCGTCGACCGCCAGCCGTCGGTGACCAGTTCGCCGGCCAGCATCTCGTGCAGCAGCCGGGCCCGCCCGCGCGTGGAGTGCTCCTCCTCGCCGGTGACCCGGAACGACGGGCACATGACGGCCGGTCCGGACGCCGTCTCGGTACGGCACTTGGCGACGCCGACGCAGCGCCGTACGGCCGCCGTGAAGTCGCCGCCGTCCGCCGGGTAGCCGAAGGCCACGTCGACCGGCTCGCGCGGCAGGACGGCGAAGCGCAGGCCGGCGTCCAGCGGGGCCGGGCGGACCAGCATGCCGGGGTTGAGCAGGCCGTCGGGGTCCCAGACGCCCTTGACCCGCTCGAAGAGGGCGACCATCTCCTCGCCGTACATCCGCGGCAGCAGCTCGGCCCGCGCCTGCCCGTCCCCGTGCTCCCCGGACAGCGAGCCGCCGTGCGCCACCACCAGGTCGGCGAGTTCCTCCGAGAAGCGCCGGAAACGGCCGACGCCGGCCCGCGTCAGGAGGTCGAAGTCGATGCGGACGTGGATGCAGCCGTCACCGAAGTGCCCGTACGGCGTGCCGCGCAGGCCGTGGGCGGCCAGCAGCCCCCGGAAGTCCCGCAGGTACGCCCCGAGCCGGGCGGGCGGCACCGCGCAGTCCTCCCAGCCCGGCCAGGCCTCGGTGCCGTCCGGCATCCGGGTGGCCGTGCCCGCGGCGTCCTCCCGGATGCGCCACAGCGCCCGCTGCCCGGCCTCGTCCGTCACCACCAGGGAGTCCACCACGTCGGCGGCCCGCACGACCGCCTCCGCACGCGCGCGTGCCTCGGCCTCCGACTCGCCGCCCGTCTCCACGAACAGCCAGGCGCCGCCCCGCGGCAGCGCGGCCGCCGTCGGCACCAGGTCGGCCGCCATACCCTCCAGCGTGAGCGGCCCTCCCCCGCTGTCGGCTCCGCTCCCGGCTCCGCTCCCGGTTCCGTGCGAGCGGGAGGACGCCCAGGCCCGCAGCGCGGCCGCGGCCTCGGCGGCGGCGCCCTCGTCGGCGTACCCGAGGACGGCGAGCGCACGCGCGCGCGGCGCCCGGACGAGCCGCACGACCGCCTCGGTCAGCACCGCCAGCGTGCCCTCCGAGCCGCACAGGGACCGGGCCACGTCGGCGCCCCGCTCGGGCAGCAGCGCGTCCAGCGCGTACCCGGAGATACGGCGGGGCAGCTCCGGGAACCCGGTCCGCAGCCGCGCCCGCTCCGCCTCCACCAGGCCCCGCAGGCCCTCCGGCGCCCCGGCCCAGCCCGGCCCGGGCCGCAGCCGCTGCCCGCGCGCGGTGACGACGGCCAGCTCCCGCACGTTGTCGGCCGTCGTCCCCCAGGCCACCGAGTGCGAACCGCAGGAGTTGTTGCCGATCATGCCGCCGAGCGTGCAGCGGCTGTGCGTGGAGGGGTCGGGTCCGAACCGCAGCCCGTGCGGGGCGGCGGCCTCCTGGAGCCGGTCGAGGACGAGGCCGGGCTGTACGACGGCGGTACGGGACTCCGCGTCGAGGGAGACCAGCCGGTTCATGTGCCGGGTGAAGTCCAGCACGACCCCGGCGCCGGTCGCCTGCCCGGCGATCGACGTGCCCCCGCCCCGCGCGACGACGGGCACCCCGTGCGTCCGGCACACCTCCAGCACGGCGGCCACGTCGTCGGCGTCGTACGGCGCGACGACCCCGAGCGGGACCCGGCGGTAGTTGGAGGCGTCCATGGTGACGAGCGCGCGGGCCGTGACGTCGAAGCCCACCTCGCCCCGCACGGCGGAACGCAGCTCGCTCTCGAGATCGCTCATCCCCCCAGCAAACCAGCCACCGCCCACCGAAGCGGCCCCGCCCGACGAACCGGCCCCGCCCGACGAACCGACCCCGCCCGACACCCCCGGACACCCGGCGAACCGGCGAACCGGCGAACCGGCGAACGCCGGGCAGAGCAGCCACGCCCGCCGAACAGGCGGGTGTCCGGCAGACCGGCCGACATCCGGCGACCGGCCACGCCCAGCGGACAGGCCACGCCCAGCGGTCCAGCCACCCCCGGAGAACCCGCTGCGGTCGGGTGGACAGGCCGCCGCCCTGCGGACCAGGCGCGCCCGCCGGACCACCCGCGCCCGGCGAACCGACAAGCGCCCGGCGAACCGGCCCCGCCCGGCGAACCGGCAAGCGCCCAGCGGACCGGCGGGTGTCCGGCGGGCCGCCCGGCATGCGGACGGCCATCGGCACCCGGGGACGTCTGCCGAGACACGCGTCTCACCGGACGGACGACGTTTCGCCCAGGTTTCCCGCAGCGGATACCCTCCAGTCGTGGCTGAGATCCAGATTCCTTCTGACATCAAGCCCGCGGACGGACGTTTCGGCGCGGGTCCCTCCAAGGTGCGGACGGAGGCGCTGGACGCCCTCGCCGCGACCGGCACCTCCCTCCTCGGCACCTCCCACCGTCAGGCTCCGGTGAAGAACCTGGTCGGCAAGGTGCGCGAGGGCATCTCCGAGCTGTTCCAGCTGCCCGACGGCTACGAGGTCATCCTCGGCAACGGCGGCTCGACGGCCTTCTGGGACATCGCGACCCACGGCCTGATCGAGAACAAGTCGCAGCACCTCAGCTTCGGCGAGTTCTCCTCGAAGTTCGCCAAGGCCGCCAAGCTCGCCCCGTGGCTGGCCGAGCCCACCGTCATCGCCGCCGACCCGGGCACGCACCCCGAGGCCGAGGCCGAGGCGGGCGTGGACGTCTACGCCTTCACGCACAACGAGACCTCCACCGGCGTCGCCATGCCGATCAAGCGGGTGGACGGCGCCGACGAGGGCGCCCTGGTCCTGGTCGACGCCACCTCCGGCGCCGGCGGCCTGCCGGTCGACATCGCCGAGACGGACGTCTACTACTTCGCCCCGCAGAAGTCCTTCGCCTCCGACGGCGGCCTGTGGATCGGCGTCTTCTCCCCGGCCGCGATCGAGCGGGCCGAGCGCGTGCACGCCTCCGGCCGGCACGTCCCGGAGTTCTTCAGCCTGCCGACGGCGATCGACAACTCCCGCAAGAACCAGACGTACAACACCCCGGCGCTCGCCACCCTCTTCCTGCTGAACCAGCAGCTGGAGTGGCTCAACGGCCAGGGCGGCCTGGACTGGGCGGTCCGCCGCACCGCCACCTCCGCGCGCACGCTGTACGGCTGGGCCGAGGACATCAAGTACGCGAACCCGTTCGTCGCCGACCCGGCCAAGCGCTCGCAGGTCATCGGCACGATCGACTTCTCGGACGAGATCGACGCCGCCGCCGTCGCCAAGGTCCTGCGCGCCAACGGCATCGTCGACACCGAGCCCTACCGCAAGCTCGGCCGCAACCAGCTGCGGGTGGCGATGTTCCCGGCGATCGACCCGGCGGACGTCGAGGCGCTGACGAAGTGCGTCGACTACGTGATCGAGAAGCTCTGACCGCGTCCGCCACATCCGGCGCGTCCGTCGCGTCAGCCGCTTCCGTACGTCGCTGAAGGGCGCCCGGTGTTTGTTCACCGGGCGCCCTTCTGTCATGCGGCCGTGCAGCTCACGTCCGGCACGGCGCCGCCGCCGGGCGCGCCGCCGAACCCGAAGGTCGCCGAAGCGCCCGCGGCCAGGCTGCCGTTGTGCGCGGCGTTCACCGCGGTCACGGTCGAACCGGACTGCGTGTACGAGGCGTTCCACATGCTCGTGACCTGCTGGGAGCCGCTCCACGTCCAGGTCACCTTCCAGGACGACAGCGCGGTGGTCCCGGTGTTGGTCACCTTCACCTCGGCGTTGAAGCCGCTGCCCCAGTCGCTGCTGACGGTGTAGGCGGCGCTGCAGGCGGCCGTGGAACCGCCGCCCCCCGTTCCGCCACCGCCGCCGCTCCCGCCGCCGCTGCCCGGGAACCCGGACGCCTTGATGCTGGCCAGGTAGCCGTCCTTGACGGTGTCCACGGTGTTCCAGTCGTCCTTGAGGATCCCGCCGGTGTCACCGGAGTTGGGGTTCCAGGACCAGAACGTCCACTGGAAGGAGTCGGCGCCGTACGTCGACGTCGGCCGCAGGTAACTCACCAGCGCGGCGAGCCACTTCTGGTCGACCGTCGACTGGAGCGTGGTGCCGAACTCGCCGATCCACACGGGCGCGATGTTCTGCTTGAAGATGTAGCCCCAGTACTTGTCCCACACCCCGGGCATGTTGGCGGGGAACGACGGATCGCTGAACCAGCTCTGCTGGGCGACGCTGGTGGCGTAGTCGTGGGCGGAGTACACCACCCGGTTCGCCACGTCGAGCTGCACCGGGTACTGCGCGACGCCCATCAGGTTGCCGCCCCACCAGCCGGAGACGCCGTCGTAGGTCTGCACGCCCTCCACGAAGATCAGCAGTTCGGGGTTGACGGAGAGCACCGCGTTGCCGCCCCGCTGGGCGGCCAGGCGCCAGTCCTTCGTCGTGTCCCCGCAGCCCCAGCAGGCGGGGTCGTGCGGCTCGTTGTGCAGGTCGATGCCGATGACGGTGGAGTTGCCGACGTAACGGGAGGCCAGGGACTTGAGGTTGGCGATCCAGGTCGACTCCGGCACCGACGCCGTGTACCAGAGCGCCGACTGGCCGCCGGAGTCCGGGCGGTGGCGGTCGAGGATGACCTTCATCCCGTCCTGGCCGGCGTAGGCGACGAGTTTGTCCATGACCTGGAGGGAGTTGAGACCCTGCAGGTCGGCGTTCTTGCCGCCGGAGAAGTCGATGCTGTCGGGGGTGGTCCCGGACTTGAAGATGTCGTCGCTGTAGGGCAGCCGGATGGTGTTGTAGCCCAGCGACTTCATCTGGTCGATCATGCTCTTGTAGTCGCGGGACCACAGGCCGTGCACGACGTGGTTGCCGGTCTCGAAGCCGAACCAGTTGATGCCGGCGATCCGGACGGGCTGCCCGGCCGCGTCGAGGATCTGCCGGCCACTGGTGTGCCAGTAGCCCGCGCCGGCCGCGTCGGCGGTGTCGGCGGCGTGCGCGGTGTGCGCGCCGGCCAGCGGTAACAACAGCGCCGCGGCGGCGCACAGCGCTCTTCGCAAGCTGCGGAACATGTGCCTGGGTCCTCTCGACAGGCGCGGGCCCGGAACCGATGGGAGCGCTCCCACCACACCACGCACCCCCCAGGAAACTGACACACCATGCCCACGTCAAGACATCGCGCAGCGCTCGGGCGCGAACTTCCGCGAAGCGCCGCGGACTTCAGCGGAGTTCCGCGGAGTTCCGCGGAGTTCCGCGGACTTCCGCGGACTTCAGCGGCGGCGCACCAGCCGCCGCAGCCCGAAGAGGGCCGCCGCGGCGACGGCCACGGCGAGGGCGCCGGTCTTGAAGGTGGAGCCGAGGCCGTCGCCGCTGTCCCCCGCCGCACCCGAACCGGCGCTTCCCGAGGGGGACTTGCCGCTGCCGGCGCCGGGCGCGTCCTCCGCCTGCACGGAGCTGCCGGCGCCCTCGCTGCCGTACAGGAGCTTCGATCCGTCGGCGGAGTAGCTGACGGACTCGCCCTGGCCCTGGAGGGGTACGTCGAGGCGGCCCTCGCGCTTGATCCGCCCGCCGTCGAAGTCGTACCAGATCCCGCCGAAGTAGCCGCGCACGGCGAGCCGCTTGCCGTCCGGGGAGAGGGCGGCGTCGGTGGCCCACAGGTCGACGGTGGCGACCGGGCGGAAGACGTTCGCGCCGGACGGCGACAGGGTGGCCGGTCCCTGGTAGAGGTGCCCGCCGTCCTCGTTCTTGTCGATGATGTACGCGCGGCCGGTCTTCGGGTCGACCACCAGCGACTCGGCGTCGCGGGCGCCGTCCGCGTACTTCACGACGTACTGCGTGGCCCGCACGGTCTGGTCGGTCAGCTTCTTCGGCTCGGGCAGCCGGTAGATCCACACGTACGGCCACTTGCCGCCGAGGTTGTCGCCGATGTCGCCGACGTAGATCTGGTTGCCGGGCCCGATGGAGATCGCCTCGACGTCGCGCGGCGAGCCGACGCCGGTCATGGTGACGCGGGCGACGGTCCGGCCGGTGGCGCTGTCCACCGCGTACAGGTAGGGGCCGTCGTCGCTGTCGTTGTGGGTCCAGTAGATGCCGGGGTGCAGGCGGGAGGCGGCGAGGCCGCTGGACTCCGTGATGCGCGGGTCCTTGATGGTGAACGACTGGTCGCCGCCCGCGGCGGCGGCGGGCAGCGCGCAGGCACCCGTGAGCAGGATCCCGGCGAGGAGAGCGAACGATCGGCGCATGGCCCAAGACTGCCATCCCGGGGGCCCGTTCACGCAGGCGTGTCCGGCCTCACACCCCACCCGCCCCGCTGATCGTCCATCATGAGCGGATGCTCAGGCTCATGCCCGTCGGCGACTCCCAGACGATCGGGAGCGCGGGCGAACACACGTGGCGTTACCGGATGTGGCGGCACCTGTGCGAGGCGTACGGGGGCCCGTTCGCGCTCGTCGGACCGCGCGAGACGCTGTACGACAAGGCGGCGGACGCGCCCGTGTCGTACGCCTACGCCGAACCGGACTTCCCGCGCGCCCACCTGGCCGGCTGGGGCGAGGGCTGGCTGCACATGGCGCCCCTGGTCGGCGAGGCGGTCCGCGCGCACCGGGCCGACGTCCTGCTGGTCGCCCTGGGCCTGATCGACCTGGGCTTCTACACGAACGCGGAGCAGACGGCGGACAACGTGCGCCGCTTCGTCGCCGAGGCCCGCACCGCGAACCCGCGCGTCCGCATGGCCGTACTGCCCGTCATACCCAACGTCCGCGCGCTGTCCGACGCCCCTTTCGGCGCGCAGGTCACCCTCTTCAACGAACTGCTCGCCAAGGCCGTGGCCGACCTGGACGAGCCCCGCTCCCCCCTCCTGCTGGCCTCGCCCCCGCCCTCGTACGACATCGACCGCGACACCTACGACGGCACCCACCCCAACGCGAGCGGCGAACACAAGATCGCGGCGGCCTTCGCGAACGCCATGCACCAGGCCTGGGGCCTGGGCCGCCCCTACGGCGACTGACCCGGAGGGCCCGACGGCGTTCCGCCGCGTGTCCCGGTCACCGTGCGTATCGTTGTACTGCGCGGCTGTACTCGTGTGTCGGGGCAGCCGGGGAGGAGCGCCACGATGACCGTCCTGGAAGACAGGATCGAGATGGCCGAGGAACGCGGCGAGCTGACGCTGGACGTCATGTTCGAGTCGCTCGAGAAGATGCCCATCCCCGAGGGAACGAAGGTCGAGATCGTCGGGGGAAACATCTTCATGTCACCGCAGCGGCAGACCCACTGGGAGATCGTCTTCAGCATTCTGGAACAGCTGCGCGCCAGGTATCCGATCAAGCGGCTCGCCTCCGACGTCCGGATCGACTTCCCGGGGCGCCTGAACGGTTTCGCCTGTGACGTGGCCGCTCTGGCCGAGCGTTCCGTGAAGGACGACAACGGCCGCTGGCGCTACCAGGATGTCGAGTTCGTGGCCGAGGTCATCTCCAAGGACACGGCTGCGAACGGCTACGGCCCCAAGAAGCTCACCTACGCGGTCGCCGAGGTCCCCGTCTATCTCATCGTCGACCCGTACCAGGGCAAGTGCCGCCTCCACACCCAGCCGAAGGAAGGCGAGTACGTCAGCGAGCTCTCCATCACCTTCGGCGCGGACGTAGACATGACCACCACCCACCTCGGCCTCGTCCTCAGGACCGACGGCTTCCCCCGCGACTGACCGGTGCTCGCCCAGAGCACACTCCGGGCGGCCTGCTCGGGAGCATGAGCACACGCGGCCAGGCGGTGACCGCCGCCCCTGTGGAGGGGCGGCGGTCCTGGGCGCGGCGGCCCCGGTTGATCACCAGGCGAATGCCTCCGGAGAGGGCCCCGGGCCGGGGAAGATCTCGTCCAGAGCCGCCAGCAGCTCCTCCGGCAGCTCCAGTTCGACCGCACGCAGCGCGGAGTCGAGCTGCTCGGCGGTGCGCGGGCCGACGATCGGGCCGGTCACGCCCGGCCGGGTGAGCAGCCAGGCGAGGGAGACCTCACCGGGTTCGAGACCATGCTTGTCGAGCAGATCCTCGTAAGCCTGGATCTGGGTGCGTACGGCGGGGTCGGCGAGGGTGTCGGGAGCCCGCCCGGAGCCTCGGCGCCCGCCCTCGACCTGCTTCCGGATGACGCCGCCGAGCAGCCCGCCGTGCAGCGGCGACCATGGGATGACGCCGAGCCCGTAGTCCTGCGCGGCCGGGATGACCTCCATCTCGGCGCGGCGCTCGAAGAGGTTGTAGAGGCACTGCTCGCTGACGAGCCCGTAGGAGCCGCGCCTCGCGGCGGTCTCGTTGGCCTGGGCGATCTTGTATCCGGGGAAGTTGCTGGACCCTGCGTACAGGATCTTCCCCTGCTGCACCAGCACGTCCATGGCCTGCCAGATCTCCTCGAAGGGAGTGCTGCGGTCGATGTGGTGGAACTGGTACAGATCGATGTAGTCGGTCCGCAGCCGCTTGAGGCTGGCGTCGACCGCCCGCCGGATGTTGACGGCGGAGAGCTTGTCGTGGTTGGGCCAGGCCTCGCCGTCCGGGCCCATGTTCCCGTACACCTTGGTGGCGAGCACGACCTTGTCGCGCCGTTCCCCGCCCTTGGCGAACCAGTTCCCGATGATCGATTCCGTGCGGCCCTTGTTCTCCCCCCAGCCGTACACATTCGCCGTGTCCACGAAATTCAGCCCCGCGTCGAGCGCCGCGTCCATGATCGCGTGGCTGGTGACCTCGTCCGTCTGGGGACCGAAGTTCATGGTGCCGAGGACCAGTCGGCTGACCTTGAGTCCGGTGCGTCCAAGCTGCGTGTACTTCATGGGACCCCAGCCAACGCCTTCGAGCCCGCTCAAGGCAAGCATGACCGCGCCTCCTCCTGGCGCGGGGGACGGCGGCCGCGCGACGCCTCCGTGCGTCCGCACGGGGGTGGCCGGTTTTGTGGAGGCGCCCTGGCGCCGTCTACCGCCGGACGACAGACTGCGCCTGACTCGCCGTGAGCACGTCATCACTCTATGAGATCGAGGCCGACGCGCAGGACGCCCGCGCGGAGATCATGGGGTCGATGACGGGCTTCGGAGCCGAGGTCAACGGCTGGCGTACCTCCCTCGACACCATGGGCGTCTACGGAAACAGCTACGCCAAGCGTGCCGTGGTCGCCGCGGGCGGGCTCGGCGCCAATCCGCCCGAGGACGCCGTCTACCCCGTCCTGACCGCGGATGCCGACAACGAGCCCGTCGACGGCGCCAACGACTACGTCCTGCGGTTCGAGGCAGACGCGATGCCGCCCGCCGACGCCTTCTGGTCGGTCACCATGTACGACGCCGAGGGCTACCAGGTCGCGAACGAGATCGACCGCTTCGCCCTGGGCGACCGCGATCGGATGGTCCACGACGAGCAGGACGGCTCGCTCACCATCTACATATCGCAGCACAACCCCGGCCCGGACCGGGAGGCCAACTGGCTGCCCGCCCCGGCCGGCCCGCTGGGAATCACCATGCGCCTCTACGCGCCGAAGCCCGAAGTGCTCGACGCGACATGGAACCCGCCGGCGGTCACCAAGGCGTAATGGAGGGGCGCGGGGGGGGGGGGGGGGGGCCCCCCGGCGCCCCCCCGCCCCCCCCCCCCCCCCCCCCCCCCCCCCCCCCCCCACCCCCCCGCCCCCCCCCCCCGCCGGGGGGGCTGGTGCGCG
>NZ_JBIRUY010000025.1:63914-142939 GCF_044335305.1 Streptomyces sp. NPDC020490 | reverse complement strand
ACAGAAGCCTTAGACAAGCCCTATCGTCCCAGGTCAGAAGGCACTTTCGCTTTGCCGCTCATGATCCGGACACGCCCCCAAGTGAAACGCGCAGGCTAGCTAGGACGGCGCCGGAACATAGGGGGCGGTGGACGGCAGGCCCAGGTCCGACGGGAGCAGGGAGCCCACCCAGCAGTCGCGTCGCACCCCCTTGTTGTCGACGGCGGAACGCAGGGTGCCCTCGATGGTGAAGCCCGCGCGCCGCGCCACCGCCAGGGAGGCGGTGTTGCCGACCTCCGCCCGCCATTCCACCCGGTCGACCGACAGGCGGGTGAAGGCCCAGCGGGAGGCGGCGAGGACGGCTTCGGTGACGTAGCCGTTGCCGCGGTGCTCCTTGGCGGCCCAGAAACCGACCTCGCCCACGCCCATGGAGCGCATCGTGATGCCGACCATGCCGGCCAGGGCGCCGTCGGGCAGGAAGGCGCCGAAGGTGAACATGGAGCCGTTCGCCCAGCCGTCGGGTGCCACCTGCCGGGTGAAGCTTCGCGCGTGCTCGGGCAGGTAGGGGGAGGGGACGGTGGTCCAGCGCTGGATGTCCGGGTCCTGCGCCGCGTCGTACACGGCGTCGGCGTCCTGCGGGCCGACGGTGCGCAGGAGGAGTCGGGGCGTCGTGAGCGTCACGGGTTCCATCGGCCGATTCTGCGGCGCGGCCGGCGAGGACGCCATCCATTTCCATCCGTGAGCGGGCGATCACAATTCGCGCAATTCTTCGGCATGGCGCGGCACCATCCGCGAGGCCCGGCCGTTGTCCCCTTTGAAGAAGATTTGAATCAGTGCGTCGAGCGGCGGCCGGTCGTCGTGGTGGCAGGCCTCCCGGCCCGGCCGTGTCCTCGCATACGATGGCCGTTGCTCAGTAAGTCAATGGAAACCGACCGTCCCAGGCCCGACCGGCAAGGAGACCAACCCCCGTGTCCGTCCTCTCGAAGATCATGCGTGCAGGCGAAGGCAAGATCCTGCGCAAGCTGCACCGCATCGCGGACCAGGTCAACTCCATCGAAGAGGACTTCGTCGACCTCTCCGACGCCGAGCTGCGGGCCCTCACCGATGAGTACAAGCAGCGGTACGCCGACGGCGAGAGCCTCGACGACCTGCTGCCCGAGGCGTTCGCCACGGTCCGCGAGGCCGCCAAGCGGGTCCTCGGCCAGCGGCACTACGACGTGCAGCTGATGGGCGGCGCGGCCCTGCACCTCGGCTACGTCGCCGAGATGAAGACCGGTGAGGGCAAGACCCTGGTCGGCACGCTGCCCGCGTATCTGAACGCCCTCTCGGGTGACGGCGTCCACCTCATCACGGTCAACGACTACCTGGCCGAGCGCGACTCCGAGATGATGGGCCGCGTCCACAAGTTCCTGGGCCTGACGGTCGGTTGCATCCTCGCCAACATGACGCCGGCCCAGCGCCGCGAGCAGTACCTGTGCGACATCACCTACGGCACGAACAACGAGTTCGGTTTCGACTACCTGCGTGACAACATGGCGTGGGCCAAGGACGAGCTCGTCCAGCGCGGCCACAACTTCGCCATCGTCGACGAGGTCGACTCCATCCTCGTCGACGAGGCCCGTACGCCGCTGATCATCTCCGGCCCGGCCGACCAGGCCACCAAGTGGTACGGCGACTTCGCCAAGCTGGTCACGCGGCTGAAGAAGGGCGAGGCCGGCAACCCGCTCAAGGGCCTCGAGGAGACCGGCGACTACGACGTCGACGAGAAGAAGCGCACGGTCGCGATCCACGAGTCCGGCGTCAGCAAGGTCGAGGACTGGCTGGGCATCGACAACCTGTACGAGTCGGTGAACACGCCGCTGGTGGGCTACCTGAACAACGCCATCAAGGCCAAGGAACTGTTCAAGAAGGACAAGGACTACGTCGTCATCGACGGCGAGGTCATGATCGTCGACGAGCACACCGGCCGTATCCTCGCCGGCCGCCGTTACAACGAGGGCATGCACCAGGCGATCGAGGCGAAGGAAGGGGTGGACATCAAGGACGAGAACCAGACGCTCGCCACGATCACCCTGCAGAACTTCTTCCGCCTCTACGACAAGCTCTCCGGCATGACCGGTACGGCGATGACCGAGGCCGCCGAGTTCCACCAGATCTACAAGCTCGGCGTGGTCCCGATCCCGACCAACAAGCCGATGATCCGCAAGGACCAGTCGGACCTGATCTACCGCACCGAGGTCGCCAAGTTCGAGGCGGTCGTCGACGACATCGCGGAGAAGCACGAGAAGGGCCAGCCGATCCTCGTCGGCACGACGTCCGTCGAGAAGTCG
Organism: Streptomyces sp. NPDC020490; assembly: GCF_044335305.1. Taxonomy (NCBI): domain Bacteria; kingdom Bacillati; phylum Actinomycetota; class Actinomycetes; order Kitasatosporales; family Streptomycetaceae; genus Streptomyces; species Streptomyces sp. NPDC020490. Next base: position 140,630 of record NZ_JBIRUY010000025.1, on the reverse strand, counting down.
GAGTACCTCTCGCAGCAGCTCAGCAAGCGCGGCATCCAGCACGAGGTGCTGAACGCCAAGCACCACGAGCGTGAGGCGCAGATCGTGGCGCAGGCCGGCCGCAAGGGCGCCGTGACGGTCGCCACCAACATGGCCGGCCGTGGTACGGACATCAAGCTCGGCGGCAACCCCGAGGACCTCGCCGAGGCGGAGCTGCGCCAGCGCGGCCTCGACCCCGAGGAGCACATCGAGGAGTGGGCCGCGGCGCTGCCGGCCGCCCTGGAGCGCGCCGAGGCGGCCGTCAAGGCCGAGAAGGAAGAGGTCGAGTCGCTCGGCGGTCTGTACGTGCTCGGCACCGAGCGGCACGAGTCGCGCCGTATCGACAACCAGCTGCGCGGTCGTTCCGGCCGTCAGGGCGACCCGGGCGAGTCCCGCTTCTACCTGTCGCTGGGTGACGACCTGATGCGCCTGTTCAAGGCCCAGATGGTTGAGCGCGTGATGTCCATGGCCAACGTGCCGGACGACGTGCCGATCGAGAACAAGATGGTCACGCGCGCGATCGCGTCCGCGCAGTCGCAGGTGGAGCAGCAGAACTTCGAGACCCGTAAGAACGTCCTGAAGTACGACGAGGTCCTCAACCGCCAGCGCGAGGTCATCTACGGCGAGCGGCGCCGCGTCCTGGAGGGCGAGGACCTGCACGAGCAGGTGCAGCACTTCATGGACGACACGATCGACGCCTACATCGCCGCGGAGACCGCCGAGGGCTTCCCGGAGGACTGGGACCTGGACCGGCTGTGGGGCGCGTTCAAGCAGCTCTACCCGGTGAAGGTCACCGTGGAGGAGCTCGAGGAGGCGGCCGGCGACCGGGCGGGCCTGACCGCGGAGTTCATCTCCGAGTCCATCAAGGACGACATCCACGAGCAGTACGAGGCACGCGAGGGGCAGCTCGGCTCCGAGATCATGCGCGAGCTGGAGCGCCGGGTCGTGCTGTCGGTGCTGGACCGCAAGTGGCGCGAGCACCTCTACGAGATGGACTACCTCCAGGAGGGCATCGGCCTGCGCGCGATGGCGCAGAAGGACCCCCTGGTCGAGTACCAGCGCGAGGGCTTCGACATGTTCCAGGCCATGATGGAGGGCATCAAGGAGGAGTCCGTCGGCTACCTGTTCAACCTGGAGGTCCAGGTCGAGCAGCAGGTCGAGGAGGTCCCGGTCGAGGACGCGGCGCCGGTCGACATGCAGAAGCAGGACGCGGTGCCGGCGCAGACCGGCGGGCGCCCGGAGATCCGGGCCAAGGGTCTGGACGCCCCGCAGCGCCGCAACCTGCACTTCTCCGCGCCCACGGTGGACGGCGAGGGCGGCACCATCGAGGGCGACTTCGCCGGCGACGACGAGCCCGTGCGCTCCGAGGCCGACGGCCTCACGCGCGCGGAGCGGCGCAAGCAGGCCCGGGGCGGCCGTCGCCGCAAGAAGTGACGGTTCCCGCGGCGCCGTAGCGGTTCGGAGGGCCGGGTCACCTTTTGGGGTGGCCCGGCCCTTCGGCGTGTGCGGGCAGGGGCACTCGGCGTGTGCCGTCAGCGGTTGTCGGTCAGCCGTCAGCCATCGGCGGTCGGCGGTCAGCGGTCAGCGGTCAGCGGCGGCGGCCCGCGCCGGTCGCGGGCCGCCCATTTCCACCGCCGTGCAGCGCCAGCGCAGGTCGGGACCCTGTTCCAGGCGGAAGGCCAGGGCCCGCAGCTGGTCCCCGGCGCCGATGCGGGCGAAGGCCTCGATGGCGCCCGGGCGGGGCACGAAGTAGCCGATGTCGCGGACGACGGGCCGGGCGCGGCGGGTGCGCAGCGGGCCGCGCTCGGCGAGCCGGGCCAGTTCGTCGTAGGCGCGGCCCGCGGTGTGCCGGAGCATCCAGTGGACCGGCCGCTGTCCGCTCAGGACGGCGAGGAGACGGTCGGCGAAGACGTCCGTGGGGCGGGGCGGGGCCGCCGGTGCGAGGGCCGGGGCCGGGGCCGTACCAGGGGTGCCGGCGCGGGCGCGGGACGCGGTGCCGCCCGTGGTCCTGCCGGGCCCCGGCGCGGGGCGGGCGTCGGCCGGTCCGCCGGCCGCGGCGGGACCGCTGCCGCGCGCTCCGGGCGGGCGGCCGTCCCCGGGCGCGGTGCGGGCCGGACCGCCGCCCGGCGCCCGGGGCGGGGCGCCACCCGGGCGGCGGGAGTCGTGGCGGCCCGGCGGGCGGGCGCCCGGGCGGTGCTGTGCCCTGGTCATGACCTTGTGCATGTGTCTCCCCGTTCCACGGGCCCGGGCGATACCGGGAGGTAACTTGGCGGTGGGGCTCTTGTACGGCTCCGGGGACGGCTGGGGCAAGGAACCCGGACCACGCGTCGAGGCGGCGGGAAAGTTCACCTATCAGGGTGACCGGGGGCTGCCCGGGCCCGTCGCCACGGGGGCGGAGCGGGTGAATTCCGGGACGGGAGTGGACGCCCGTGGGCGGCTGCGGGGGAACTCGAAAGGGGACCGCCGCACGTATCCTGAAGGCCCTCCGGGGACGCGGGTGCGCCCTCGGGGACTCCAGCGGAGCACGAGCCACCGACCACGAAAGAAGCGGCCGCCCATGCGCGTCTACGTCCCTCTCACCCTCCCCGGTCTCGCCGAGGCGTACAGGACGGGCGAGCTGGGGACCGCGCCCCTCGCCGCCTACGCCGTCACGCCGGCGCTGCGTGAGTGGTACCTCTCCGACGACATCGAGGAACTGGAGTACGCGGCGCTGAACCGCGCCGCGCTCGCCTCACTGCGCCTGCTCGCGGCCGAGCCGGCGGCGCCGCGGCGCCGGGTCGTGGTGGCCGTCGACGTGCCCGACGGCACCGCCTCCGCCGACCCCGACCGGGGACTCGACCCGGCGGCGCTCGGCGAGGTGCGGGTCGCCCGCGCCGTTCCGCTGGCGAAGGCGGCGTCGGTGCACGTCGACGCCGACGACGCGGAGACGGACGTGGCCGCCGCGGCCCAGGCGTTGCCGGCGGCGGACGACGGGGACGACGACGCGCAGTTCGTGGTGGACGGGGCCGAGGACCACGAACTGCTGTGGTACGCCACGCAGGAGATCCCCAACCTGGTGGGCCTCGGCTGAGCTCGCCCCTTGACTGTCAGTGGCGGCGGGTAGGTTTTCTGCATGGGGAAGCAGACTGGGGCGCACATCGTCTGGGACTGGAACGGCACGCTGTTCCACGACAACGACGCGATCATCGGCGCGACGAACGCGGCGTTCGCCGAGCTGGGCCTCGAGCCGATCACGATCGAGCAGTACCGCGAGCTGTACTGCGTGCCGGTGCCGAAGTTCTACGAGCGGCTGATGGGGCGGCTGCCGACCGACGCCGAGTGGGAGGTCATGGACGAGGTCTTCCACCGGTACTACGCCGAGCACCGGGTGCGCTGCGGCCTCACCGAGGGCGTGGTGGACCTGCTCACCGGGTGGCGGTCGGCGGGCCGCAGCCAGTCCCTGCTCAGCATGTACGTGCACGACGAACTCGTCCCGCTGGTCAGGGGATTCGGGATCGAGGCGCACTTCATACGGGTGGACGGGCGGACCGGTCCGTCCGGGGGCAGCAAGGCCGAGCACATGGTGCGCCACCTCGCCTCGCTCACCGGTGTGGACCCCGCGCGCACGGTGGTGATCGGGGACGCCGCCGACGACGCGCTGGCCGCGCGGCACGTGGGAGCGCAGGCCGTGCTCTACACCGGCGGCTCGCACGGCCGGACCAGCCTTGAGGCGGCGGGTGCGCCGGTGGTCGACACGCTGGCCGAGGCGGTCGCGGAGGCGGAGCGGCTGGCGGCGTGAGCCCGCCGGCCGCGCAGCGGCGCGGCAGGAACACGGCAGGCCCGCCGGGCGCGCCGTGCCTGGCGGGCCTGCGGCGTCCGGCGAGCCTGCAGCGTCCGGGGTGAGTGCCGCGTCCGGCGGGCCTGCGGCGTCCGGCGTGAGTGCCGCGTCCGGGCGGAGGCGTCGCGTCTCCGACACCCCGCGCCCCGGCACGCGTGCCCGCGCATTCGGCCCGCCGCGCCCCGGCGGCGGACGCGCCGTTCCGGCCACCCCGCACCCGTCGCACGTACACGTACGCACCCACGCACGTACGCACCCACGCACGTACGCACCCACGCACGTACGCACCCACGCACGTACGCACCCACGCACGTACGCCCCGCCGCACCCACGCACGCGCGTGCGGCGGCGGGATCAGGTCACCGGTGCCTTCGCGCGCAGCACCGTGAGGAACTCCCGCATCCAGGCGGAGTGGTCCGGCCACGCACGCGAGGAGACCAGCGTGCCGTCGACGACCGCCTCGGCGTCCTGGAAGGAGGCACCGGCGGCCTGCATGTCCGGCTCCAGCGCGGGGTACGCCGTGACGCGCCGGCCCCGCAGGCCGTCCACCGCCGCGGTCAGCAGGGGACCGTGGCAGATCTGCGCGACGGGCTTGTCCGCGTCGAAGAACGACTTGAGGATCTTGCGCAGTTCGGGATCGTTGCGCAGGTACTCCGGAGCCCGCCCGCCCGGGATGACCAGGGCCGCGTACTGGCCGGGCTCGACGTCGGCGAAGGCGAGGTCGGCGGGCCAGGTGTACCCGGGCTTCTCGGTGTAGGTGTCGAAGCCGGGCTCGAAGTCGTGGACGACGAACTGCAGCTTCTTGCGGGTGGGGGCCGCGATGTGGACCTCGTAGCCCTCCTCGCGCAGCCGCTGGTAGGGGTACAGGACTTCCAGGGACTCCGCCGCGTCTCCGGTGACGATCAGGATTTTGGCTGTCATGTCGGCAACCTGCCCCCGACGGGCACGATTGCCAAGGGGGCACGCATGATTGCGTGGAATACGCCGTCTCGGCCGCCTTCGCCCTGTGCAGAACGTCAAACTTCCACCCCAGGTTTTGTACACATACGGCTCATGACGACCCCCCTGTGATGAGCGATAGCCTGGTGGCGTGATCAGCGCGATAGCTCGCGGGGGCAACGTCGCCCCTGCCCTGCGCCCGGTGCCCACGGACGACATCCGTGGCCGGGCGGCGCCCGCTGGTCCGCGCGGGCGGGACGGGGGTGCGACGGTCCCCAGGGCGCCGCGCACATCCCGGGAAGCGACGCGGCAGAGAGCAGCGTCACACCCGTCGGGAACCTCAACATTGACTCATATCCCCCCGCTCATCTCACCTTGCGGCATAGCGTCGGAGCAGACCGGACACCCCGCGTCGCGGCGTCACGTCACTTGGGAAGAGACCGTACTTCCTTCTACGTCACGCAACGGCGCGCGACAGGAGCCAGAGGACAATGCAGACCAAGCTGGACGAAGCAAAGGCCGAGCTGCTGGAGAGGGCCGCTCGGGTAGCTGAGAACAGCCCGGTCGGGGGGCACCTACCGACCGGGACGACGGAACAGGGCGCTCCGGGCACCCCGGACAGTGAGACCGTGCTCGCGTTCCTCCAGCGCTACTACCTGCACACCGCCCCGGAGGACCTCGCCGACCGTGACCCGGTCGACGTCTTCGGGGCCGCCTTCTCGCACTACCGGCTGGCCGAGAACCGCCCCCAGGGCACGGCCAGCGTGCGGGTGCACACCCCGACCGTCGAGGAGAACGGCTGGACCTGCAGCCACTCCGTCGTCGAGGTGGTCACCGACGACATGCCCTTCCTCGTCGACTCCGTCACCAACGAGCTCACCCGGCAGAACCGCGGCATCCACGTGGTGATCCACCCGCAGTTCGTCGTCCGCCGCGACGTCACCGGCAAGCTCATCGAGGTGCTCACCACGCCGCCGAAGGAGCCCCTGCCGCACGACGCGCACACCGAGTCCTGGATCCACGTCGAGATCGACCGCGAGACCGACCGCTCCGACCTCAAGCAGATCACCGCCGACCTGCTGCGCGTGCTGTCCGACGTCCGTGAGGCCGTCGAGGACTGGGAGAAGATGCGGGACTGCGCGATCCGCATCGCCGACGGGATGCCGGACGAGCCGGTCCCCGGCGACCTGCCCGCATCGCAGGTCGAGGAGGCCCGCGAGCTGCTGCGCTGGCTGGCCACCGACCACTTCACCTTCCTCGGCTACCGCGAGTACCAGCTGCGCGAGGACGACTCGCTGGCCGCCGTGCCCGGCACCGGACTCGGCATACTGCGATCCGACCCGCACCACTCCGGCGACGACGAGCACCCGGTCAGCCCGTCCTTCGAGCGGCTGCCCGCCGACGCGCGCGCCAAGGCCCGCGAGCACAAGCTGCTGGTCCTCACCAAGGCCAACAGCCGCGCCACCGTGCACCGGCCGTCGTACCTGGACTACATCGGCGTCAAGAAGTTCGACGCGGACGGCAACGTGATCGGCGAGCGCCGCTTCCTGGGACTGTTCTCCTCCGCCGCGTACACGGAGTCGGTGCGCCGGGTCCCGGTCATCCGCCGCAAGGTCGAGGATGTCCTGCAGCGCGCCGGTTTCTCGCCCAACAGCCATGACGGCCGCGACCTGCTGCAGATCCTGGAGACGTACCCGCGCGACGAGCTGTTCCAGACCCCGGCCGACGAGCTGCAGGCCATCGTCACCTCCGTGCTGTACCTGCAGGAGCGCCGGCGGCTGCGCCTGTACCTGCGCCAGGACGAGTACGGCCGCTACTACTCCGCCCTCGTCTACCTCCCCCGCGACCGCTACACCACCGGCGTGCGCCTGCGCATCATCGACATCCTCAAGGAGGAGCTGGGCGGCATCAGCGTCGACTTCACCGCCTGGAACACCGAGTCGATCCTGTCCCGGCTGCACTTCGTCGTCCGCGTCCCGCCGGGCACCGAGCTGCCGGAGCTGTCCGACGCCGACCGGGAGCGCATCGAGGCCCGCCTGGTCGAGGCCGCCCGCTCCTGGGCCGACGGCTTCGCCGAGGCGCTCACCGCCGAGCTGGGCGAGGAGCGGGCGGCCGAGCTGCTGCGCCGCTACCACAACGCCTTCCCCGAGGGCTACAAGGCCGACCACACCCCGCGCGCCGCGGTCGCCGACCTGGTCAACATCGAGCAGCTCAGCGACTCGCACGACAAGGGCGGCAAGGACTTCGCGCTCAGCCTCTACGAGCCGGTGGGCGCCGCCCCCGACGAGCGCCGGTTCAAGATCTACCGCAAGGGCGGCGCCATCTCCCTGTCCGCCGTGCTGCCGGTGCTCAGCCAGCTCGGCGTCGAGGTGATCGACGAGCGGCCGTACGAACTGCGCTGCTCCGACCGGAGTGTCGCGTGGATCTACGACTTCGGCCTGCGCATGCCCAAGGCACAGGCCGGCGGCGGCGACTACCTCGGCGACGACGCCCGCGGGCGCTTCCAGGAGGCCTTCGCCGCCGCCTGGACCGGCCGGGCGGAGAACGACGGCTTCAACGCCCTCGTGCTGAGCGCCGGCCTGACCTGGCGGCAGGCGATGGTGCTGCGGGCGTACGCGAAGTACCTGCGGCAGGCCGGTTCCACCTTCAGCCAGGACTACATGGAGGACACCCTCCGCAACAACGTCCACACCACCCGGCTGCTGGTCTCCCTGTTCGAGGCGCGGATGTCGCCGGACCGGCAGCGCGCCGGGCTCGAGATCGTCGACGCCCTCCTGGAGGAGGTCGATGCCGCCCTCGACCAGGTCGCCAGCCTCGACGAGGACCGCATCCTGCGGTCCTTCCTGACCGTCATCAAGGCGACCCTCAGGACGAACTTCTTCCAGCAGGCGACCGGCGGCAAGCCGCACGACTACGTCTCCATGAAGTTCGACCCGCAGGCGATCCCCGACCTGCCGGCACCGCGCCCGGCGTTCGAGATCTGGGTGTACTCGCCGCGCGTCGAGGGCGTTCACCTGCGCTTCGGCAAGGTCGCCCGAGGCGGTCTGCGCTGGTCCGACCGGCGTGAGGACTTCCGCACCGAGATCCTCGGCCTGGTCAAGGCGCAGATGGTGAAGAACACCGTCATCGTGCCCGTCGGCGCCAAGGGCGGCTTCGTCGCCAAGCAGCTGCCCGACCCGGGCGTCGACCGGGACGCGTGGCTGGCCGAGGGCATCGCCAGCTACAAGACCTTCATCTCGGCGCTGCTCGACATCACCGACAACATGGTCGCCGGAGAGGTGGTCCCGCCGCAGGACGTCGTCCGGCACGACGAGGACGACACCTACCTGGTGGTCGCGGCGGACAAGGGCACCGCGACGTTCTCGGACATCGCCAACGAGGTCGCGCAGTCGTACGACTTCTGGCTCGGCGACGCCTTCGCCTCCGGCGGCTCCGCGGGCTATGACCACAAGGGCATGGGCATCACGGCCCGCGGCGCCTGGGAGTCGGTCAAGCGGCACTTCCGCGAGCTCGGCGTCGACACGCAGACCGAGGACTTCACGGTCGTCGGCATCGGCGACATGTCCGGCGACGTGTTCGGCAACGGCATGCTGCTGAGCGAGCACATCCGCCTGGTGGCCGCCTTCGACCACCGGCACATCTTCATCGACCCCGAGCCGGACGCGGCCACCTCCTACGCCGAACGCCGCCGCCTCTTCGAGCTGCCGCGCTCCAGCTGGGCCGACTACGACACCGCGCTCATCTCCGCCGGCGGCGGCGTGTTCCCGCGCACCGCCAAGGCCATCCCGATCGGCGGCCACATCCGCGAGGCCCTCGGCATCGAGGGCAAGGTCACCAAGATGACCCCGGCCGACCTGATGAAGGCCATCCTCAAGGCGCCGGTGGACCTGCTGTGGAACGGCGGCATCGGCACGTACGTCAAGGCGTCCACCGAGACCCACGCCGACGTCGGCGACAAGGCCAACGACGCGATCCGGGTGGACGGCGCCGACCTCCAGGTCAAGGTCGTCGGCGAGGGCGGCAACCTGGGCCTGACCCAGCTCGGCCGGATCGAGTTCGCCCTGCACGGCGGCAAGATCAACACCGACGCCATCGACAACAGCGCGGGCGTGGACACCTCCGACCACGAGGTGAACATCAAGATCCTGCTCAACGGCCTGGTCACGGACGGCGACATGACCGTCAAGCAGCGCAACAAGCTGCTCGCCCAGATGACCGACGAGGTCGGCGGCCTGGTCCTGCGCAACAACTACGCGCAGAACACGGCCATCGCCAACGCGCTCGCCCAGTCCAAGGACATGCTCCACGCCCAGCAGCGCTTCATGCGGCACCTGGTGCGCGAGGGTCACCTCGACCGGGCGCTGGAGTTCCTGCCGACCGACCGGCAGATCCGTGAACGCCTCGGCTCGGGGCAGGGCCTGACCGGTCCGGAGACCGCCGTGCTGCTGGCGTACACGAAGATCACGGTCGCCGAGGAGCTGCTGCACACCTCGCTGCCGGACGACCCCTACCTGCGCGGGCTGCTGCACGCCTACTTCCCGACCGCGCTGCGCGAGCAGTTCACCGACCGCATCGACGGTCACCCGCTGCGCCGCGAGATCACCACCACCGTGCTGGTCAACGACACGGTCAACACGGGCGGTACGACGTATCTGCACCGGCTGCGCGAGGAGACCGGGGCCTCCCTGGAGGAGATCGTCCGGGCGCAGACCGTGGCCCGCGCGATCTTCCGCTCGGCGCCGGTGTGGGACGCGGTGGAGTCCCTGGACAACCGGGTCGAGGCGGACGTCCAGACCCGTATCCGCCTGCACTCGCGCCGTCTGGTCGAGCGCGGCACGCGCTGGCTGCTGAACAACCGGCCGCAGCCGCTGCAGCTCGCCGAGACGGTCGACTTCTTCGCCGAGCGCGTCGAGCAGGTGTGGCAGCAGCTGCCGAAGCTGCTGCGCGGCGTGGACCTGGACTGGTGGCAGCAGATCTACGACGAGCTGACCGGCGCCGGCGTCCCGGACGAACTGGCCACCCGCGTGGCCGGGTTCTCCTCCGCCTTCCCGGCGCTCGACATCGTCTCGGTGGCCGACCGCATGGGCAAGGAGCCGCTGGACGTCGCCGACGTGTACTACGACCTCGCCGACCGTCTGCACATCACCCGGCTGATGGACCGCATCATCGAGCTGCCGCGCGCCGACCGCTGGCAGTCCATGGCCCGCGCGTCCATCCGTGAGGACCTGTACGCGGCCCACGCGTCGCTGACCGCGGACGTGCTCGCCGTCGGCAACGGCACCTCGACTCCCGAGCAGCGCTTCGTGGCCTGGGAGGAGAAGAACGCGGCGATCCTGGGACGGGCGCGCGCCACGCTGGAGGAGATCCGCGGCTCGGAGACGTTCGACCTCGCCAACCTGTCGGTGGCGATGCGCACGATGCGGACCCTGCTGCGCACGCACTCGTAGGCGGCGCACACGCCGAAGCGCCCCCGGACCGCGGTGTCACAGCGGTCCGGGGGCGCTTCGGCGTGCCGGGGCAGGTCAGGCCGGCACGGTGGTCTGCGGCGCCTTCGGCCTGGGCTTGGCCTTCTTCGCCGCCGTCCTGTCGCTCTTGTCGCCGGTGAAGGCCTCGTACTCCTTCATGACGTCCTCGGTCGGGCCGTCCATGCGCAGCTCGCCGCGCTCCAGCCACAGCACGCGGTCGCAGGTGTCGCGGATGGACTTGTTGTTGTGGCTGACCAGGAAGACGGTGCCCGCCTGCTCGCGCAGCGCGCGGATCCGCGCCTCGGAACGCTTGCGGAAGGCCGCGTCGCCGGTGGCCAGGGCCTCGTCGATGAGCAGCACGTCGTGGTCCTTGGCGGCGGCGATGGAGAAGCGCAGCCGGGCCGCCATGCCGGAGGAGTAGGTGCGCATCGGCAGGGTGATGAAGTCGCCCTTGTCGTTGATGCCGGAGAAGTCGACGATCTCCTGGTAGCGCTCCTTGACCTGCTCGCGGGACATGCCCATGGCGAGACCGCCGAGGAAGACGTTGCGCTCGCCGGTCAGGTCGTTCATCAGCGCCGCGTTGACGCCGAGGAGGGAGGGCTGGCCGTCGGTGAAGATGCGGCCGTTCTCCACCGGGAGCAGGCCGGCGACGGCCTTGAGCAGGGTCGACTTGCCGGAGCCGTTGGTGCCGATCAGGCCGATCGCCTCGCCGCGGTAGGCGACGAAGGACACGTTCTTGACCGCGTGCACCTTGCGCACGCCGGACGCCTTCTCGGTCTGCTTGCGGCGCAGCATGCGGTTGAGGGCGGCGGTCGCGGAGCCGCGTCCGGCGCCGGTGCCGTTGACGCGGTAGACGATGTCGACGCCGTCGGCCACGACGGTGGGGACGGTCTTGACGAGGTGCTCAGCCACGGCCGTAGGTCTCCTCAGCCTTCCAGAAGTAGATGAAGCCGCCGACCCCGGCGAGCAGGGCCCAGCCCAGCGCGATCAGCCACACGTGCGGCGGCAGCTGGCCGGCGTGGAAGCTGTCGATCAGGGCGAAGCGCATCAGGTCGATGTAGACGGCGGCCGGGTTGGCCTGCAGCGCGACGGTCACCGCGTGCGGCATGTGGTCGCGGCTGGTCAGCTTGTCGATGCTCCACATGACGCCCGAGACGTACATCCAGGTGCGCAGGACGAACGGCATCAGCTGCGCGATGTCCGGAGTCTTCGCCCCCATCCGGGCCATGATCATCGCCATACCGGCGTTGAACGTGAACTGCAGCAGCAGCGCCGGGACCGCGAGCACCCAGGAGGCGGCGACCGGCACGCCGAAGAACAGCAGGATGACCACCAGGGCGCACATCGAGAACAGCAGCTGCTGGAGCTGCTGCAGGCAGAAGGAGATCGGCAGCGCGGCCCGCGGGAAGTGCAGCGCGCGGACGAGGCCGAGGTTGCCGGAGATCGCGCGGGTGCCCGACAGGATCGAGCTCTGCGTGAAGGTCCAGACGAACACGCCGGTCACCAGGAACGGGACGTAGTCCGGCACGCCCCGCTTCGTGCCCAGCAGGATGCCGAAGATCAGGTAGTAGACCGCCGCGTTCAGCAGCGGGGTCATCACCTGCCAGACCTGGCCCAGCTTCGCCTGGCTGTACTGGGAGGTGAGCTTGGCGGTCGAGAAGGCGGCGATGAAGTGGCGCCGGGCCCACAGCCGGCGGACGTAGTCGGGCAGCGAGGGGCGGGCGCCGCTGACCGAGAGGCCGTGGCGGGCGGCGAGGGCCGCGAGGTCGCCGTCGGCGGGGGCCGACGTCGGGGGCGGTGTGTGGAGGACCTGGCTCACATCCGCTGCTTTCGCTCGGGGGGAGGGGGGTTGCGCCGGGGGTTGCCGTGCGGTGGTGCCGCGGACGCCGTGTCCCGTCACCCGGCGTTTCCTTACGCTTCTCTTCACGTTCTCTTACGTCGGGACGGGACCGTATCGTCGCAACGTGAGCGTAGGCCGAGTGGGCGTCGGGACGCAACCGTTTCGTCGTCACGTCCTACGTGAGGACGGGTACGTATCGTCGTGACGTGGTGCGTGGGGACGGGACCGTATCGTCGCAACGCCCTATGCTGGTCGCATGACGACGAACGCCGACGAACCCCGGACGGGGACGCGCCGCCGGGCCCCCGCCGGAGCGGCCGTGCTCCGGGAGGACGTGACGGAAGCCATCCGGGCGGCCGTCTTCGAGGAGCTCGCGGCCGTCGGCTACGCGCGGATGTCCATCGAGGGGATCGCGCGCCGCGCGGGCGTCGGCAAGACGGCCGTGTACCGCCGCTGGCGCTCCAAGCTGCACCTGGTGCTCGACGTCGTCTCGGCGCTCGCGGTGCAGGGACTGCCGGTGCCCGACACCGGCACCCTGGAGGGCGACCTGCGCCTGCTGTACGAGGTCACCTCCCGCGCCCTGCGCCACCCCGTGGCCTCGCAGATCATCCCCGACCTCCAGGCGGAGGCGGCCCGCAACCCCGACATCGCCGAGGCGATGCAGAAGGCGCTGCGCGAGGGGCAGGAGGGCGTCGCCAGCAAGATCGTCCTGGCGGCGGAGCGGCGGGGCGAGATGTGCCCGGACTTCGACGAGGACCTGGCGCTCGACCTGATCTCGGGCCCCCTCTACTGGCGCTCGGTGGTCATCCGCGGCCCCAGACTGCCGAAGGGATACCTGGACGCCCTCGCCCGAGCCACCGCGCAGGCCCTCAAGGCCCTGTGAGCGGCGGGCTGTGCGGGGCCGCCGGCTGACCCCTGGGGCGCGTATCGAGTCGTGATCACCGGTACGTCACGCTCTGGGGCAGGTGCAGCACGTGGAGCCGACGTGAGCCGACCGGTGCACTGATGTCCGGGCGGGGACTCATGGGACATGGCCCGGCACCCGGCTCAGGTTCCGGGGAGGATACGGCGCGTTTCGTAGGCCCACATTGCGATCTCGACCCGGTTGCGGGCGCCGAGTTTGGCCATCAGGCTTGCCAGATGCGTCTTCACCGTGCTGAGGCTGATGTGCAGTGCATCGGCGATCTCGGTGTTGGTCAGCCCGCGGGCGACGGCGAGGAGCACCTGCTCCTCGCGGGCGGTGACGGGGGAGACCGGCTGGGCCGCGGGCCGGCCGGCGGGCAGGTCCGAGAAAACCTGGAGCAGACGGACGGTGACGCTGGGCGCGATGAGCGCCTCACCGTCGGACGCCGACCGTACGGCCTGCGCCAGAAGGTCCGGTCCCGTGTCCTTGAGGAGGAACCCTCGGGCGCCGGCACGCAGTGAGCCGTAGACGTACTCGTCGAGGTCGAACGTGGTGATGACGACCACGGCCAGCGGGTCGGCGACGCCCGGGCCGGCGATCAGCCGGGTGGCCTCGAGCCCGTCGAGTACGGGCATGCGGATGTCGAACAGGCAGACATCGGGGCGGATTTCGCGGGCCAGGCGTACCGCCTCATGTCCGTCGGCGGCCTCGCCGACCACCTCGATGCCGGGCTGGGCGTTCAGCATGATGCGCAGCCCGGTGCGGATGATGGTCTGGTCGTCAGCGACGAGGACGCGAATGGCCATCGCTCTGCCTCCTCGCTCTCGGCAGCTCGGCTTCGACATGCCAGCCCTCGTTGGCGCCTGGGCCGGCTTGCAGTGTGCCGCCGAGCAGAGCCGCGCGCTCACGCAGTCCGGCAAGTCCGTATCCGTCGCGAACTCGGCCGGTGCGTTGACCGTTGTCGCGCACACTCACCCGTACCGTGCGCCGTTCCGCGGTCACCCGGACGACGACCTCGGTGGCGCAGACCGCATGGCGCATCGCGTTGGTCACCGACTCCTGCACGATGCGGTAGACGGCCGCGTCCACGGCCGGGGGCAGCGAGTCCAGCTCGCCGTCGAGCCCCAGGTCGACCCTGAGACGACCACCCGGCGCGCGCACCAGGCGCTCCAGGTCCGCCACGCCGGCAGGTGGCGCCAGCTCGGCGCCGACCCCGCGGTCGCGCAGCGCGGCGACCATGGCTCGCATTTCCTCGAGCGTGCGCGCCCCTTCCTCCTCGACCCCCTCCAGCGCCTCGACGGCGGTGGACGGGTCGGTGCCCGCGAGCACGCGGCCCGCCTGGGCGCGGATCACTATGGCCGAGACGTGGTGGGCCACCGTGTCGTGCAGTTCCCGGGCGAGCTGCTCACGCTCGCGGGAGCGTACCTGCTCCCACTCCCGCTCGCGAGCGGCCACCCGGAACCGCACGGCAGCCCCGATCAGGCCGGGCAGCATCAGGAAGACAAGGCCCGCGAACCGTTCGACGGCCGGGGTCTCGTCCGTGACGCACAGTGCGAAGGCCGCGAGGATCACCGCGCTGCCCAGTACGATCTCCCGTCCCGATCCCCACCGGGGCAGCGCGTACACCAGCACGAGCACGACGGCGCCGGTGTGCAGGCCGACGGGCTCGCGCGGCGCGGCGACAAGCGAGGCCACCTGGAGCAGGAGCACCGAGCCGAACCCCAGCGTGACCATCGCCAGCGGGCGGGTCCGGCGCCACAGGGGCAGCAGGCACAGCCATACCGTGAACACCACCGCCACCGGCCGCCACACGACGTCCTCGCGCAGCGTGGCCTCCAGCACCACAGCGCCCAGGCCCGCGGCGAGCAGCACCCAGTCCCTCCGCACCCGGGCGGGTGCGTCGGGCGGCCGGGGCTCGGTCCACAGGGTTCGCAGGTCGTCTCGCAGCACGGTTCCCAGCCTAGGGACCGCGCAGTGCCGCGCATCGGCCGAAAGGACGGGGCGTCACTCCGACTTGAGGCCGACGGATCCGCGGCCCGCGAGCCGATGCCGCAGAGCGCCGAGGCGACGAACCTCGGCATCGGCGGCCGTACAACGACGGCCGACGACGTGGGTGGAGGACCCGATGCTCTCGAAAGCCCTGTTGCGCCTGGGCACAAGCGCCGCCCGCCGTCCCTGGCGGGTGATCGCGGCATGGCTGCTCGCCGCCGTGCTCGCCGTCCTCGCCGCCCTCGCCTTCGGCGGGCGGACCGCGGATTCGATGACCGCTCCGGGACTGGACTCCCAACGGGCCGCGGAACTGATCGAGCGGGCCGGCACGGGGCAGGAAGGGATGACTGCCCAGGTCGTCGTCACCCCCCGCGACGGCGGTGCGACCTTCTTCGCCAGCGACAGCGCGCGCACCGCTCTCACGCGGCTGCAGACCGAAGTGAAGCGGCTGCCGCACGTGCTCGGCACGAGCGACCCGGCGCGGGCGCTCGACGCAGGCCGGGACACCGCCGTGCGCGGCGGACTTGTCTCGGCCGACGGACGGATCGCGGTCGTCCGGGTGCAGTACCCCGACCAGAGCCGACTGTCGGCCGAGGACCTCGACGCCCTCGTCGGTCTCGGCGACCGGCTGCGCGCCGAGCTGCCCCTGCGGATCGAGATGGGCGGGAGCCTCTTCTACGCCTTCTCCGACCCCGACGGCGGCGCAAGCGAGTTGATCGGGATCCTTGCCGCCGCCGCGATCCTGTTCCTGGCGTTCGGTTCGCTCGTCGCCGCCGCGCTCCCGATCGGCATGGCGGTCTTCGGGCTGACCGTCGGCGTTGCCACGATGACGGCACTGGCGGGGGTGACGGACGTCCCCACCTTCGCACCGGTCCTGGGCAGCATGGTCGGGCTCGGAGTGGGCATCGACTACGCGCTGTTCGTGCTCGCCAGACACCGGGAGTACCTCGCGCGCGGCCTCGATCCACACGAGGCAGCCGGACGGGCGGTGGCCACGGCGGGGCGGCCCGTGGTCTTCGCCGGAGGCACCGTCGTCGTATCGATCCTCGGCATGGCGGTCGCGAACGTGCCGTTCATGACGGTGGGCGGTCTGGCAGTCTCGATCGTCGTCCTGACCATGGTGCTCGCGTCGGTGACGCTACTGCCGGCCTTCCTCGGCGCGGCCGGCCCGCGGCTGGGCCGGGCCGGCTGGATCGTCCGGGCTCTTCGGGCCAGGCGGTCGGGCCGAATCGACCGACGGCGGGACACGGCGGCGGGCACCGCCTCCGCCGCCGGGTGGGGGCGCTGGATCGGCCACGTCAGCCGGCACCCGGTGCCGTACGCGGTCGGCGCGGCGGGGCTGCTGCTGACGGCGACGCTGCCCGTGCTCGGCCTGCGCGTCGGCCTGCCCGACGACGGCTCACTGCCGCAGAGCCGTACTGAACGCCGCGCCTACGACCTCGTCGCCGAGGGGTTCGGCCCGGGCACCAACGGTCCCCTCGTCATCGCCGCGGACCCCTCCGGCGACCGGGGAGTGGTGGACCGTCTCGTCACCACGGTCGCGGCGGATCCGGGCATCGCATCCGTCGCGCCGACACACATCGATCGGGCCACCGGCATCGCGACCCTCGTGGTGTTCCCGACCACCAGCCCTCAGGACAAGGCCACGGCCGACACCATCGCCCGGCTGCGCACCGAGGTGCTGCCCACGGCGATCGGGGAGGGCCCGGCCAGGGCCCACGTCGGCGGCGCCGCCGCGAGCCTGTCCGACGTGGGCCAACGCACCAGCCAGCGCCTGCCGGTGTTCATCGCCGCCGTGCTGGCGCTCTCGTTCCTTCTCCTGATGCCGGTCTTCCGCTCGGTCGTCGTACCGCTCAAGGCGGTACTGCTGAACCTGCTGAGCATCGGCGCGGCCTACGGCATCATGGTCGCGGTCTTCCAGTGGGGCTGGGGAGGCGCACTCATCGGACTGGAAGCTACGGTTCCGGTCGTGTCATTCATCCCGATGTTCCTCTTCGCCATCCTGTTCGGCCTGTCGATGGACTACGAGGTGTTCCTCCTCGCGCGCGTCCGTGAGGAGTACGCGCGCACCGGCGACAACAGCAAGGCGATCGTGGAGGGCGTCTCCGGCACCGCCCGGATCATCACGTCGGCCGCCCTCATCATGGTGGCGGTCTTCCTGTCCTTCGCCGTCGCCGAGGACCCCTCCACCAAAATGTTCGGGCTCGGCCTGGCCACCGCGATCTTCATCGACGCCACGGTCGTACGCATGGTGCTGGTACCGGCGACCATGACACTCCTCGGCCGGACCAACTGGTGGCTGCCGCAGTGGCTGGACCGGATGCTTCCCCGCGGCCCGGTCGGCACCGACGACACCGACGCGGAATCCACGGGTGAGGCCCCGCGTCCACGGCTGGTTGACCGTTGACTCAACTCCTGCCCGCCCTTGGCGTCCGGCACCTCAGCGCGTCGCCCAGGGGCATATCGAGTCGTGATCACCGGGTGGTCCTGGTGAGGTCCTTGATCCAGATCATCGAGGCGCGCAGGTGGAGACCGGCGAGGTAGCTGTCGGGGGTCTTGTCGTATCGGGTGGCGATGCCTCGCCATGCTTTGAGCTTGCTGATCAGCCGTTCGACGGTGTTCCGCTCCTTGTGGAGATCGGCGTCGTGGCTGACGGGTCGGCCATCTCTGGAGCCCTTCTTCTTCCGGTTGGCGGCGTGGTCCTTCTTCTCCGGGATGACCGCTTTGATACGGCGTTTACGCAGGTGGGCGCGGTTTCCGCGGGACGAGTACGCCTTGTCCCCGGCGACCGCGTCCGGCCGGACGCGGGCTCGGCCGACGGGCCCGCGTACCCGTACCTTCTTCAGGACGGCGATGAACTGCGGGCTGTCCGCCGCCTGGCCTGTGGTCAGGTTGGACGTCAGCGGGCGGCACTTGCGGTCGGCGGCGAGGTGGACCCTGCTGGTCTGCCCGCCTCTGGAACGTCCGAGGAGGGCGGCCTTCAGCCGGAGATTCCGCCGACGCCGCATGCGTCGTCGTTCTTCCAGCGCGGGATCACTTCTGGCCTCTTGCCCGTTTTGCTCTTCGAGGCCGCCCCCCTTGACCTGGCCTTCTCCTCCTCGGCCGCGGCTTTCTCCAGGGCGGTGACGACGTCCTCGTCGGGGTACGTCCCGGCCGCGTCGTGGTGGGCTCGGGCGGTGGTGGAGTCGATGCTGACCAGGGACAGGTCCACCTCACCCCGCTTCGCGGCTTCCGTGATCAGGCCCTCCGGCAGAGCCTCGAAGACGCCGGCGTCACGCCACTGCCGGAAGCGGTGGTGGACGGTCGACCAGGCGCCGAACTCCGTCGGCATCTCCCGCCACTGCCCGCCCGTCTTGAACCGCCAGATCACGCCTTCGAACTGCTGCCGCAGTCGCTCGGGGTACGGGCCGTACTCGCCGATCGGCAGGTACGACTCGATGAACTCCCGATCCGGATCGGTCAGTTGTACTCGCGTCACGTAAGACCGTCTAGGGGACCGGGCCCTGCCACGAAGGCACATCCCGCAAATTGATCACGGCTCGATACGCGCCCTAGTCCCGTGCCGCCTCCGGGTGCAGGCGCAGCCAGCCCGCCCAGGCCGAGGTGATCATGTCCTGGACGTCGTGCTTGGCCTTCCAGGCCAGTTCGGTGGCGGCGCGGGCGGCGGAGGCGACGACGCGGGCCGGGTCGCCGGGGCGGCGCGGGGTGACCGTCGGGGGGCGGTCGTGGCCGGTGACGGCGCTGATGCGGTCGATCATCTCGCGGACGGAGACGCCCTCGCCGCGGCCGATGTTGAGGGTGAGGTCGCGGCCCGGCGACGCCGCCAGGGCGCGGGCGGCGGCCACGTGGGCCTCGGCCACGTCCACCACGTGGATGTAGTCGCGGACGCACGTGCCGTCGGGGGTCGGATAGTCGTCGCCGAAGATGTGCGGCGGCGCGTTCTGGGTGAGCTTGTCGAACACCATCGGGATCAGGTTGTGGATGCCGGTGTCCGCCAGCTGCGGGGTGGCCGCGCCCGCCACGTTGAAGTAGCGCAGGCACGCGGTGGACAGGCCGGTCGCGCGGCCCGTCGCCCGCACCAGCCACTCCCCGGCCAGCTTGGTCTCGCCGTACGGCGACAGGGGTGCGCAGGGCGTGTCCTCGGTGACCAGCTCCACGTCCGGCATGCCGTAGACCGCTGCGGAGGACGAGAAGACGAAGGAGGGGACGCCGGCCGCCGTGACCGCCTCCAGCAGGACGCGCAGGCCCTCGACGTTCTCCCGGTAGTAGTGCAGGGGCCGCGCCACCGACTCGCCCACCTGCTTCTTCGCGGCGAGGTGGACGACGCCGGTCACCGCGTGGTCGGCGAGGGCGCGGGCCACGCGCTCGGCGTCCAGGGTCGAGCCCACGACCAGCGGCACGCCCTCCGGCACGCGCGCCGCGTCGCCCGTCGACAGGTCGTCGTAGACCACGGCGCCGCCGCGAGCCTCGGCCATCGCCCGTACGACGTGCGCCCCGATGTAACCGGCGCCGCCGGTGATCAGCCAGGTCATGTGCGGCCGTCCCCTCGTTCCTGCCCTGGTGTGCCGCGTATCAGTGAAGCAGGCCGCCGGGTGGAGCGGGCCGCACGGGCTTTCCGGCGTACGGGTGCCATCGGACCGTCAATCTCCGGCAGCCGCCCGCCCGCGGCACACAATCGGCTGCGTGGACAGCCAGGACAGTGGGGGCGCAGAGCGGGTGGGCCGGTGGCGGGTGCGGGCGGACGTCGGGGCGGTGGCGGTGCCCACGGCCGTGATGCTCGCCATCGGGCTGTGGGGCCTGGACCGCGGCGGCATATGGGGCGACGAGGGCGTCACCTTCCTGGTCGGGCAACGCTCGGTGCCGCAGATCTGGCGGTTCCTGCACGGCATGGACGCGGTGCACGGCCTGTACTACCTGTTGATGCACGCCGTCCTGGCCGTCCGTCCCGACGAGGTCGTGCTGCGTCTGCCGTCCGTGTGCGGGGCGGCCGCAGCGGCCGGGCTGGTCGCCGCCCTCGGCGTCCGGCTGGCCCGCCCGCGGGTCGGGCTGTGGGCCGGTCTGCTGTACGCGGTCACCCCGCTGACCGGCCACTACGCGCAGGAGGGACGCTCGTACGCGCTCGTCGCGGCGGGCGTGGCCGCGGCGACGCTGCTGCTGGTGCGGGCGCTGGAGGCGCGGCCGTCGCGGTGGTTGCCGTACGGGACCGTCGTCGCCGTGACCTGTCTGCTGCACGAGCTGGCCGTGCTGGCCCTGTGCGCGCACGCCGTGACGCTGGCGCTGCTGCGGGCGCCGGGGAGGGTGTGGGCCGGCTGGGGGCGCGCGGCCGGTGCGGCGGGGCTGGTCCTGCTGCCGCAGGTGTGGGTGTCGCGGCGGCAGTCGGCCCAGGTGGCGTGGCTGGTGGCGCCGGGGTGGGAGCAGGCGGGGCAGCTGCTGCGGGACTTCGCCGTCGCCCCGCACGGCCCGGCGTTCTGGGCGGCGGTGCTGCTGATGGCGGCGGGGCTGGGCGCGGGCCGGACGGGAGCAGTCGCGGGTCCGTTGCTCCTGGTGCCGCCGGGCGTCCTGATGATCCTGTCCCAGGTACGGCCCCTGTACCACGAGCGGTACGTGCTGTACGCGCTGGCGGGCGCGTCGCTGCTGGTGGCCGCGGGCGCCGACCGGTGCGCGCGGGCCGTGGTGCGCCCACGACCGCATCATCCGTCCCCGGTGCACCCGCCGTCCCCGGTGCATGCACAGTCCCCGGCGCACCCGCCGCGCCCGGCGCGCGCGCCGTACCCGCCACCTCCGGCTTACCCACCGCGCACGGTGCGCGCGACGGCGCAGCCGTCGTCCCCGCGTCCGGGCACGGGCGCTACGCCGGGTGCAGGCGCGCCGCCCTCGCCCGCGCCGCCGCCGTCCGCGCCGCCGTCCGCGCCGCCGGGTGCGGGCGGGCCGCCGTCCGCGCCGCCGCGCACGTCCGTGTCGCGCGCGCCCGTGCGGTCGCGGGTCGCCCTGGCCGGGGTCCTGGCGGTCGGCGTCGTCTTCGTGCACCACCTGCCCCTGTACCGGTACGACCGGTCCGCCGCGCACCGTCCCGAGAACCTCGCCGCCGTCGCCGCCGTCGCCGCCCGTGAGATCCGCCCCGGCGACCCGGTGCTGTTCGTGCCGTCGGTCTGGCGGCTGACGGCGCTGGCGTACCCGCAGGACTTCAGCGGGGCCCGCGATGTCGCGCTGCGGGAGTCCGGGCCCGCGTCCGGGACGCTGAGCGGGCTCGAGACGACGCCCGAGCAGCTGCGCGACCGCCTCGCCTCGGCGGACCGCGTCTGGGTGCTCGCCGAGACGCGTGTGCTGAGCGCGCCCGCCGACCCGGGCGACCCGACCGACCGCGCCAAGCTCGCGCTGGTCGGCGAGCAGTTCGAGCCCCGCGCCCAGTACGTCCGCGGCCGAGTCACCCTCCGCCTCTACGTGCGTCGCGCCGCCCAGGGGGCTACGAGCGCTCCGCCGGCGCCCCCTGCGCCGCGGCCGAGTCCAGCGCGGAGGTGAGCCGGTCCAGACGGGCGCGCAGATCTCCGATCTCGTCGAGGTCGAGGCCGGTGGACGCCGCGATCCGGCGCGGCACCTCCAGCGCACGCTCGCGCAGCGCGGCCCCCTCGCCGGTCAGCCGCACCTCCACCGAGCGCTCGTCGCGTGCGCTGCGCTCCCGCACGACGAGACCGGCCGCCTCCAGGCGCTTGAGCAGCGGGGACAGGGTGCCGGAGTCGAGGCGCAGGTGTTCGCCCAGCCGCTTCACGGGCAGTTCGCCGTGCTCCCACAGCACCATCATCACCAGGTACTGCGGGTAGGTGAGCCCGAGGTCCTTGAGGACCACGCGGTAGACGCCGTTGAAGGCGCGCGAGGCGGCGTGCAGGGAGAAGCAGACCTGCTGGTCGAGGCGGAGCCAGTCGGTGGCGGGAGTGGTGGCCATGCTCACGAGGATAGCTCTCCCCGCCATTTAGTTGCGCACAATTGAATTGCGTGCTCTACTTGTGGTCGTGAGGCGGCCGCAGCGAGCCGCCGGTACGTGACTCGAGAGGGATGGTCTTCCATGGACGCGCTCTACACCGCCGTCGCCACCGCCACCCACGGCCGCGAAGGCCGCGCCGTCAGCTCCGACGGCAAGATCGACCTTCCGCTGTCGATCCCGGTGGAGATGGGCGGCAACGGTCAGGGCACCAACCCCGAGCAGCTGTTCGCCGCCGGCTACGCCGCCTGTTTCGGCAGCGCCCTCGGACTCGTCGGCCGCCAGGCCAAGGTGGACGTCACCGACGCCGCCGTCACCGCCGAGGTCGGCATCGGCAAGCAGGGCGAGGGCTTCGGCCTCCAGGTGACCCTGCGCGTCGAACTGCCCGACGGCCTCGACGAGGAGACCGGCCGCAAGCTGGTCGAGCAGGCCCACCAGGTCTGCCCCTACTCCAACGCCACCCGCGGCAACATCGAGGTCGACCTCGTCATCGAGTGACACCCGGGGGGCCGGGCCCGACGGCCGGGCCACGGCCGCGCCCTCACGTCCCCGCCCCGACCCGCGCCAGCACCTCCCCGGTCCGCCGGCTCCGCGCCACCACCACCGCCTCCGCCGGCACCGGCCGGCCGCGCGTCAGCAGCAGCCAGCGCACGTGGTAGCGGCGGACCAGGGCGGCCCGCCGGGCGCGGGTCGCGTCGGGGGCGAAGTAGGCGCGGACGTCGGCACCGCGGCGTCTGCGCTCCCGCTCGTCGAGGGCGGGGTCCGGCCAGATCGGCGCGGCGAGGTTCGGACCGTACCCGGCGATGAGGTGCGAGGCGGTGTAGTCGTCGGTGAGCACCACCTCGCCGCGCCCGATGTACCGGGCCGCCCAGCCGTACGTCGGCCAGCGCGGCGGCTGCTCGAACCCCACGGGGTCCAGCGCGCGCGGCACCACCGCGCCGGCGTGCACGGTGAAGAACCCCACGCACGCCCACACCACCGCCGTCGCCCCCAGCACCTTCCGCACCGACCCCCACGGCCGGGGCGCCGCCAGCTCCACCGCGAGCGCGAACTGCAGCGGCACCAGCGCCGCCCACAACGCCCTCGCGTACGTGTAGTGCCCGCTCACCCAGCCGTACGCCAGCACCAGGCACCCCAGCGCGAACATCAGCACCAGCGGATCACGCGCCGAGCGCCGGGCCCGCCACCACAGCGCGGGCGCCCCGATCAGCGCCAGCCACGAGTTGCCCGCCAGGTGCTCGTACAGCCGCCGGTGCATCCCGTCCATGCCCGTGTCGCCGCTCAGCGACAGCACGTCGTAGTACGGCCACACCAGGGCGAGAGCCAGCGCCGACGCGGCCGCCAGCGCCCACCGGGCCGCGACCGGCCGGCGCCAGTCGCGCTGCCGCGCCGCCACGACCGCCACCGCGCCGGTCGCCGCGGAGACGGCCGTGACCGGGTGGATCAGCAGGATCAGGCCGTACAGGGCGCCGATCCCGGCGTAGCCCCACCAGCCGCCGAGGCCGCTCGGACCGACGTAGCGGACCGGCGCATCCCGTTCGCAGGCGCGCCGGCCGGTCAGCGCCCATGCCCAGAACGTCAGCCCGATCGCGAACGCCGACGGATAGCTGATGTTCGTCGTCATCGGCATCAGCCCCAGGTAGCCGCTCCACAGGATCCGCTCGGTGCCCCACAGCAGCGTCATCGCGGGCAGCGCCAGCACCGGCGCCCACGGGCGGGGCGTGAGCACCCGCACGAAACGGCCGACCCCGGTCAGCAGCACGGCCAGGTGCAGCGGACCCGCGAGCCGCAGGACCGCCCACCCGGACAGTCCCGTCAGCCGGGCGAACACGCCCTGCGCGACGGCGTACGGGCCGTAGTACGGGCTGCCCGTGCCCGGCAGGTCCGCCATGGAGTGGGCGGGGTGCAGCAGGTCGGCCCGCAGCCGCTCGACGACCGCCGCGTGCTGGCCGGCGTCGCAGCACAGCGGGATCCGCCAGAACGCCAGGGTCATCACCAGCCAGAACAGGCCGCCGAAGACCTGGTACGGGCTGGGCCGCCGGAGCCGGCCGGCGTGCAGCGCCGTCGCGCCGCGCAGGGTCCGGCGGACGAGGACGCCGGCGCTCACAGGACGGCCGGCCGGGCAAAGGTCTTGGGCATGGGCCGTATGTTTCCCGCCGGGAGCGACGCCTTGGCCGTCCGTCACCTCAACGGGTGAGACGGTGTGTCGGAACCTCCCGGCCGTCTCCGGCGGCGGGGGCGGGGACGACGGGGCAGGGCTCCGGGCCGGGCATCGGCTCGCCCAGCATCAGCGTCCGCACCACCCGCTCGGCGGCCCGGCCGTCGTCGAACTCGCAGAACCGCTCCCGGAACGCCGCCCGCAGCTTCGCCGACTCCTCGTCCCGCCAGCCGCCCGACGCGAACAGCCACGCCAGCTCCCGGTAGGAGCGCGACACCGGGCCCGGCGGCTCGGCCGTGACGTCGAAGTAGACGCCCCGGCTCGCCACGTAGGCGTCCCAGTCGTCGGCGTGGACCACGATCGGCCGGTCCAGGTTGGCGTAGTCGAACATCAGCGCCGAGTAGTCGGTGACCAGCACGTCGGAGGCGAGCATCACGTCCTCGACGTGCGGCTCGTCCGTCGCGTCCACCAGCACGCCCCGCCGGTGCAGGTCGGCCAGGCCCAGGCCGCGCGCGATGCCGGCGGCGAGCGAGGGGTGCAGCCGGACCACGAGGGTGTGGCCGGGGCCGAGATCGGCGGCGAACCGGGCCAGGTCGATCCGGTCCACATGGCCGCCGCGCCGGTACTCCCGCCGGGTCGGGGCGTACAGCACGACCGTGTCGCCGTCGGGGATGCCGAGCCGCTCGCGGACCGCACGGCCGCGCCGCGCGGAGGGCTCCACCAGGACGTCGTTGCGCGGGCTGCCGGTCCGCAGCGAGGTGAAGTGACAGGGGTAGGCCCGCTCCCACGCCAGCTCGGAGTGGCGGTTGGCGACCAGGCTGTAGTCCCAGCGGTCGGCGCGGCGCAGCATCTGCGGCACGCTGAAACCGTGCCGGGCGCCGGGCTTGTCCAGCAGGTCGGCGCCCATGAACTTCAGCGGGGTGCCCAGGTGGGTGTGGATGTGGACGCTGCCGGGCCGCTTGACCAGGCTGCCCGGCCAGTTGACGTTGTTCACCCAGTACGTGGCCCGCGCCATGACCGCGTGGTAGCGCGCCGACCCCGGCGTCACGTGCTCGATGCCCGGCGGCAGCGTGTCCACCGCGTCCTCCCGCACCACCCACACCCCGCGGATGTGCGGGGCCAGTTCGCGGGCCTTGGCGTGGATCGCCGCCGGGTCGCCGGACACCCCCCGGTGGTGGCCGGAGGAGTAGACCGCCAGGTGCGGGTCGAGGGGGAGCCGCGACCCGGCCCCGTACAGGACCCGCTGGGAGCGCGCCGAGACGGTCCGCGCCGTGCGCCGGGCCGCCTTCCCCGCCAGGGCGCGCGCCCCGCGCGCGCCCCGCAGCGCCGCGTACGCCGGGTAGGGCGACGACGCCAGCAGCCGGATCTCGGTGCCGCGCGGGCCGTCCGGCGGGGTGAAACCGGCCGGGAGGTGACGGCGGTGGAAGGACCGGATCTCGCGGTGGAAGGCGGCGCGGTGACCGGGCGTCACCCGGTCCTCGCAGGCCAGCACGTACAGCATGTGGTCCAGCGCCCGCTCGAACAGCAGCGGCCGCGCCCAGGCCAGGTCCGCGCGCTCCTCCAGGAACGCGAACAGGCCCTCGTACTGCGCGAAGATGTCGAAGTGGCGGCGCCCCGGCGTCTTGGTGATCGCGCCCTGCCGGCGCTGCCGGTACTCGACGCCGATCCGGTTCAGGCAGGCGATGCGGTCCGCGAGGACCATCGACCGGTAGGTGACCGGCGCGTCCTCGTACAGGCCGGGCGCGTACCGCAGCCCGTGCCCCTGGAAGAAGGAGCGCCGGTAGGCCTTGTTCCAGGCCACCAGGAACAGGTGCACGTACTCGGGGCTCTCGCGCAGGCTGAAGGTGTCCGGGCCCGCCGCCTGGAGCAGGGCGGCGGAGTCGCTGCGCCCGCCGCGCCCCCACCAGTGCGTGCGGACGTGGTCGAAGACCAGGATGTCGGGGTCGCCGGCCGACTCCAGCCGGCCGGCGACGGCGGCCAGCAGGCCCGGCGTGTAGGCGTCGTCGCTGTCGAGGAAGAGGACGTAGTCGCCGCCCGCCTGCTCCAGGCCGGCGTTGCGGGCCCGGCCGAGACCGACGTTCTCCGGCAGGTGCAGCACCCGCACCCGCGGGTCGCGCGCGGCGTACTCGTCGAGGATCGCGCCGCAGCCGTCGGGCGAGCGGTCGTCGACGGCGACCACCTCGAAGTCGCCGTACGACTGCCCGAGCACCGAGTCGAGGCACTCGCGCAGGTAGCCCTGCACCTTGAAGACGGGGACGATGATGCTGAAGCGGGGCACGGCTGACGTCAGCTCCTTACGAGGGGGGAGGCGGCCGGGGCCGGGACGCGCTCCGCGAGCGGGAGAACGGGCGGGATCGACTCGGGCGGCTCGCCGAGCAGCACCCGGCGCACGACCCGTTCGGCGGCGCGCCCGTCGTCGAACTGGCAGAACCGCTCCCGGAAGGCGGCGCGCGCCGCGGCGGCCTCCGGCCCCGCCCAGGAACCGTCGGCGAAGACCCGCGCCAGTTCCTCGGGCGTGCGGGCCACCGCGCCCGGCGGGCTCTCCATCAGGTCGAAGTAGACGCCGCGGGTCTCCCGGTAGACGTCCCAGTCGTCCGCGTACACCACGATCGGCCGGTCCAGGTTGGCGTAGTCGAACATGATCGACGAGTAGTCGGTGATCAGCGCGTCGGCGGCCAGGCACACGTCCTCGGAGGAGCGGTGCGAGGACACGTCAATAATGCGGCTGATGCGGCCTTCCCGGCCGGCCCGGCCGGTGTCCGGCCTGTCGCCGCGGTCGTAGAAGTAGTGGGCGCGCAGCAGCACGACGACGTTCTCGCCGGCCGCCTCGCAGAACGCCTCCAGGTCCAGGCCCGTCTCGAAGCCGGTGCGGTAGTCCCGGTGGGTGGGCGCGTACAGGACGGCCGTGCTGCCCTCCGGCACGCCCAGCTCCCGGCGCACGCGCGCCACGTCGTCCGCCGTCGCCGTGCAGTAGACGTCGTTGCGCGGATAGCCGTACTCCAGGGTCTCGTGCGCGCCGGGGAAGGCACGCTCCCACATCTCGGTGGAGTGGCGGTTGGAGGTGAGGTTGTAGTCCCAGCGGTCCACCCGGGCCAGCAGCCTGGCGAAGCTGCCGGTCGCCGCCGCGACCACGGGGTACGCCACCTGGTCGACACCCATCTTCTTCAGCGGGGTGCCGTGCTGGGTCTGCACGTGCACGCTGCCGGGCCGTTTGACGACGGCGTCCGCGAAGTTGGCGTTGTTGACGAGGTAGGTGGCGCGGGCCAGCACCTCCCAGTACCGGCGGCTGCCGATCACCGCGTACTCGACGCCCGCCGGCACGGTGTGCGCCTGGTCCGCCTCCACCAGCCACACCCCGCGGATGTGCGGGGCCAGTTGGCGCGCCTTGGCGTGGATCGCCGCCGGGCTGCAGGCGTAGCCGCGGCCCCAGTAGGCGCAGTACACCGCGAGGTGGGGATCCAGCGGGCGGCGCAGGGCGCGCGCGTAGCGCAGGCGGGTGCGCAGCCCCTTCGGACGCGGCAGGCGCTCCCGCGCCCCGGCCGCCGCCCGGTTGACGGAGCGCAGGGCGCGGAACGCCGTGTACGCCCCCGCCGCCAGCAGCCGGTGCTGCACGCCGACACTGCCGCCCGGCGGGCGGAAACCGGCCGGGCGGTGGCGCCGGTAGAGCCTGCTCGCCCGCCGGAAGAAGGCCCGCCGCCTGGCCGGCAGCCGCCGGGGATGCGCGGCGGTCTTCAGGATCGCGGCGAAGAGCTGCGCGAACAGCGGACCCGACCGCTCGGCCGGCAGCCCCAGTTCGGCGGCCCGGGTGAGCACCAGGTCGGTCTGGTCGAGGAGTTCGAAGTGGTGCTCGCCCGGCCGGGCCGCCCGGCTGCCCTGCCGCCGCACCAGGTGCCGTACCACGACCCGGCGCAGCACCGCGGCCCGCTCGGCGTGCAGCGCGACCAGCCCGCAGAAGCCGACGTCGGTGAAGTGGCCGCCGGGGAAGAGGAGTTCGTGTTCGAGGAGGAAGGCGCGGCGGTGCGCGGCGCTCCACGCCGGCAGCCGCACCCCGGTCAGCTGCGGCACCTGGCCGGGAGCGAAGGCGCCGTCCGGGAGCGTCCGCGGCCACAGCAGCGCGGCCGGGTTGCTTGGCTCGCCCTCCCACCACGGGGCCCGCTCGTGCTCGAAGTACAGCACGTCGACGTCGCCGGTCTCCGCCAGGCGGGCGTCGAGCGCCGTCAGCGCGCCCGGTACGAGGGTGTCGTCGCCGTCGAGGAACAGTACGTACGCGCCGGTCGCCGCCCGCATGCCGGTGTTGCGGGCCCCGGCCAGACCGGCCGAGGGGGGCGAGTGCACCGGGACCACCCGGGAGTCCCGCTCGGCGTACCGGGCGGCGACGTCCGCCGCGGGTGAGCCGGGGGCGTCGCAGACCGGGATCAGCTCGACGTCGCCGAAGGACTGCGCGAGGACGGAGTCCAGCGCCTGGGACAGCCGGCCCGCCACACCGTGGGACGGGACGATGATGCTGAAGCGGGGCATTCTGATCTTCCTGTCGATGTTCTGCACGGGCTTGGGCGCCTCAGGCGGCGCGGCCTCGCCCCGGACGCCCGGCGGGGCGCCGGCTGCGCGGCCTGCTCGGGGTGGGCCGCGACGGACTGGAGGGCATGCGAACTCCCCGGAGTGACAACGGCGTTCAGAGGCTGTCGGTGACGGTCAGCGGGCCGGCCGGTTGCGGCACCGTGGTCTGCGGGGCGCGCGCGGGGGCCGCCGCCGACGGCACCGGGCGGCGCTCGGCGAGCGGCACGACCGGCGGCAGGTCCGCCCCGCGTTCACCCAATACCACGTGCCGGACCACGCGTTCGGCGGCGCGCCCGTCGTCGTACGGGCAGAAGCGCTCCCGGAACGCCAGGCGCAGCCGCGCCGAGCGGGCGTCGTGCCAGCGTCCGGCGGCGAAGACCTCGATCAGCTCGTCCTCGCTGCGGACGACCGGGCCCGGCGGGGCGTCACGCAGGTCGAAGTAGGCGCCGCTGGACGCCTCGAACGCCTCCCAGTCCGCGGCGTGCACCACGATCGGCCGGTCCAGGTTGGCGTAGTCGAACATGATCGACGAGTAGTCGGTGACCAGGACGTCGGAGGCGAGGCAGACGTCCTCGACGCTCGGGTGGCCGGTGACGTCGATGATCCGCGCGCCCCGCGGCAGGGGGCCGGTGTGCCGGGGGTGGGCGCGCAGCAGGACGACGAAGCGCCGCCCGAGCCGGCGCGCGACGCGCTCCACGTCCAGGGCCGGTCCCTGGGTGCGCCGGTGGTCGCGGCAGGTGGGCGCGTACAGGACCGCCACCGCGTCCCCGGGGACGCCGAACAGCTCGCGCAGCCGCGCCACGTCCGCCGGGGTCGCGCGCTGGAAGACGTCGTTGCGCGGGGCGCCGTACTCCAGCGTGGTGTAGGCGCCCGGGAAGACGCGTTCGAAGGTCAGGGTGGAGTGGCGGTTGGCGGACAGCACGTAGTCCCAGGTGTCGACGCCTCGCAGCAGGGCGGCGAAGTCCGTGTCGCGGGCGGCCGCCGGGCGCTCCTGGAGGTCCAGGCCCCGGTGCCGGAGCGGGGTGCCGTGCCCGGCCCGCACCAGGATCTGGCCGGGGCGCTTGACCAGGCGCCGGTCGAGGTCGGCGTCGTCGACGAGGTACTTGGAGCGGGCGAGCGCCGTGAAGTACGCGGCCGTGTCCGGGCTGACCCGCGGGGCCGCCCCGGGGGCGGGGTGCCGGTGCCCGGGGCGGGCGACCCACGTCGTGCGGATGTGCGGCGCCAGGGCGCGGAACGCCTCCTCCAGTGCCCCCGGGTCGCAGCCGTGGCCGCGGTCCCCGGCGGCGGAGAAGACGGCGCGGTCGGCGCGCAGCGGCAGGCACCGCTGGAAGCGGTAGTGCAGCCGGAGGCCGCCCGCCCGCACCGCCCGGAGCAGGCGCGCGGCGAGCTTGCCGGTCCTGCGGTGCGCCGCCGACGCCAGCCGCAGGGCGCGGTACGTGCGGTGCAGGCCCCAGCGGACCAGGGCGTGCCGCAGCGGAACGCGGCCGCCGGTGCCGCCGGTGCCGCCGGGGCCGCCGGGAACCCGGTAACGGCGGTAGTACGCACGGGCCTTGCGCAGGAACTCGGCGCGGGCCTCGCGCGGCAGCCGGTCGCGCCGGGAGAACACCACGATCAGATGGTCGACCATGCGGCGGAACAACACCGGCCGCCAGCAGGCCAGTTCGGGGTGCCGCTCGAGGTAGGCGAAGACGCGGTCGTACTGCTCGAAGACGTCGAAGTGCCGGCGGCTGGTGGTGCCGAGGATGTTGCCCCGGCGGCGCTGCCGGTAGTGGACGCACACCCGGTCGAGGGTGGCCAGCGACTCGGCCGCCATCAGCGCCGGGAACGTCCACGGGGTGTCCTCGTAGTAGCCGGGCGGGAAGGCGAGCGCCTCGCGCTCGACGAACTCCCGCTTGTACGCCTTGTTCCAGGCGACCATCAGCAGGCGCAGCAGGCCCGGCCGGTCCGCCAGCCGGAAGGGCGCCGGGCCCTGCTCGGTGAGCTGGGCGGCGGCCTGGTTGCGGACGGTCTCGCCCGACCAGAAGGTGCGCGTGTAGTCGTAGACCAGCACGTCCGGGTCGCCCGTCTCCTCCAGCCGGTCGGCGATCGCCCGCAGCGCGTCCGGGGCGAGGGTGTCGTCGCCGTCCAGGAACACCAGGTAGTCGCCGGTGGCCCGCGCCAGCCCGGCGTTGCGCGCGGGACCGAGGCCCCCGTTCTCGGGCAGGTGCACGGGGCGCACGCGCGCGTCGCGCCGTGCGAACTCGTCGATGATCTCGCCGCAGGCGTCCGGCGAGCGGTCGTCCACCGCGATCACCTCGAGATCGGGGTACGACTGGGTCAGCACCGATTCCAGGCATGCGTGCAGGTACGCCTGAACCTCGTACGCGGGGACGATGACACTGAACCTGGGCAAGGCACATCCAAGTTGGCTCGGCGCGGGGGGTTCTGCCCAGGAACGGCCAGTGGAGTGACCTGGTTACGGTTTGTACGGCATACGGGGGATACCGGGTGAACGAGAGGGGGCGGGGCCGTGACGCCCCGCCCCCTCGGGCGTTGTTCACACGGTCACTTGACGGCGCCGGCCATCACGCCGGAGACGAACTGCCGCTGGAAGGCGAAGAACACGGCCAGCGGGATCACCATCGAGATGAACGCGCCGGGCGCCAGCACGTCGACGTTGTTGCCGAACTGCCGCACCTGCGTCTGCAGGGCGACCGTGATGGGCTGGGTGCCCGCCTTGGTGAACACCAGGGCGACCAGCATGTCGTTCCACACCCACAGGAACTGGAAGATGCCCAGGCTCGCGATCGCGGGCCCGCCGAGCGGCATCACCACGCGGGCGAACAGGCGCAGTTCGCCGGCCCCGTCGAGCCGGGCCGCCTCCAGCAGCTCCCGCGGGATCTCCGCGAAGAAGTTCCGCAGCAGGAACACCGCGAACGGCAGGCCGAAGCCCACGTGGAACAGGATCACCCCGGAGATCGTCCCGAACAGGCCGATGTTGCCGAAGAGTTCGGCGATCGGGATCAGCGCCACCTGCACCGGCACCACCAGCAGGCCGACCACGCCCAGGAACCACCAGTCGCGGCCCGGGAACTCCATCCACGCGAAGGCGTAGCCCGCGAGGGCGCCGATGACGACGACCATGACCGTCGCCGGGACGGTGATCCAGATGGTGTTCAGCAGCGCGTCGGTGATGTCGCTGTTGTCCAGCAGTTTCTGGTAGCTGTCGAACGTGATCTGCGAGGGCTCGCTGAACACGTTCCACCAGCCGTTCGCCGCCATGTCCTCGGGGGAGCGCAGCGACGCCAGCAGCAGGCCGATCGTCGGGACCAGCCAGAACAGGGCCACCACCAGGAGGAAGGCGCGCAGCACGCCGCCGCTGACCGCGCCCGCGAGCCGCGAGCCGAGCGACTGCCCGGCCTTGGCGGGCCGGACGGGCTCGACGGGCGCCGCTTCGGGGAGACTTCCGGCCTCCGCGGTCATCGCCGCACCTCCCGTCGCAGCCTGCGGACATTGAACAGCATCACCGGGATGACGAGCAGCAGCAGGAACACCGAGATCGCGCTGGCGATGCCGGGCTGGTCCTCGGAGAAGCCCTTCCGGTACAGCTCCAGGGCCAGCACGTTGGCGTCGTCCTGGGAGCTGTTCGGGGCGATGATGAAGACCAGGTCGAAGATCTTCAGGACGTTGATCATCAGGGTGACGACGACGACCGCGAGCACCGGCGCCAGCAGCGGCACGGTGATCCTGCGGAACACCTGCCACTCGCCCGCGCCGTCGACGCGGGCGGCCTCCAGCAGTTCCCGCGGGATGCCCGCGAGCCCGGCCGCGATCAGGACCATCGCGAAGCCCGCCCACATCCACACGTAACTGCCGATGATCGCCGGTGTGACCAGCGACGGACCGAGCCAGTCCAGGCCGTTGTACGGCTCCGCGAAGTTGGACGCGGGCAGCCGCAGGTGCGCCCCGTCGGCCTTCGCGGGCAGCGTGAAGGTGCCGTCGTCCGCGGCCTTCGCCGTCGCCACGACCTCGCCGTCCTTGACCGCCTCGATCCGCATGCCGGGATAGCCCAGCTCGGAGGCGTCGACGGCGCCGAGCTTCCCCACGCCCTTGCCGCGGGTGAAGTCCTGCCAGGTGGTGCCGGTGATCTTCCCCGGGTCGGGCTTCGCCTGTACGGCGTGGACCGCGCTGCCGGGCATCTGGTCGGGGGCGACGCCGACCAGCGGGAGGGCGACGGACTCCCCGGTGCGGACGGCCGCCTTGGTCACGAAGCCGCCGCCCTGCGCCGTCAGCGGTGACTCGCGGCCCGGGTGCGCCTTCGGGAACGCGGAGGACTCGGCGAAGGTGTCGTGCACCCCGACCCACACCGCGTTCGCCACGCCCTTGTCGGGGTCCTGGTCGTAGACCAGGCGGAAGATGATGCCGGCCGCCAGCATCGAGATCGCCATCGGCATGAAGACGACCAGCTTGAACGCCGTGCCCCAGCGCACCCGTTCGGTGAGCACCGCGAAGATCAGGCCGAGCGCGGTCGCCACCGTGGGCGCGAACACCACCCAGACGATGTTGTTCTTCAGCGCGGTGCGGATGCCGTCGTCGGTGAACAGGGCCCGGTAGTTGTCGAATCCGGCGAAGCCGTCGCCGGAGGCGTTGTAGAAGCTGCGGACGACCGAGTACCCGATCGGGTAGACCACGAGCGCGCCGAGCAGCACCAGGGCCGGCAGCAGGAAGAGCGCTGCCACCGTCCGGCGGGTGCCGGTCACACTCTTGCGCGGACGGGGAGCGGAGGGTCTCGCCGTGTTCTTGGCGACACCCTCCGCGGCGGCCGGCGTCATCGCCGGCTCCACCCCACTGTGACGTGTCCGGTCATCGCCCGGTCAGCCTCCGTACGCCTTCGCCGCGTCCGCCTCGAGCTTCGCCTGCGCGCCCGCCACGTCCTTGGGGTTCTTCAGGAAGTCCTGAAGGTCCTTCCACTCGCCCTTGCCGGGCGTGCCGCCGAAGGACTGCGGGGCCTGGTCGGACATGTCGAAGCGGAAGTCGTCGCCGGCCGCGACGAGGGCCTTGGCGATCTTCTGCTGGACCGGGTTCGGATACGCCGAGTTCGGCACGTTCTTGTTCGGCGAGAGGTAGCCGCCCAGCTTGGCCTGGATGGTCGCCGCGTCGGGCGAGGCCAGGAAGGTGACCAGGGCCTGCGCCGCCTTGGAGTCCTTCAGGATCACGGCCGCGTCGCC
This sequence comes from Streptomyces sp. NPDC020490, assembly GCF_044335305.1. Lineage (NCBI taxonomy): Bacteria > Bacillati > Actinomycetota > Actinomycetes > Kitasatosporales > Streptomycetaceae > Streptomyces > Streptomyces sp. NPDC020490. The sequence continues at coordinate 106,760 of NZ_JBIRUY010000025.1, read as the reverse complement.
GCCGGAGACCACCGGCGGGCTGTCACCGACCGCGGGGAACGGGAACACCTTCGCGTCGGTGCCGACCTGCGCCTTGGTCTCCTGGATGTTGACCTGCACGAAGTCGCCCTCGTAGACCATGGACGCCTTGGGCTGGGCGCCGCCGGTGAAGGTCTGCGTGACGGAGGCGGGGAACTCCGTCTGCAGGGCGCCGGAACTGCCGCCCGCCACGTAGTCCTTCTTGCCCCAGATCTGGGCGAGCGTGGTCAGGGCCTCCTTCACGGAGGGGTCCGTCCACTTGATCTTGTGCTGGGCGAGCTGGTCGTACTTCTCCGGGCCCGCCTGGGAGAGATAGACGTTCTCGAACCAGTCGGTCAGCGGCCAGCCGTCCGCGCCGGCGACGGAGAACGGCGTCACACCGGAGTCGTAGACCGTCTGGGCGGTGCCGAGCAGTTCCTTCCACGTCTTCGGCTCGGAGGCGCCCGCGTTCTCGAAGACCTTGGCGTTGTACCAGATCAGCGACTTGTTGGCGGCCTTGTAGTAGGCGCCGTACTGCTTGCCGTCGACCTTGCCGATGTCCTGCCAGCCCTGGGCGTAGTTCTTCTTCAGCTCCGCGACGGCCTCGGTGCCGAGGGGCTTGGCCCAGCCCTTGTCGACGGCCTGCTTGATGGCGCCCGGCTGCGGCAGCAGCGCGACGTCCGGCGGCTGCCCGCCCGCGACCTTCGAGCCGAGAAAGTTGATGATCGGGTCCTGGGCGGGCACGAAGGTGACCTTGGCGCCGGTGCGCTTCTCGAATTCGGCCAGGACCTTCTTGAAGTTCTTCTGCTCGCCGCCGGTCCAGACGGCGGCGACCTCCAGGCTCGCGCCGTTCAGCTTCGGGAGGGTGACGGTGGAGCCCGTCTCCTTGCCGCCGCCTGTGTCGTCCTTGCCCTTGTCGTTGTCGTCGCCGCCGCAGGCGGTGAGCGACAGTGTGAGCGCCCCTAAGAGGAGCGCGGCGGCCGTCCTCGCGGCCCTGCGGTTCTTGCTCGTGCTGTGCATTCACTGCCCCGTTCTTCGATCTTCGTCGAACGACCGAGCGCTGTCCCGTCCGTCTGGTCTACGCCCGTGCGCAGGGGGCGGCAAGAGCGCCTCCGGTGTCAAGCGGCGATTCGTGACCGCGTCGTGACCGGGGGTGGGGGCGGGTGTCCGGACGGGTGTGCGGATGGGGTCCGGACGGCTGTCCGGACGGGGCGCGGGCGGGTGCGGACGGCGTGACCGGCGCCCGGCGGGCGCGCCCGCGGGCCGGGCGGCGCGCCGAGGGCCGGGCGGGGGCGGCCATGGGGCGGGCGGCTGTCGGGTGGACGCCGAGCGGGTGCCGACGGGTGTCGGGCGGGCTGCGAACGGCCGTCGGGGCTGCGAACGGCCGCCGGTGCTACAGCAGTGACGGGACGTGTGCCGCCGACACTTCTCGTGCGGCCCTCTCCAGCGCGCTGGCCAGCAGGGCGAGGTCCGTCGGACCGTTGCCCAGTTCCCGTACGGGGCGGCGGGCGGGCGGGTCGCCCATGCGCTCCCACTCCAGCGGGACGACCGTGGGGCGCAGCGTCGCCGTGCGGGGTATGCGGCCCGTGACCCGGCCGCCCTGGAAGGCCGTGGCCCGTCCGTCGGCCCAGGTCAGGTGGCCCCGGCCGGGAGCCGGCTGGTCCGGTCCGGCGCCGGGCGTGTCCAGCGTCACGCGCAGGCCGGCCCGGCGGGCCGGTTCGGTCTCCGCGGTACGGCCGCCCGGCCCGGCCGCCGCCACCAGGTGCACGCCGAGCCGCTCGCCCTCCCGGGCCACCGCCTCCAGCGCCCGCATCACCGAACCGGCCGCCGGCCGGCCGGGTGAACCCAGCGCGGGGGACACGAGGGCGTCGAGGTCGTCGACGACCACGACCAGCCGGGGCAGCGGCGGCGGCGTGTCCTCCGCCCGTCGGCGGGCGGCCGCCGGGCGCAGTCGCAGGGTCGAGCTGGGCGGGGTGTCCAGGTCGGCGGCCCCGGCCCCGGCACCGGACGGGCCGGCGGCGCGGCCTCCGGCCGCCAGGGCCGCCGCGGCCGCCGCGCCGGGTGCCACGGCCGCGGTGCCTGCCGTGGTGCCTGCCGCAGTGCCGGGCGCGGGCGCGGCGGCGGGCGTACCGCGGGTCCCCGCCGTCCGCTGCGGGACGATCCGGCCCGCCGCCGCCCGCCCGGCGTGCCACTTATCGAAGTCGCAGCGGCCCAGCAGTTCGGCCCGCCGCTTCAGCTCGGCGCTCAGGGACTGCGCGAACTCCCGCATCCGCACGGGGTCGTTGGCGGTGAGGTGGGTGGTCACGTGCGGGACGTCCGTGCAGACGCGCAGGCCCTCGCCGGGCCCGCCGGGCGCGCCCGTGCCGTCCCGGCCGTCGATCAGGACGATGCCCAGCCGGTCGGGGCGTTCGGCGGCGGCGAGCGAGGCGACCACGGCCCGCAGCAGTTCCGTGCGTCCGCTGCCCGCCGGTCCCTCGACCAGCAGGTGCGGCCCGTCCGCCGCGAGGTCCGCGCAGACCGGCCCGCGCGGACCGGCGCCGAGCACGGCCCACGCCCGCCCGCCGAGCGACTGCGCGTCGTCCGCCGCGTCCGCCCAGCGCGCCATCAGCGACGCCGGGGTGGCCCGGGCGAGCCCCAGCTCGTCCAGCAGCCGCGCCGCCTGGGGCAGCGGCACGGACACGCGCGTGTGCTGTTCGGCCGGGGAACCGTCCGGCCGCAACGGCGCCAGCGCCCGCGCGAACCGCTCGGCCCACGCGAGCGACACGGCGTCCACGGCGGCCGTCGTGCCGGGACCCACCGGCCCCGCGTGCGGCGGGGCGGGCGCGGCGGAGCGGCCCGCGGCACCGGAGCCGGGGCCGTCACCGAGGCCGGGGGTGGGGGTGGGGCGGTCGGCGGGGGCCGGAGCGGTCCGGGCCACGCGCATCAGGCGCAGCGCCGTGGCCACGTCGCCGCTGAGCAGCGCGACCGCGCCGCAGTCCCGGAACGCCGGGGCCACCGCGCACGCCGCCTGGTAGGTCTCCGTGACCGGCGACGTGGGCGGCGCGGACTCCGTCTCGGCGAGGCACACGACGTGTATCCCGGCCGCCGGTCCCGCCAGGGCCAGCCGGGTCACCGCCTCGCGCACGGCGGTGCCTCCGGGGTCGCCGTCCACCACCACCACGGTGTACGGCCCGGTGAAGCCGTCCGCCCCGTCCTCGTCGTCGTCCCGGGCCCAGGAGGGGCGCCGGGCGGCGGTGCGGGAGGCGGCAGGGAGCCCGGGGGCCGGGACGGACGGCCGGGCACCCGGACGGGCGTCCGCCGACCGGTCCTCCAGGCGCCGGATCAGCTCGTCGGTGCGCGCCGCGGCCTGGTCGTGGTCGTAGGCGAGCAGGAGACGGCAGTCCTGGCCGTGCGCGGGACGCACATGGGGGAGCCAGCCGAGCCAGGACCACTCCGCGGCACGCTCCTGCACCGGACGGGAGCGGTCCGCGCTGATCAGGACGATCTCCAGCAGTTCGGGGGAGTGCAGCGCGGCGAGCTGGGCCACCACCGCGCGGGCCAGCCCGGACAGGCGCGCGCGGGGGCCGGCCAGCCCCAGGGCGCCGGCCTCGCGCAGGTTCGCGGTCACCGGCACGGCGGGCAGCAGGCCGGAGCCGTCGGGCGCCGCCCGGTCGGCCGTGCCGAGCCGCACGGTGAGCGTCTCCGGGTGTCCCGGCCCGCGCTCCCACAGCCGGGGGCCCGGACCGAGCGCCGTCAGCAGCAGCGCCGCCGGGTCCGGCCAGGTCTCCGGCAGCCGGGAACCACCGGCGGGCGGGGACGCCGCCGCGCCGGGGGCGTCCTGGGCGCCGTACGCCTCGTCGGCCGCCGCGGTCTGCTCGCCGCGCCCGCCGGCCAGCCGCCGGGCCCATGCCGTGAGCCCGCCGCGCCTGCGCGCACCCTGGGCGGCCGTACCGCCCCGCGCGCGTGCGCCGTCTCCCACCGAGCCGTGGTCCACCGCGCCGTGGTCCACCGCGCCGTGGTCCACCGAGCCGTAGTCCACCGAGCCGTGGTGCGCCGCGTCGTGGGTGGGCGCGCCGGGGTTCCACGCGACCGCGCCCGGGTGGCCGGCGTGCGTGTCCCCGGCCATGTAGCGGGTCGGCCCGGACGGTGGCTGCGGCGGGCCGCTCTCGATCCGCGGCGCCCCGCCCTGCTCCGGCACCACCGGGGCGTGCCCCTGGGCGCCGGTCGCCTGCCGCAGGGCGGCGCCCGTGTCGCCGCCGTCCGCCACGCGCGCGTGGGACCCCGCCGGAGCCTGCGCGGCGGCCCCGGCCGGGCCCGCGCCGCCCGGCGCCGTCCGGTCCGCCCCGGAGGGCACCCGTATGTGGCCCTCCCCGTCCGGCGCGGTCGCCACCCGCTCCTGCGGCCGCGCGGCGGGGGCGAGCCGCAGGGCCGACTCGCCGATCCGCAGCAGCCCGCCCGGGGTGAAGGGCACCGGGCGGGCGTCCACCCGGGAGCCGTCCAGGACCGTGCCGTTGGTGGAGCCGAGGTCGGCGACCGAGACGCGGCCGTCGGCGGCGACCGTGACCGCGCAGTGCAGCCGGGAGACGTCCGGGTCGTCGAGCGGGACGTCGGCGTCGGCGGAGCGGCCGATGCGGATCTCCCCGCCGTGCAGCAGGTGCACTCCGCCCGCGTCGGGCCCGGCGACCACGTGCAGCTGGGTCGGGGCGTCGGCCGGCTCCGGGTGCGGCTCGGGGTCGGCCGGGGCGCCCAGGGACAGCACCGCGCCGTCGGTCAGCGGGGGCTCGCCGAGGGTGCTGCGGCGGTCGTCGAGCCGCTCCGCGCCCGCGTACAGCACGGGGGCGCCGCCGGACGCGGCCGCGCTCCCGTCGCCGGAGACCGCCGAGGCCAGCGCCGACGCGACCGCGGCGAGGGCCGTGCCGGCGGGCGCCGTGACCAGTACGTCGCGGCTCGCGGTGCGGCCCCGGGCCCGGTCGGGCGGGCCCAGCGGGTCAACGACGGTCAGCCGGATCTGCATCGCCGTCAGCGGTCCCTTCTGCGCGGGCGCGGACTTCCCCCCACCCCGCACGAGCACATCGGCCAGTACTGCAGGCATCCTCGCACCTGCCGCCGACAACACGCCCGCCGCCGGAGGGCAAGTGATCTTGATTGGTCGGCTCTGCCCGCAAAAGTGCCTGACAGCCGCCCTCCCGATGACCGCTTGAGATCGGTCACGACCGCTTCCGGCAACCGACGGACCGGGTCGAGCGTCTTTCCTTCGCACAGGCGCGGGAATCTCGTACGCGAGACGCTTGGGCGACGACAGCCGGTGGCGCCCTTCGCGCCATTACAGTGGGTCGGAACGTAAGCAAGCAGCAGGGAGCCCATGACGTGCGGCCGGTAGGGAGCAAGTACCTGCTCGAGGAACCGCTCGGACGCGGCGCCACGGGCACCGTCTGGCGAGCCCGCCAGCGCGAGACCGCGGGGGCCGAGGCCGCCGTGCCGGGCCAGCCCGGCGAGACCGTCGCCATCAAGGTCCTCAAGGAGGAGCTGGCGAGCGACCCGGACATCGTGATGCGCTTCCTCCGGGAGCGCTCCGTCCTGCTGCGCCTGACCCACCCCAACATCGTCCGGGTCCGCGACCTGGTCGTCGAGGGTGATCTGCTGGCGCTGGTCATGGACCTCATCGACGGTCCCGACCTGCACCGCTACCTGCGCGAGAACGGTCCGCTCAGCCCCGTGGGCGCCGCCCTGCTCACCGCCCAGATCGCCGACGCGCTCGCCGCCAGCCACGCCGACGGAGTGGTCCACCGCGACCTGAAGCCCGCCAACGTCCTGCTGGCGCAGGGCGGCGGCCAGATGCACCCGATGCTGACCGACTTCGGCATCGCGCGCCTCGCCGACTCCCCGGGCCTGACCCGCACCCAGGAGTTCGTCGGCACGCCCGCGTACATCGCGCCGGAGTCCGCCGAGGGCCGCCCGCAGACCTCCGCCGTCGACGTCTACGGCGCCGGCATCCTGCTGTACGAGCTGGTCACCGGCCGCCCGCCGTTCGCCGGCGCCACCGCCCTGGAGGTGCTGCACCAGCACCTGAGCGCCGAACCGCGCCGCCCCTCCACGGTCCCCGACCCGCTGTGGACGGTCATCGAGCGCTGCCTGCGCAAGAACCCCGACGAACGGCCCAGCGCCGAGAACCTCGCCCGCGGCCTGCGCGTCGTCGCCGAGGGCGTCGGCGTCCACGCGAGCAGCGCCCAGATCGCCGCCGCGGACGCCGTCGGGAGCCTGCTGGCCCCCGACTCGTCCCCGGCCGCCGTCCCCGGCTCGGCGGACGCGACGCAGGTGCTGCAGCACGGCGCGGGCGCCTTCGACCCGAACGCCGCGACCAGCGTCCTGCCGCACACCGGCGCCCCCGGTCCGGCGGGCGCCGCGGACCCCACCGCCGTGCTGCCGCAGACCGGCGCCGCCGACCCGACGGCCGTTCTGCCGCCGGTACCGCAGGGGCAGCCGGACCGGCAGTCCGGTGACCCGGAGCAGCCGCACCCCTGGCAGAGCCAGCTGCGCGCCGCCCGCGACCGCAACGAGCAGACCCAGGTGCAGTACATCGACCCCGGCGAGGATCCGCTGCGCCGCCGCCCCCAGCGCCAGGTCGCGCGCCCGCAGCAGCAGCCGCAGCGGCCCCAGCAGCGCCCGCAGCAGCGGCCCCCGCAGGCCGGCCCGGACTACGGCTACCCGCACCAGCCGCAGCAGTACGCCGGCCCGCCGCAGCAGTACGCCGCGCCGCAGCAGCACCAGCGGCCCCGGCAGCAGCAGCCGCAGCGGTACGCGCCGGAGCCGCAGCAGCCCGCCCGCGAGCCCCGGCAGCCGCGGCAGCGCGGCGCCAACCCGATGAAGATCCCCGGCCTCGGCTGCCTGAAGGGGTGCCTGTTCACCATCGTCATCCTGTTCGTGGCGAGCTGGCTGATCTGGGAACTGAGCCCGCTGCAGGACTGGATCGGCACCGGCAAGGGCTACTTCGCGCAGCTCAAGGACTGGTTCGACACCGTCTCCGGGTGGATCGGCGACCTGGGGAGCTCGATCTCGGGCAACGGCGCCTGACAACCCGGGCGCGGGGCGCCGGTGCGGGTGCGCCGGTCCGGGGTGCGCCGGACCGGGGTGAGCCACCGGGTGAGCCGTCCCGGGAAGCGCCGGTCCGGGGTGGGTGAGCCACCGGGTGAGCCGTCCCGGGAAGCGCCGGTCCGGGTGCGCCGGGCCGAGGACGCGTCGGACTGGGGATTTGTCGACTTCTGGCGGGTGATTTCCGTCTCCGCGGTGAAGGTCGGCTCCCCGGACGCGTAGTTTTAGCGACAACACGCGTCGGTAGGAGCAGTCTTGGCACGGAAGATCGGCAGCCGGTACACCGCCAACCAGATCCTGGGGCGGGGCAGCGCCGGCACGGTGTGGCTGGGCGAGGGGCCGGACGGTCCCGTCGCCATCAAGCTGCTGCGCGAGGACCTCGCCTCCGACCAGGAGCTCGTCGGGCGCTTCGTGCAGGAGCGCACCGCGCTGCTCGGTCTGGAGGACCCGCACATCGTCTCCGTGCGCGACCTGGTCGTGGACGGCAACGACCTCGCGCTCGTCATGGACCTGGTCCGCGGCACCGACCTGCGCACCCGCCTCGACCGCGACCGGCGGCTCGCGCCGGAGGCGGCGGTCGCGATCGTCGCCGACGTCGCCGACGGGCTCGCGGCGGCGCACGCGGCCGGCGTGGTGCACCGGGACGTGAAGCCGGAGAACGTGCTCCTCGACATGCAGGGCCCGCTGGGCCCCGGGGGCGCCCACCCCGCGCTGCTGACCGACTTCGGGGTGGCGAAGCTGATCGACTCACCCCGCCGGACGCGCGCGACGAAGATCATCGGCACTCCGGACTACCTGGCGCCGGAGATCGTGGAGGGCCTGCCCCCGCGGGCGGCCGTCGACATCTACGCCCTCGCCACGGTCCTGTACGAGCTGCTGGCGGGCTTCACGCCGTTCGGCGGCGGCCACCCCGGCGCGGTGCTGCGCCGGCACGTCACGGAGACGGTGGCCCCGCTGCCCGGCATCCCGGACGAGCTGTGGCAGCTGATCGTGCAGTGCCTGGCCAAGGCGCCGGCCTCGCGGCTGCGGGCCTCGGAGCTCGGCACCCGGCTGCGCGAGCTGCTGCCGCTGCTCGCGGGGATGCCGCCGCTGGACGTGGACGAGCCGGACGTGGAACCCGCCCCTCAGGACGCCCCGCCGCCGGAGCCGGTGTCCGCGGGCGGGACGCGCCGCGGCGCGGTGCCGCTGGTCCCGGGCTCCAGGCCGGCCGACTCCAACCGGGACACGCACACCTCGATGCGGGTGCCGGGGCCGGACGAGCTGGCCGGGGGCGCCCGCGGCACGGCCCGGGTGCCCAGGGCCGCCGGGGCGCCGCGTCCCGGCTCGGCGAGGCACCGGGCGATCGCCCGGCGGCGCCGGATCGTCCTCGCGGTGGCGGCCCTGGTCCTGGCCGCGGCGGCCGGGATCGGCACCTGGCTGGCCACGTCCGGCGACGACGCGGACACCGCACCGCGGGACCCGGGGGCCTCGGCGCCGGCCGCCCCGTGACCGGCGGGACCCGGGTGCGCCGTGGTCACCTGCGTTCCACGGTTGGCGGAACCGTTACGCTGGAGGCGTGGCAGTCGTCGATGTATCCGAAGAGCTAAAGTCCCTCTCCTCGACCATGGAGTCGATCGAGGCCGTTCTGGACCTCGACAAGCTGAGGGCAGACATCGCCGTGCTCGAGGAGCAGGCGGCCGCGCCGTCCCTGTGGGACAACCCGGACGAGGCGCAGAAGATCACCAGCAAGCTGAGCCATCTGCAGGCCGAGGTCAGGAAGGCCGAGGCGCTGCGCGGGCGGATCGACGATCTCTCGGTGCTGTTCGAGATGGCCGAGGAGGAGGACGACCCGGACACCCGCGCCGAGGCCGAGTCCGAGCTCGCCGCCGTCAAGAAGGCGCTGGACGAGATGGAGGTCCGCACCCTGCTCAGCGGGGAGTACGACGCCCGTGAGGCGCTCGTGAACATCCGCGCCGAGGCCGGCGGCGTCGACGCCGCCGACTTCGCCGAGAAGCTCCAGCGGATGTACCTGCGCTGGGCCGAGCGCCACGGCTACAAGACCGAGATCTACGAGACGTCGTACGCCGAGGAGGCCGGCATCAAGTCGACCACCTTCGCCGTGCAGGTGCCGTACGCCTACGGCACGCTCTCCGTGGAACAGGGCACGCACCGGCTGGTGCGCATCTCGCCCTTCGACAACCAGGGGCGCCGGCAGACCTCCTTCGCGGGCGTCGAGGTGCTCCCGGTGGTCGAGCAGACCGACCACATCGAGATCGACGAGTCCGAGCTGCGCGTGGACGTCTACCGCTCCTCCGGTCCCGGCGGCCAGGGCGTCAACACGACCGACTCCGCGGTGCGCCTCACCCACCTGCCCACCGGCATCGTCGTCTCCTGCCAGAACGAGCGGTCGCAGATCCAGAACAAGGCCACCGCGATGAACGTCCTCCAGGCCAAGCTGCTCGAGCGGCGCCGCCAGGAGGAGCAGGCCAGGATGGACGCCCTCAAGGGCGACGGCGGCAACAGCTGGGGCAACCAGATGCGGTCGTACGTGCTGCACCCGTACCAGATGGTCAAGGACCTGCGCACCGAGTTCGAGGTCGGCAACCCCGAGGCCGTCTTCAACGGCGAGATCGACGGGTTCCTCGAGGCCGGGATTCGCTGGCGCAAGCAGCAGGAGAAGTAACCGCGAACAGCTTTGTCGACTTGGCAACTGCCGCCCCACGGGCGGCAGTTGCCTTTTGTGTGGGCGCTGTGTCTGGGGTTTACGTCACACTCACAGACTCCAACTCCCGTCAAAGAAGGCCGAATTCAGACATTGCGCGCGCAACGGCCTTGACGTTGCTGTGAAAAGTGGGAAGGGTGAAGCCTTGGCATGCGTATCTCTGGGGCGCATGTGAACCGGGGGGCTCCTTCCGTGCAGCCGTCCCCGTCGATCACGGCCCCGAGCGCCGCCTCACTGACGATGAGCTACTGGGGGTAGCAACCACATGACCAACAAGATGCGCGTCCGCGTCGCGCGGATCGCCGCGGGTGCCGTGATCGCCGCCGGCGCCTCGCTGACCGCCGCGGGCGTCGCGGCCGCCGACGACTGCGATCTCCTCGACATCTGCGTCACGCCGACGCCGACCCCGACCGACCCGGCGCCGACCGAGACCACGCTGCCGACCGACCAGCCCACGGCGACCGACGAGCCGACCGACCCCACGGAGGAGCCCACCGAGCCCACCGAGGAGCCGACCGACGAACCGACCTCGCAGCCCACCGACCCGGGCAACGGCAACGGCAACGGCGGTGGCAACGGGAACGGCAACGGCAACGGCAACGGGAACAACGGGGGCGGCAACAGCAACACCGACCCCGACGGCGGTTCCGGTACCTCCGCGCAGGAGGAGGGCACCTCCGCCCTCACCGACACCGGCACGAACACCTCGTCCGGCACGGCGGCCCAGGGCGGCGGCGACGAACTCGCCGAGACCGGTGCCGGCCAGACCGTCTTCCTGGTGATCGGCGCCGCCACGATGATCGCCGGCGGTGTCGGCTTCCGCGTCCTGCCGCGCCTGGTGGGCGGCCGCGGCGGCGCCGCGGCCTGACGCGTACCGACGGCGTCCGCCCGCGTACGCGGCGTGCGCGGGCCGTGGGCGCCGCCGTGGCGCATCGCGGGAACACCGCGGGACACAAGCAGGTCAAGGGGCCCGGAGCGTGTCACACGCTCCGGGCCCCTGCCGTGTCTGTGTTCCGGGTCCCGTCCCGGTCGCCGCGCTACGCGGTCCGGTGCGCTACGCGGTCTGGTGCGCCAGCAGCGCCACCGCGGCGATCAGCACCGCGAGCAGCGCGATCAGCGCCATGGGGTTCAGCCCCGCGAAGAAGTTCTCCTGCTGCAGCCGCTCGCGGTTCGCACGGCACACGGGGCACCGGCCCTCGCTCACGGGCGCCGCGCAGTTCGCGCACACCAGCCGGTCGTACGTCATGCGCTCGCCCTCCTTGCCCGACGGTTCCACCGGGTGAACGCCCGAAGGTCGCCGGACGTTCCCCCTCCACTGTGCCAGGTTCGCCCCGGCGGTGCCCGGGGTCGTCCGTCCCGGGGTGAGTGAGGCTCGTCTCGCCGGGGCGGGCGGACGGCTGTCCGGCGCCCCGTTCCGTCTCCTCGCGGCCTCCCCGGAGCCTTCCCCGCACGGCACAAAACCGCACATCCGCTACGCAACCGCCACCGGTGCCTGCGCTCACGCGCCCGACTCGCGTATGGTCACGCTCATCTACCCCCGGCGACCCGTGGTGCATCCGTGATCCGATTCGACAACGTCTCCAAGGTCTACCCCAAGCAGAGCCGTCCTGCACTCAGGGATGTGTCCCTGGAAGTGGAGAAGGGCGAGTTCGTCTTCCTCGTGGGGTCCTCCGGCTCCGGAAAGTCCACCTTCCTGCGGCTGATCCTCCGCGAGGAGCGGTGCAGCCACGGTCAGGTGCACGTCCTGGGCAAGGACCTCGCCCGTCTGTCCAACTGGAAGGTGCCGCAGATGCGCCGCCAACTGGGCACCGTATTCCAGGACTTCCGGCTCCTGCCGAACAAGACGGTGGCGGAGAACGTCGCCTTCGCGCAGGAGGTCATCGGCAAGTCGCGCGGCGAGATCCGCAAGTCCGTGCCGCAGGTGCTCGACCTGGTCGGCCTCGGCGGCAAGGAGGACCGCATGCCCGGCGAGCTGTCCGGCGGTGAGCAGCAGCGCGTGGCCATCGCCCGGGCGTTCGTCAACCGGCCCAAGCTGCTCATCGCCGACGAGCCCACCGGCAACCTCGACCCGCAGACCTCCGTCGGCATCATGAAGCTGCTCGACCGGATCAACCGCACCGGCACGACCGTCGTGATGGCAACGCACGACCAGAACATCGTGGACCAGATGCGCAAGCGCGTCATCGAGCTGGAGAAGGGCCGCCTCGTCCGCGACCAGGCCCGCGGCGTCTACGGCTACCAGCACTGACCGCGTCCCGACCCGTCCACGGAAAGGCTTGATCCGACGCCATGCGCGCCCAGTTCGTCCTGTCGGAGATCGGTGTCGGTCTCCGTCGCAACCTGACGATGACCTTCGCGGTCGTCGTCTCCGTCGCCCTGTCCCTGGCCCTGTTCGGCGGCTCGCTGCTGATGAGCGACCAGGTGAACACCATGAAGGGCTACTGGTACGACAAGGTCAACGTCTCGATCTTCCTCTGCAACAAGAGCGACGCCGAGTCGGACCCCAACTGCGCCAAGGGCGCGGTGACCGAGGACCAGAAGAAGCAGATCATGGCCGACCTCGGCAAGATGTCGGTCGTCGAGAAGGTCACGTACGAGTCGCAGGACGAGGCGTACAAGCACTACAAGGAGCAGTTCGGCGACTCCCCGCTGGCCAGCTCCCTCACGCCGGACCAGATGCAGGAGTCGTACCGCATCAAGCTGAAGGACCCGCAGAAGTACAAGGTCGTCGCGACCGCCTTCGACGGGCGCGACGGCGTGCAGTCGGTGCAGGACCAGAAGGGCCTCCTGGAGAACCTCTTCGGGCTGCTCAACGGCATGAACTGGGCGGCGCGGGCGGTGATGGCGCTGATGCTCGTGGTGGCGCTGATGCTGATCGTCAACACGGTGCGGGTGTCCGCGTTCAGCCGACGGCGTGAAACCGGCATCATGCGCCTGGTCGGCGCCTCGGGCTTCTACATCCAGGCGCCGTTCATCGCGGAGGCCGCGGTCGCCGGGCTGATCGGCGGCACGGTCGCCTGCGGATTCCTGCTGATCGCCCGCTACTTCATCATCGACCACGGGCTCGCCCTGTCGCAGAAGCTGAACCTGATCAACTTCATCGGCTGGGACGCCGTCCTGACGAAGCTGCCCCTCATCCTGGCCACCAGCCTGCTGATGCCGGCGTTGGCCGCTTTCTTCGCGTTGCGCAAGTACCTCAAGGTGTGACGCACGCCAAGAGGGCCGTACGGGCAACGGGCCGTGCGGCCCTCTTGCGTTGTCCTAGACTCACCGGCATGTCAGGCCGTGACCTGTTCTGCCAGCCCCGCCGCGTCCGCCGCGGGGCCGCCCTGACATTGGTCTTCGCGAGCGTGCTGGTGGCCGGCGCGGCGACCGGCTCCCTCCCCGGACCCGACCGGAAATCCTCCCCGGACGCGGCCCGTCCGTCCGTCCCCCTCAGTCACCACGAGGACGTCGCCGAGGCCGCCCGGCAGGCCATGGCGGACGGCAAGTCCCCCATGGAGGCCGCCGAGCACGCCGTCAGCCGCAGCGGGGACCGCTGGGGGGCCGTGTACTCGCAGGGCGACTACGAGGAGTTCGAGCAGGCCCTCGACGGCCGCTACACCGGCGTCGGGCTGTGGGCCCGGCGCGAGCGGGACGGCCGCGTCGAGGTGACCCGGGTCCGGCCGGGCTCGCCCGCGGCCGCCGCCGGGATCCGCAAGGGCGACCGGCTGCGCAGCGTCGACGGCCGGAAGGTGGACGGCCTGCCGGTCACCGAGGTCGTCGCCCTGCTGCGCGGCGAGGCCACCGACGCGCCCGCCGGCACGACGGTCACGCTCGGCCTGCAGCGGGGCACCCGCGCGTGGCACGAGACGGTGCGGCGCGCCAGCCTGTCCACGGACTCCGTCACCGTCCACCGGCTCGCCGACGGCGTGACCGTCCTGCGGGTCGACGCCTTCACCAAGGGCTCCGGCGCCGCCGTCCGCACCGCGGTCCGGAAGGCCCCGGCAGACGAGGGCGTCATCCTCGACCTGCGCGGCAACTCCGGCGGCCTGGTCTCCGAGGCCGTCACCGCCGCCTCCGCCTTCCTCGACGGCGGCCTGGTCGCCACCTACGACGTGGACGGCGACCAGCGCGCCCTGCACGCCGATCCGGGCGGCGACACCACCAGACCCCTGGTCACGCTCGTCGACGGCGGCACGATGAGCGCGGCCGAACTGGTCACGGGCGCCCTGCAGGACCGCGGTCGCGCGGTCGTCGTGGGCTCCCGCACCTTCGGCAAGGGCTCGGTGCAGATGCCGAGCCGGCTGCCCGGCGGCTCCGTCGCCGAGCTGACCGTCGGGCACTACCGCACCCCCTCCGGGCGCGAGGTGGACGGCCGGGGCATCACGCCCGACCTGGAGGTCGGGCAGGGCGACCGGCAGGTCCTCGAGCGGGCCGAGACGGTGCTGAGCGGCCTGGGCGACGCGGATTAAGGACTGGCCCGGACACCCCCGCACAGTGCGAAAATGGTCGGCACTATGGCTAAGGAAAAAGGGCGCAAGCTGATCGCGCAGAACAAGAAGGCGCGGCACGATTACCACATCCTCGACACCTACGAGGCCGGTCTCGTGCTCACCGGGACCGAGGTGAAGTCGCTGCGCCAGGGACGGGCCTCGCTGGTGGACGGCTTCGTCCAGCTCGACGGGAACGAGGCGTGGCTGTACAACGTGCACGTGCCGGAGTACAGCCAGGGCACCTGGACCAACCACGCCGCCCGCCGCAAGCGGAAGCTGCTCCTGCACCGCGAGGAGATCGCCAAGCTGGAGTCGAAGTCCCAGGAGACGGGTCACACGATCGTGCCCCTCGCCCTCTACTTCAAGGACGGCCGGGCCAAGGTCGAGATCGCGCTGGCGAGGGGCAAGAAGGAGTACGACAAGCGTCAGACGCTGCGCGAGAAGCAGGACCGGCGCGAGGCGGAGCGGGCGATGTCCGCGGTGCGGCGCAAGCAGCGGGCGTGATCCCGTGGCGGCGCGGTCTCCGGCCCCGCCGCCGGTGGTCCCGTGACCGTGTGGTCCCGTGACCGTGTGGTCCCGTGACCGTGTGGTCCCGTGAACGCGAGGTCCCGTGGCCGCCGGGAATATGCTGGCACGCGGGTTCGTTGGTCACGTACGATGGCATCAGCACCGGCCACGGCCGGGGTGAGCATTGAAAAATCAACATGGGGATGATCGGTTTCGACAGCGGCTGTCGAAGCAGGGGAAGCGTGTCGAGGAAGCGGCCATGATCTCGTAAACCACAGGCCGAAAAAAATAATCGCCAACATCAAGCGCGATTCCTCCCAGCAGGCCTTCGCCCTCGCTGCCTGATCTCAGGTAGCGAAGCGAGCCTCCTATCACGGGAGTGTCAGCCCGGGGCTGTTCCCGACCCGGATCCTGGCATCAGCTAGGGGACTAAACCTTGATCCCGGTCACGGGGTGAAGAGGGAAACCAAACAGTGACTGAGCCCGTCGGAGACTTGTCCGCGTGATCTCCGGGGCCGAGAAAAGCGAAGCGGACTGCACACGGAGAAGCCCTGATTCCGCACCGTTGGACGCGGGTTCGATTCCCGCCATCTCCACGAAGACGAAGGCGACGTGTGCCCGCGACAGCGCGGGCCGCGTCGCCTTCGTCGTTTCCGCGCGACTGCGCCGCACCGGCGGGGGCTTCGCCACCGGCACCTCCTGCGCCGCCGGCACCCTCTGCGCCACCGGCACCTCCTGCGCCGCCCGCACCTCCTGCGCCGCCCGCACCTCCTGCGCCGCCCGCACCCCCTGCGCCACCCGCCCCCCTGCCGCGGGCGCGGGCGCGTGGCGGGCCACAGTCCGGGGCGTCCGCTTGTGGGGCCCGGGGCCATATCGGCGGGGCGTTCACGCTTCTACGGTCCATGTTCATGACACAGACCAGAGCCGCACGCCGCCTCACCGTCCTGGCGACCCTGCTGGTCGCCCTGCTCTCCCTCGTCCAGCCGGGGCGGGCGCACGCCGCCGCCTCCCTGGAGGAAGTCACCGGATTCGGGTCCGACCCCGGCGCCCTGCGCATGTTCCGCTACGTCCCCGCCGGTCTGCCCGCCGGACGCCCCGTCGTCGTCGCCCTGCACGGCTGCACGCAGGACGCCGCCGGTTACGGCACCGGCAGCGGCTGGCTCCAGCTCGCCGACCGCTGGGGCTTCTCCGTCGTACTGCCGCAGCAGCGCAGCGCGAACAACGCCTCGAACTGCTTCGACTGGTTCCAGAGCGGCGACATCGCGCGCGGGCAGGGCGAGGCCGCCTCCATCGCGCAGATGGTCGACCGGCAGCTCGCCGACGTGTCCGGGGACGCCGGGCGCGTGTATGTCACGGGGCTGTCCGCCGGGGGCGCGATGACCGCCGTGATGATGGCCGCGTATCCGGAGAAGTTCGCCGCGGGCGGCATCGCCGCCGGGCTGCCGTACGGGTGCGCGCAGGCCGCCGGATCGCCGTACGTGTGCATGTACGTCGGCGCCACCCAGACCCCGCAGCAGTGGGGCGACCGGGTGCGGGCCGCCCGGCCCGGCTACGGCGGGCCCTGGCCGACGCTCACCGTGTTCCAGGGCACCGCCGACTACACCGTCAAGCCCGTCAACATGACCGACCTGATGAGGCAGTGGACCAACGTCCACGGGGCCGACCAGACGGCCGACGTCAGTGACACCGTCGCCGGTTACCCCCACCAGGTCTTCCGGGATCCGGCCGGTGCCGTGGCCGTCGAGACGTACAGCATCACCGGCATGGGGCACGGACAGCCCGTCGACCCGGGCAGCGGCGGCGAGCAGTGCGGTACGGCGGGGGCGTACCTCCTCGACGTCGGCCTGTGCGCCGCCTACCGGCTCGGGCGGGCGTGGGGGCTGGGCTGAGCCGGTCCTCCCGTACCGTCCGTCCACCCGTACCGGTCCGCCCGTTCCGGCCGGCACCGCGGGTCACGGGGCGTCCCGCGGTGCCGTGCTCGCCCGGTCCGTCAGCCGGGGCGGCAGCAGCGTGGCCTCGGGCACGGGCGTGCCGCCCAGCTTCCGCATCAGCAGCTCCACCGCCCGCTCGCCCACCTCGGCGGACGGCAGGGCGACGGAGGTGACCGGGACCCGTAACGACTCGGCCAGCTCGTCCGGGCAGATCGCGGTGACGGACAGATCGCCCGGGACGCGCAGGCCGAGCTGTTCGAAGGCGTCGATCAGCGGCTCGAGGACGGGTTCGTTGTGGACCACGACGCCGGTCAGCGCGGGCTGCTCGCGCAGCAGCTGCTGGGCGACCAGGCGGGCGGCCGCGGGGGAGGCCTCGCAGGGGTGGACGGAAGAGGCGAGCCCGCCGCGGTCGGCGGCCGCGGTGAAGCCCTGGACGACGCGCTGGGCGAACGCCGTCTGCCGCACGTACACCTCCGGCGGCGACCCGACCAGGGCGACCACCCGGTGCCCCAGCCGTGCCAGATGCTCCACGCATGCCTCGCCGGCCGCTTTGAAATCCAGGTCGATGCAGGTCAGCCCGTCCGGATCGGCGGGGAAGCCGATGGCCACCGAGGGCCGGTCCAGCGAACGCAGCAACGGCAGCCGGGGATCGTGGAGCTGGACGTCCATCAGGATCAGCGCGTCCACCAGTGCCGTGTCGGCGACCCGCCTGAGCCCTTCCTCGCCCTCCTCCTGAGTGAGCAGCAGCACGTCGTGGTCGTGCCGGCGGGCGGCGGTGACCACCGACACGGCGAACTGCATGGCCACCGGCACATGGATCCCGGTGCGTAACGGGATCACCAGCGCCAGCACGTTGGACCGGCTGCTGGCCAGCGCCCGGGCGCCGGCGTGCGGCCGGTAGCCCAGCTCGCGGATGGCCTCCTCGACCCGGCGCCGGGTCTCCTCCGAGATCGGGCGCTTGCCGCTGAGCGCGTAGGAGACGGTGCTGGGGGAGACGCCGGCCCGCCGCGCCACATCCGTGATCTTCACCATCAGGACAGCTCCAGGGAGAGGAATCCGGTGCCCGCCTGTGCCCGCGCCGTGCGCTCCCCGACCGCCAGGTTCCACGGGGCCGCCGGATCACTGCACGACGCCCGCAGAGTCTCCCCCTCTCGTACGACGGTGAACACCACCTCCCCGACGCGCACCGTCACCTGGTCGCCCCGCTCCAGCTCGTACGCCCGCAGCGTCACCCCGTCGGCGTGGTCGTAGTCGGGCCGGTCGGCGACCGCCCCCACCGGGATCACCGCTCCCGGCCTGACCAGCAGCGGCACGCCGAGGAACCCGTGCCGCTCGCGCACCCAGCGCGGGCCGGTCACCGTCTGCCCGCTGACGAGATGGGTCCAGGTGCCGGCCGGGCAGTAGTACGTCACGTCGCCCTCGTCGTTGAAGACCGGCGCCACCAGCAGGTCCGGGCCCAGCATGTACTGCCGCTCCAGGTGCGCGCACCCGGGATCGTCCGGGAACTCCAGCACCATGGCCCGCATCACCGGCACGCCGTCGGTGTGGGCGGTGCGGGCGGCCTCGTACAGGTACGGCATGAGGCTGAGCTTGAGCCGGGTGAAGTGCCGCAGCACGTCCACCGACTCCTCGTCGAACAGCCACGGCACCCGGTAGCTGGAGCTGCCGTGCAGGCGGCTGTGCGAGGACAGCAGTCCGAACGCCAGCCACCGTTTGAACAGCGCCGCCGTCGGGGTGCCCTCGAACCCGCCGATGTCGTGGCTCCAGTAGCCGAAGCCGGACAGGCCGAGCGACAGCCCGCCGCGCAGCGACTCGGCCATCGACTCGTACGTCGCCTCGCAGTCGCCGCCCCAGTGCACCGGGAACTGCTGGCTCCCGGCCGTCGCCGACCGCGCGAAGACGACCGCCTCGCCCTCGCCGCGGTGCTTGCGGAGCACGTCGAAGACGGTGCGGTTGTAGAGGTGGGTGTAGTAGTTGTGCATCCGCTCCGGGTCGGAGCCGTCCGACCACCGCACGTCGACCGGGACCCGCTCGCCGAAGTCGGTCTTGAAGCAGTCGACGCCCTGCGCGAGCAGCGCCTCCAGCTTGGAGGCGTACCAGTCGCGGGCCGCCGGGCTGGTGAAGTCGACCAGCGCCATGCCCGGTTGCCACAGGTCCCACTGCCAGATGCTGCCGTCCGGCCGCCGCAGCAGGTGGCCGAGCGCCTTGCCCTCGGCGAAGAGGGGGGAGCGCTGGGCGATGTACGGGTTGATCCACACGCAGATGTGCAGCCCCTTCGCCTTCAGCCGGGCCAGCATCCCCTCCGGGTCCGGGAAGACCCGCGGGTCCCACCGGAAGTCGCACCACTGGAACTCGCGCATCCAGAAGCAGTCGAAGTGGAAGACGGAGAGGGGGAGTTCGCGGTCCCGCATGCCGTCGATGAACGACGTCACCGTCTCCTCGTCGTAGGAGGTGGTGAAGGACGTCGACAGCCACAGCCCGAACGACCAGGCGGGCGGCAGCGCCGGGCGGCCGGTCAGGGCGGTGTACTTGCGGAGGATGTCCTTCGGGGTCGGGCCGTAGATGACGTAGTACGTCAACTGCTGCGACTCCACGCTGAACTGCACCCGCGAGACCGCCTCCGAGCCCACTTCGAAGGACACCTTGCCCGGGTGGTCGACGAAGACGCCGTAGCCCGCGTCCGTCAGATAGAACGGGACGTTCTTGTAGGCCTGTTCGGTGGCCGTGCCGCCGTCGGCGTTCCAGATGTCGACGACCTGGCCGTTCTTGACCAGCGGGCCGAACCGCTCTCCGAGGCCGTACACGCTGGTGCCCACGCCGAGGCCCAGCTGCTCCCGCAGGTAGTGGGCGCCGGTCCCGTCCCGCATGATGCCCATGCTCTTGGGGCCGCTGGAGGTGAGGACGCGGCCGTGGGCGAGGAAGTCGACGTGCCACGGGCCGGTGCGGGCAACCCGGACCGAAAGCGCGCCGGAGGTGAGGGTGGCGTGCTCCTCGTCGTACTCGGTGTGGACCGCGACCTCCGCCCCGGTCAGCTCGAACTCGGGTCCGCGGGGCTGCTCCCCGTCGAAGTGGGTCAGGGTCACCCCGACGACGTCGGGCATCGGGGCGTGCGCGGTGATCGTCACGACCGGTCCCTTCAGCAGGTCGCCGCGGTGCCGGATGGGCTGGGTCGGCGCGTGGATCTCCAGCGTGCGGTCCGGGGCGGCGACGTCCAGGACCTGGACCGGATGGGCCGCGGTGACACCCTCGCGCAGCAGCCAGTAGCCGTCGGTGAACTTCACGGGCGCACCCCTTTACTTGACGGCGCCCACGGCGATGCCGCGGGTGAGCGTCCGCTGGAAGACGAGGAAGAAGACGATCGCGGGCAGCACGCCCAGCAGAGCGGCGGCATTGGTCATCGTGGCGTCCATCAGGCGCTGGCCCTGCAGGACGCCGAGCGCCACCGACACGGTCTGGTTGTCGTTGGAGATCAGCATCACCAGGGGGAGCAGGAACTCGTTCCAGGTCCAGATGAAGAAGAACACCAGCAGGACCCCGAGGGTGGGCCGGCTGACCGGGACCACGATCCGCCACAGCACCTGCCACTTGTTCGCGCCGTCGATCCGGGCGGCCTCGATGATCTCGTGCGGGAACTGCCCGAGGACCGAGGAGAGGAGATACGTGCCGAAGGCCGCCTGGATCACCGTGAACACGATGATCACGCTGAGCCGGGTGTCGTACAGGCCCAGTTGCTTGCTCAGGTAGTAGACCGGGTAGACCAGCGCCTCCTGCGGGAGCATGTTGGCGAGGACGAAGAAGGCCAGGATCCAGGTGCGGCCCTTCATCCGGCCGATGCCGATCGCATAGGCGTTGAGCACCGACAGGGCCGCGGCCAGAACGGCCACGCAGCCGCTGATCAGCACGGAGTTGAAGAGTTTCTGGCCGTAGTCGACCCGCTGCCAGAAGTCCTTGAGGCCGTCCAGGTAGAGGCCCTCGGGCAGGCTGAGCGGGCCGTGCGCGGAGTACTCGGCCGGCGACTTGACCGCGTTGACGGCCACGATCACGAACGGCACCACCATGAACAGGGCGGCGAGGCACAGGGCCAGCAGCACCGGGTAGCGGCGCAGGGCGGCGGTCATGCGCGGACCCCTTCCTCGGCGTCCTCGGCACGGGTCTGGAATTTCAGGCCGATCAGGGAGAGGCCCAGGATGATCACGGTGAGGATGGTCGAGATCGCGGCGCCGTAGCCCACCTGGGTCTTCTCGAAGAAGGTGGCGAAGGAGAAGTACGACGGCACGTCCGTCGCCCCGCCCGGGCCGCCCTTGGTCAGCACGTACACCGCGCCGAACACCTTCAGCGCCGCGATCGTGCACCAGGTCAGCACGACATAGGTCTCCGGGCGGATCTGCGGCAGCGTGATGTGCCAGAACCGGCGCCACCAGCCGGCTCCGTCCAGCTCGGCCGCCTCGTACAGCTGCGGGTCGACGCGTTGCAGGCCCGCCATGAAGACCACCAGCGGAAAGCCGATCTGCACCCACACCATCACGCCCATCACGCTGTACAGCGCGAGGTCCGGATCGCCGAGCCAGTCCTGCTGCCAGGAGCCCAGGCCGACCGCCTTCAGCAGTTCGTTGAGGGAGCCGTTGTCGGGGGCGAGGATCCAGCTCCACACGATCCCGGCGACCGCGATCGGCAGCACCTGCGGGAGGTAGAAGCAGGCGCGCAGCACCGCGGCCACCCTGCTGCCGAAGTGCTTGCCGACGTAGTCGAACAGCGCGGCGGCGAGGACGAGTCCGAGCACCGTCGGCACGGCCGCCATGGCGACGACCATGAACATGCTGTGCCGGAAGGACGCCCAGAACTCCGAGTCGTCCATCAGCTCCCGGTAGTTGGCGAGCCCGGTCCACGTCGGGCTGCCGACGCCCTGCCAGTCGGTGAAGCTCACGCCCGTGTTCATCAGGAACGGCAGGACGATGACCGCCAGGAAGGCGAGGATCCCGGGA
This sequence comes from Streptomyces sp. NPDC020490, assembly GCF_044335305.1. Classification (NCBI taxonomy): domain Bacteria; kingdom Bacillati; phylum Actinomycetota; class Actinomycetes; order Kitasatosporales; family Streptomycetaceae; genus Streptomyces; species Streptomyces sp. NPDC020490. Next base: position 85,099 of record NZ_JBIRUY010000025.1, on the reverse strand, counting down.
AGCAGGAAGAGAGCGTACGAATCGCGGGTACGGGGGCGGCGCGGGCCGGCCGGCAGGTGCTTGCCGACGGCCCGCGGGCCCCGTTCGACGGTGGCCGTCATTGCTTCGGCGCGCCCTTGTCGTAGGCCTGCTGGAGGGCGTCGAGGTAGCCGTCCGGCTTCTCGCTGCCCGTCATCAGCTTCTGCGTCTCGGAGACCAGGACGTCGTAGAAGCCGTTCACCGGCCAGTCCGGGTAGAAGGCCAGGCCGTCCCGCTGGCTCACCGTGTTGAAGTTGGCGATGAGCTCCTTGGACTTCGGGTCGGTGATCGCGGACGCGTCGGCCGCGACCGGGATGCCGCCCTTGTTGCCGAGCAGGTTCTGGATCTTCTTCGACATGGTGATGTCGATGAAGTCGTAGGCGAGGTCCTTGTTCCTGGCGTTCTTCGGGACCACCCAGAGGTTGCCGCCGGAGCCCAGGGTCAGGTTCGAGCCGGGCCACAGGGTGGTGCCCCAGTCGAACTTGACCTCCGACTGGAACCGGCCGTACCACCAGCTGCCGGAGAACAGGATCGGCGTCTTGCCCTGGATGAAGGAGACGCCCGCGTCCTCGGCCTTGGTGCTGGTGGACTTCTTGCTGATGTAGCCCTTCTTCACCCAGTCGGCGAAGGTGTCCGCCGCGTAGGTCCAGGCCGCGTCGTGGAAGTCGGTCCTGCCCTTGTACAGCTCGTAGCTGTCGACCCACGAGCGGTCGGCCTTGGAGAGCGCGAGCTGGTACAGGTACTGCTGGGCGATGTACTCGGCGCCGCCGTTGGCGAGCGGTGTGATGCCCTTCTTGGCGAAGGTGTCCATGGCGGCCGTGAGATCGTCGAACGTCTTCGGCTCGTCGATCTTGTACTTCTTGAACAGGTCCTTGTTGTAGTAGACCATCGTGTACTCGGCGTAGTTCGGTACGCCGTACCAGTTGCCGGAGCCCATGACGCCGTTGGTGTCGTACATGCTGGTCGTGCGCACGCCGGCGCTGAGCTTCTTGTCCCAGCCGCGCTTGGTGGCCTCGGCCGTCAGGTCGGTCAGCAGCCCCTGCTTCGACAGCTGGCCCGCGGTCGCGTTGCCCTTGTTGTACTCCATGATGTCGGGCGCGTCCGAGGAGTTCAGGACCATCGGCGCCGTCTTCTGGACCTGCTCGAAGCCCTTCTCCTCGACCTTCACCTTCACACCCGGGTGCTTGGCCTCGAACTCCTTGATCGCCTCGTTCCAGGCCTGGCCCATCGCGCTGTTGGGCGCCTCGTAGTGCCAGAGCCTGAGGGTCTTGCCGTCGGACGATCCGCTGTCCGAGCCGCCGCAGGAGGTCAGCAGCAGCGATCCGCCGAGGATCGCCGCCGTGACCGTCGTCACGCGCATTCGTGTTGTCAACATTCCGTGCCTCCCACGGAGCCGGATGGGTTCAGGGCGTCACGCGAAGGACGGCCGTGCCGTCGAATCGATTCGATGCGTGACGTCGAAGCGCTTCGACGGCCGAAGGTAGGTGCGGTCTGTGAGCCCGTCAATGCATCGCACGAAATTGGCCGCTCCGGTTCGGAGCGCCCCGTTGCGCGAGGGAGATCGTCAACGCGACCGCCGCCGCTGTCACCGGCACCCCGAACCCGGCCGCCGTCGACAGGTGCTCCACGCTCCAGCCGCCGGTGGCCGAGCCGCAGGCGATGCCGCCGAGCAGGCCGGTCACCGCCAGGGTCATGCCCTCGTTGAGCCGGCCTGCGGGTGTGCGCGCCTGCACCAGCGTCATCGTCGTGACCATCGTCGGGGCGGTCGCCATCCCGGCGACCAGCAGCGCGCCCGCCAGCAGCGGCAGCGAGCCGGCGCGGGCGGCCGCGAGCAGCGGCAGGGTCAGCAGCGCCGTCATCGCCGCGACGCACCACGGCAGCCGGCGCTCCGCGGGACCGGCCGGGCGCACCGCCCCGAACAGCAGGCCCGCCGCGAACGAACCGGCCGCCTGCAGGGCGAGCACCGCGCCCGCCGCCGACCGGTGCCCCTGTGCGTCCGCGAACGCGATCGTGACGACCTCCATGGACCCGAACACCGCGCCCGTCGCGAGGCACATCGCGAGCAGCGCCGGCATGCCCGGCGCGCGCCACGGCGGCTTCGGGCTCCGCAGGGCTCCGCGCGCGTGGACCGGGTGGACGGGGGGCTCGGTAGAGCGCTGGGCGGCGAAGACCAGCATGCCGGTCAGCAGCAGCACCGCACCGGCCAGCGTGCCCGCCTCGGGGAAGAGCGACGCGCACAGGAAGGCCGCGAGGACCGGGCCCAGCATGTAGCACAGCTCGTCCGCGGCCTGCTCGAAGGAGTTGGCCGTGTGCAGCGCCCGCTCGTCGCCCCCCAGCAGGTGGGACCAGCGGGCCCGGGACATGCCGCCGGTGTTCGGGGTCGTCGCGGTGGCGGCGTAGGAGGCGAACAGGGTCCAGACGGGGGCGCCGAGGCGCACGCACAGCACCAGGGCGAGGGAGCCGAGGACGGCGACCGCCGTGGCGGGCACGGCCACCCGCGCCTGGCCGTGCCGGTCCACCAGCCGCGCGATCCACGGGGCGACGACGGCGGTCGCCGCCAGCCCGGTCGCGGTGACGGCGCCGGCCAGGGCGTACGAACCGCGGGCCGCGGCGATCATCACCACCGCGCTCACGCTGAACATGCCCATCGGCAGCCGGGCCACCAGGTTCCCGGCTGTGAAGGCCAGGGCGCCGGGCACGGCGAACAGCCGGCGGTAGGGGCCGGGCGGGCGCGGGCGGAAGCGGGGGGAGAAGTCGACGGCCACGACGGCGTCGCCGGTGACGGTGTAGCTGACGGTGTGGAGGGGCTGCTCGGACATGCGCACCACCGTCGCCCGCGCCCGGTCACCGGGTCCAACACCTTCTCCGCGCCCATTCACGCGGTCCCGTTGTAAATTCGGCGGATGCCCGCCAACCTCGACCCGCGCCTGCTGCGCGCCTTCGTCGCCGTCGCCGAGGAACTGCACTTCACGCGCGCCGCGGTCCGCCTCTACGTCGCCCAGCAGGCGCTCAGCCGGGACGTGCGGCGCCTGGAGCGCGAACTCGGCGCCGACCTGTTCGTGCGCACCACCCGGCAGGTGACGCTGACGGCCGACGGCGAGCGGCTGCTGCCGCACGCGCGCCGGGTGCTGGAGGCGCAGGACGCGCTGCTCGCCGCCTTCGGGCAGGCCCGGCCCCTGCTGGTCGACCTCAACTCCCCGGGCCTGGCCACCGGCCGCCGGGTCCTGCACCGGGCCCGCGAACTCGCCCCCGAGCAGGAGTTGATGGCCCGCTACGAGAGCGGCCTCACCGGAGCCGCGGGCGAGCTGGCCGCCGGGCGCCTGGACGCCTCGTTCGGCCGGTTCGCGGGACTCGACCCGGCGCTGCGGGCCCCGCTGGACCACCAGCCCGTCCGCTACGAGCCGATGGCGCTGGTGCTGCCGGAGGGTCACCGGCTTGCCTCCCTGGCGGCGGTGCCGCTGGCCGCGCTGGCGGGCGAGACGGTGTACGCGGGCGCCGGGAACCCCCGTACGCCGGAGTGGACCGACCTCGCGCGCCGCCTGTTCGACGGGCGGGGCGTCGAGATCGCGCCACCCGCCCCGCTGGCCGTCGGCGAGGAGGAGTTCCAGCGGCTGATGGCCAAAACGGGCCACCCCGTCCTCGCCGTGGTGGACTTTCCGGCCATGCCAGGCACCGTGGTGCGGCCCCTGGTGGACCCGGTCCCGCTCTCGCCGGTGTCGCTGGTGTGGCGAAAGGGACTGGTCCATCCCGGACTCGACGCGCTTCGACAGGCCGCGGCCGAACTCGCCGCCGCGGAAAACTGGCTGCGACGACCGTCCGAGGGATGGATTTCAGCCACCGACGAGAGGGCCATGACGTCTCACAACTGACACGTGGCCACCACAGTTCCTCCGCGTGCGCTACATTCATGCCCTGAGCACGGTGTGGTAAAGGGGGCGCTCGAACCGGGTGGGGGCCTGGCTCAGCCGACGGGTGCTCGAGTCGTAAGCGCACCCAGAACTGTCCCGTGGGGGGTTGTGCGTGCGTGTGAAGAAGTGGCGGGAAGACGCCCAACCGGAATGGGCCGGTTCGGCATCCGGGGCCCAGGCTCTCCCGGCGACCGGGGGAGACACCCGGGCGTTTCCCGAACCCGGAGCGACCGGAGTCCCCGACGGCGCCTTCCGGGCCTTCGGCGACGCCGCCTTCGGAGAACCCGCTTCGGGAGCCCCCGCCTCGGGAGACGCCGACGCCACGCAGGCGCTGCGCGGCGGCCCCGGCGCCCACCCGCACGCCGACGCCTTCGCGCGGACCGACGCCTTCCCGCACGCCGCGCACGCCGACGCCTTCGCGCGGACCGACGCCTTCCCGCACGCCGCGCACGCCGACGCCGACCACACCGCCGTGCTTCCCTCCTCGGCCCGCCCCGGGACCGGCCCCGCCGCCCCGCGCGACCCCTGGCAGACCCCGGGCGACACGGAGCACACCCACGACCCGCACGAGGTGACCGTCCAACTGGACGCCGTCAGCCTGCAGCAGGACATGGGCCTGCGCCGGGCCAAGGGCGGCGCGGCCGGTGGCGACGGCTCCGACAGGCCCGTCTTCGTCGACGAGTCCGGCCGCCGCAGCCGCCGCTTCCGCCGCATCGGTGTGGCCATCGGCCTGGCCTGCGCGGTCTACGCCGTCGTCATCGTCATGACCCTGCTCTCCGGCAGCTCCGACGCCCCCTGGCTGCCGGTGCCGGGCCAGAAGGACGAGCAGCCCGCCGACGAGGTCGACACCTCGCCGCAGCCCTCCGGCACCGCGGACCCCTCCGGCACCGCCGGCGCCTCACCCGGCGCGTCGGCCACCACGACCGACGGCGCGACGGCCTCTCCGGGCGCCGCCGGCGTCACCCCCGGCGCGTCCGGGGGCGCCGGGCAGGGGGCCTCCGCGGACCCGCAGCCGTCGGCCAGCACGTCGACGTCGAAGCCGGGGACCGGCGTGAGCCCGCCCGTCCCGTCGCTCTCGGCCGACCCGGTCACCCCGTCGGCCGGCCCCAGCACGGGCGGCAGCACCACCGCCGCCCCCTCCGAGTCACCCGTCGGCGACACCACCGGCCTCGGCAACGGCACCGGCGCCGTGGCCGCCGGCCCGAGCACCCCGACTCCCGTCGCCGAGGAACCGGGTACGCCCGCCCTCCCGTCCACGTCCCCGGAGTACCACCTCTGATGGCATCCCGCTCCCGCCGTCGCAGGGCCGCGAACAAGGCCCCCGACGGCTCCCGGCGCCGCGTGCCCATGCGGCTGCTGCTGCCCATGCTCGTGCTCGTCGCCCTGATGGCGATGCTCATGCTGCGCGGCTACGTGCACAGCGAGATCCTCGCCGACCACCGCATCCAGCCCGAGGCGGCCGCCGACAAGGTGCCGGAGAAGATCATCGACGGCGGCCCGGTCATCGACACCCGCAGCGGCCGCACCACCAGCCTGCGGCTGTCCGACCACCACCTCGTCCTCACCTTCGACGACGGCCCCGACCCGACCTGGACCCCCAAGGTCCTGGACGTGCTCAAGGAGCACCACGCGCACGCGGTCTTCTTCGTCACCGGCACCATGGCCTCGCGCTACCCGGACCTGGTCAAGCGCATGGTCGACGAGGGCCACGAGGTCGGCCTGCACACCTTCAACCACCCCGACCTCTCCTTCCAGTCCAAGAAGCGCATCGACTGGGAGCTGTCGCAGAACCAGCTCGCGATCACCGGCGCCGCCGGCATCCGCACCTCGCTGTTCCGGCCGCCGTACTCCTCCTTCGCCGACGCCATGGACGACAAGTCCTGGCCGGTCACCGAGTACATCGGCACCAAGGGCTACATCACGGTCGTCAACAACACCGACAGTGAGGACTGGCAGAAGCCCGGCGTCGACGAGATCATCCGCCGCGCCACGCCCAAGGACGGCAAGGGCGCCATCGTCCTGATGCACGACTCCGGCGGCGACCGCCACCAGACCGTGCAGGCGCTCGACAAGTTCGTGCCCATGCTCCAGGAGCAGGGCTACCAGTTCGACAACCTCACCGAGGCGCTCGGCGCGCCCAGCGCCCACACCAAGGTCGCCGGACTGGACCTGCTCAAGGGCAAGGCGTGGATCTTCCTGGTCAGCGCCTCGGACAACATCACCGGCGTGCTCGTCGTCGGCCTCGCGGTGATCGGCGCCCTGGTCATCTCCCGCTTCGTGCTGATGCTCCTGCTCTCCGGCGTCCACGCCCGCCGGGTGCGCCGCCGGCGCTTCAGCTGGGGACCGCCGGTGACCGAACCGGTGTCGGTGCTGGTGCCCGCGTACAACGAGGCGAAGTGCATCGAGAACACGGTCCGCTCGCTGATGGCGAGCGAGCACCCGATCGAGGTCATCGTCATCGACGACGGCTCCAGCGACGGCACCGCGCGGATCGTGGAGGCGATGGGCCTGCCAGGCGTCCGCGTCGTCCGGCAGCTCAACGCGGGCAAGCCGGCCGCCCTCAACCGGGGCCTGGCCAACGCCCGCCACGACATCATCGTGATGATGGACGGCGACACGGTCTTCGAACCGTCCACCGTCCGCGAGCTGGTGCAGCCCTTCGGTGACCCCAAGGTCGGCGCCGTCGCCGGCAACGCCAAGGTCGGCAACCGCGACTCGCTCATCGGCGCCTGGCAGCACATCGAGTACGTGATGGGCTTCAACCTCGACCGCCGCATGTACGACATCCTGCGCTGCATGCCGACGATCCCCGGCGCCGTCGGGGCCTTCCGCAGGTCGGCCCTGGAGCGGGTGGGCGGCATGAGCGACGACACGCTCGCCGAGGACACCGACATCACCATGGCGATGCACCGCGACGGCTGGCGGGTCGTCTACGCCGAGAAGGCGCGGGCGTGGACCGAGGCCCCGGAGTCCGTGCAGCAGCTGTGGTCCCAGCGCTACCGCTGGTCGTACGGCACCATGCAGGCCATCTGGAAGCACCGCAAGGCGCTGGTGGAGCGGGGCCCGTCGGGCCGCTTCGGCCGCGTGGGCCTGCCCCTGGTCTCGCTGTTCATGGTGGTGGCGCCGCTGCTGGCCCCGCTGATCGACGTGTTCCTGCTGTACGGCGTGGTGTTCGGCCCGACGCAGAAGACGGTCGTGGCGTGGCTGGGCGTCCTGGCGATCCAGGCCGTGTGCGCCGCCTACGCGTTCCGTCTCGACAAGGAGCGCATGACCCACCTCATCTCGCTGCCCCTGCAGCAGATCCTCTACCGCCAGCTCATGTACGTCGTGCTGCTCCAGTCCTGGATCACGGCGCTCACCGGCGGCCGCCTGCGCTGGCAGAAGCTGCGGCGCACGGGCGTCGTCGAGGCGCCGGGAGGCCCGGTGCCACGCCGGCGGACCGCGACCAGCAGCAGTGATCGGAGGCCCGTGGCATGACCCACGGATACACGACCGGAACCCCGGAGTCGACGCCGTCCTACGGCTTCCCGCAGGCGCGGACCGCGCAGGCGGCGCCCGCCGCCGGCCCCGACACCGTGCCCGTCCCCGACACCGCGGCCGCGCCCGAGACCGCGCCCGCGCCGAAGAAGCCCGGCCGTGACCGCTACCTGGACCTGCTGCGCTCCATCGCCCTGGTCCGCGTGGTGGTCTACCACCTGTTCGGCTGGGCCTGGCTGACGGTGCTGTTCCCCTCCATGGGCGTGATGTTCGCGCTGGCCGGCTCGCTGATGGCGCGGTCCCTGAACCGCCCCGCGGTGAGCGTGATCAAGAGCCGCGTCCGGCGCCTGCTGCCTCCGCTGTGGGCGTTCAGCGCGGTGGCGCTGGCGCTGATGTTCGCGGGCGGCTGGAACCCGGTGAAGGACCCCGACCACGGCGGCACCTGGGGCCTCGTCGACCTGGTCAACTACGTGATCCCGATCGGCGCCCCGCCCTTCCCCTGGCACATCGGCTCCAAGTCGGGCCTGCTGGAGGACACCTGGGCGGTCCAGGCGTGCGGCCCGCTGTGGTACCTGCGCGCCTACCTGTGGTTCGTGGTGGCCTCCCCGCTGCTGCTGTGGGCGTTCCGCAAGGCGCCGTGGCCGACGCTGCTGGCCCCGCTGGGCCTGACCGCGATCGTCGGCACGGGCCTGGTGACCATCCCCGGCGAGACCGGCAACGCGGTCAGCGACTTCGCGGTCTTCGGCGGCTGCTGGGTCCTGGGCTTCGCCCACCACGAGGGCGTCCTGCAGCGCGTCCCGCGCTACATCGCCATCTCCTGCTCGGCGCTGATCATGGCCTTCGGCCTGTGGTGGGCCTCCGGCCACCTGGGCCCCGACGGCTGGGACCTCAACGACATCCCGCTGGCCCAGGCGACCTGGTCCTTCGGCTTCGTGGTGATCCTGCTCCAGTACTCCCCGTCGTGGCAGGAACTGCCGGGCAAGCTGGCCAGGTGGGACAAGCTGGTGACGCTGTCCAACAACCGCGCGGTCACCATCTACCTGTGGCACAACATGCTGATCATGGCCACGGTCCCGATCATCGACCAGGCGTACAACCTGCCGTTCATGCAGAGCGACCGAGCGGTGGCGGCCCTCGACTCCACCTACATGCTGTGGATGTTCTTCCTGGTCTGGCCGCTGATCGGCCTGGTCATCCTGGCCTTCGGCTGGATCGAGGACATCGCCGCGAAGCGCAGCCCCCGCCTGTGGCCGGACGGCCACCGCAACAAGCGCCCACAGCCCAACCCCGGCACGCACCGCTCCTGACGGCCCCGCTCGCGTCCGCGAGCTCCGGCACCACATCAAGGGCCGCCCGGATCCCCCGGGCGGCCCTTCGCCGGTGCGGTACCGGGCCGGGCATCGGTCCCCATCCTCCGACGTGGGGATAGGGCTGTGGCCCGTCGATGTACGACGGGCCATGCCTTCTCATCTGTGGTTCTACTTCGGGGTGTTCTTGTCGTTGGCCGGGAGCTTGATGGTCTCTTCGTAGTCCGTCCAGTGGTAGACCCACTGCTTGCGGACGGCGACTTTCCCGGCCCAAGGGAACAGGCTCTCGGAAAGGCCGATGATGCGGTCGGCCATGGTGTCGAGTGCCTTTTGAACGCTGGTCCCAGGGATGTTGACCCCCTTCAGGCCGCGCGGCACCTCAAACTCGAAGCTGATGCGCAGTGAACGTGGCGTTCCCTCGTGTTCTGACATTGCCCCTCCCTCATGACGAGCGCCAGTACGCATGAGAGTACGTCAATTTGGTAGAACGTCAACTCTCTCACGAGAGCGATGGTTTCCAGTGAGTACTTGAGGGAGTCCCTGGATGAAAAGGGCAGTTCAGAGGCCAGGTTCGCCCGCGTTTTGCAAACCAGCGGAATCTCTTCTCGTGACGTCGCTGTTGGGCGGCCAGAGTGAGGGGCCCCCTCGCGTTATCGGGCGCGGCTGGAACGCGAGCGCTGGGGGGTCGCTGCCCGAGGTCAGTGGGGCCCTTGCGGTTCGGGATTATGCGCTGGCCAGCCGAGATCCCGAGCAGGCGCGCCCCCCCGTGACCTCTCATCCCGCCCCCGCGCGGGGTGAGAGCAACGTTCCTTCGCGGTCACCCGGTGCCACAGGGCGGAAACGCGCTCTCCCTACCTTCGGGAACCACCGAGCCCGAAGCGCACCGTGGAGGCGTCATGACAGCACCGAGCAGGGGCGGCCGCTGGATCCAGCACTGGGATCCGGAGAACGAGACCTTCTGGAACGAGACCGGGGAGAAGATCGCCAAGCGCAACCTCCTCTTCTCCGTCCTGTCCGAGCACATCGGGTTCTCCGTGTGGACCCTGTGGTCCGTGCTGGTGCTCTTCATGGGCCCGGAGTACGGGCTGACCCCCGCCGACAAGTTCCTGCTCACCTCGATGGTGACGCTGGTCGGGGCCGCTGTCCGGGTCCCCTACACCTTCGCCGTCGCGATCTTCGGCGGCCGCAACTGGACCGTCGTCTCGGCCAGTCTGCTGCTCGTCCCGACCATCGCCGCCTTCGTCGTCATGGAGCCGGGGACCTCCTTCTCCACCTTCCTGCTCGTCGGCCTGCTCGCCGGCGTCGGCGGCGGCAACTTCGCCTCCTCCATGACCAACATCAACGCCTTCTTCCCGCTGAGGAAGAAGGGGTGGGCGCTCGGGCTCAACGCGGGCGGCGGCAACATCGGCGTGCCGGTCATCCAGTTGGCCGCGCTCGCCATCATCGGCGCGAGCGGCGGGCCGCGCGTGCTGCTCGGGATCTACATCCCGCTGATCGTCGTCGCCGCCGTCCTCGCCGCCCGCTTCATGGACAACATCGAGAACGTCAGGAACGACACCGGCGCCGCCCGGGACGCCGCGAAGGACCCGCACACCTGGATCATGTCCTTCCTCTACATCGGCACCTTCGGGTCGTTCATCGGGTACTCCTTCGCCTTCGGGCAGGTGCTCACCAACCAGTTCGGGCGTACCCCGCTGCAGGCCGCCTACGTCACCTTCATCGGCCCGCTGCTCGGCTCGCTGATCCGGCCGGTGGGCGGCCGGCTCGCCGACCGGTACGGCGGCGCGAAGATCACCCTGTACAACTTCGTCGCCATGGGCGCCGCGACCGCGGTGCTGATCGTCGCCTCGATGGAGAAGTCGCTGGCGCTGTTCACCGCCGCGTTCGTGGTCCTGTTCGTGCTCACCGGCCTCGGCAACGGCTCCACGTACAAGATGATCCCCGGCATCTTCCAGACCAAGGCCCTCGCCAAGGGGCTTCAGGGCGAGGCGGCGGCCGCGTACGGGCGGCGGCTGTCCGGGGCGTCCATGGGGCTCATCGGCGCGGTCGGCGCGCTCGGCGGCGTCGGCATCAACCTCGCCTTTCGCCAGTCCTTCCTCTCCTACGGCTCCGGCACCGGCGCGTTCGTCGCCTTCCTGGCCTGCTACGCCCTCTGCTTCGCGGTGACCTGGGCCGTATACCTTCGCCGCTCGGCCGCCGCGACGCCCTCCACCGCTGCCACAGAGACGAAGCCGCAGCTCAGCTACGCCGAGGTGTGACGTAACACCGGCGACATCAAGCCGAACCGAGCCTGTCACGCACCGTTGACAGGCTCGTTCGGTATGCAGGATCCGCGACCATCGCCTGCACGACGACTCGAGTTCGGGACGAGAGCCATGTACGACGAACAGCAGCGACCGGACCACGGCCCCCTGGCGGGCTTCACCGTGGGTGTGACGGCCGCGCGCCGCGCCGACGAACTGGGGGCGCTGCTGCGGCGCCGGGGAGCCGCCGTCCTGCACGCGCCCGCCCTGCGCATCGTGCCGCTCGCCGACGACAGCGAACTGCTGGCGGCGACGAAGGACCTGATCGACCGGGCGCCGGACGTCGTGGTGGCCACCACCGCGATCGGCTTCCGCGGCTGGGTGGAGGCCGCCGAGGGCTGGGGCCTGGGCGAGCCGCTCCTGCGGCGGCTGCGGGAGGTCGAACTGCTCGCCCGCGGGCCCAAGGTGAAGGGCGCCGTCCGCGCGGCCGGGCTGACCGAGGAGTGGTCGCCGTCCAGCGAGTCCATGGCGGAGGTGCTCGACCGGCTGCTGGAGGAAGGGGTCGACGGGCGCCGCGTCGCCGTGCAGCTGCACGGCGAGCCGCTGCCCGGGTTCGTGGAGTCGCTGCGGGCCGGGGGAGCGGAGGTCGTCGGGGTCCCGGTGTACCGGTGGATGCCGCCGGAGGACATCGGGCCGGTGGACCGGCTGCTGGACGCCGCCGTCTCCCGCGGCCTCGACGCGCTCACCTTCACCAGTGCCCCGGCGGCGGCCTCGCTGCTGTCGCGGGCCGAGGAGCGCGGGCTGCTGCCGGAGCTGACCGACGCCCTCCGCCATGACGTGCTGCCGGCCTGCGTCGGCCCGGTCACCGCGCTGCCGTTGCAGTCCCGCGGCATCGACACCGTCCAGCCGGAGCGGTTCCGGCTCGGCCCGCTGGTGCAGCTGCTGTGCCTGGAACTGCCCGGCCGGGCACGGGCCCTGCCGGTCGCCGGGCACCGGGTGGAGATCCGCGGGCACGCCGTGCTGGTCGACGGCGAGCTGAGGCCGGTGCCGCCGGCCGGGATGTCGCTGCTGCGGGCGCTGGCACGGCGGCCGGGGTGGGTGGTGGCGCGGTCGGAGCTGTTGCGGGCGCTGCCGGGCGCCGGGCGCGACGAGCACGCGGTGGAGACGGCGATGGCCCGGCTGCGGACGGCTCTCGGGGCGCCGAAGCTGATCCAGACGGTGGTGAAGCGGGGCTACCGGCTGGCGCTGGACCCGGCCGCCGACGCGAAGTACGGCGACGTGTGACCCCGGCCGGGCCGCCGCGGCCGTCCCTCCGAGCGGCCCCGCGCGCCCTGGCCGGTTCCTCGCCGGTTCCTCGCCGGTCCCCACCAGCCTCTCGCCGGTCCCCGCCGGTCCCCACCAGCCTCTCGCCGGTCCCCGCCGGTCCCCGCCGGTCCCCGCCGAGCCCTCGTCGGTCCCTCGCCGGTACGAGGGGTTCCGGCGGTGTGAGGGGAGGGGCACTGTAGGAGGGAGACGGTTTCCCGGCCCCTTCACTGGCGTCCACCGGCCCCCGCGCGGCCGGGGTGACCCCGAGGCGGTGACAGGCACATGGCACTGGGTACGGCCACGGCCCCGTACGAGCTGCGGTTCGACGCCGGGCGGATCTGCCTCGATCTGCTCGCGACCACCCACCCCGAGGAACGGTTCGACTCCCTCGACGCGCTGCGCGCCTGGATCGCCGGAGCGGGACTGGTGCCGCCCGGCACGCCGTTGGCACACGCCGACACCGGCTGGCTGACCGCCTTCCGTGAACTGCGGGTGGAGATCAGCCGGTTGGTGCAGGCCGGCCTGGCGCCCGAGCCCCGCCCGGCGCCCGGCGCCGCGCTCGGCCGGGTCAACGAGATCGCGCGTACGGCACCCCCGGCCCCGCGCGCCGTACCGGGCCGGGACGGCGTGCTCGTACGGGAGTTGGACGGGCCGCCCGAGTGCGCGCAGCTGCTCGGCGCGGTCGCCCGGGATGCCGTGGAGCTGCTGACGGACCCCGTCGCGCGGGCCCGGTTGCGCCAGTGCGAGGGCGACAACTGCCCGATCGTCTACCTGGATTCGTCCCGGGGCCGCAGGAGGCGCTGGTGCTCCAGCGAGGTCTGCGGGAACCGCGAGAGGGTGGCCCGGCACCGGCGGCGCGCGGCGCTCACCCGTTCCTGACCTTCCCCGGCGAGACTTCTGACCGGCCGTTATGCGGCTTCTGCGCCGCGGCTGTTGATGTGATGTCTGTTACATCGCGTTTACCTGTGCGGTCGCGGGGCCGCCCGGCTCCCGCCGGCTCGACCCTGTCGATGTGGCGGAAATGTGAAGGTCGAGCGGCGAGAATGTGCTTCCTTGTCCCTCTCGTCGCATCACCCGCCAGAAAACTGTCGCCTCTCTTTGAACAGCCCGCGCAGCCCCTACGTACCCGTGCACGAGCGACCGACTGGGGGAACCCCCGGACACCGGAGGTGGGCGTGCGCAAGGATGCGGCCGTGGCCAATGAACGTGGATCGAGGGCCCGACATCGCATGTCCCAGCCCTCGGAACCTGACGAGGAGCTGATGCGTGCCCTGTACAGGGAGCACGCCGGACCCTTGCTCGCATACGTGCTGCGCCTGGTCGCCGGAGACCGGCAGCGCGCCGAGGACGTGGTCCAGGAAACACTCATCCGTGCCTGGAAGAACGCCGGTCAGCTCAACAGGGCGACCGGATCGGTACGCCCCTGGCTGGTGACGGTCGCACGGCGCATCGTCATCGACGGCCACCGCAGCCGGCAGGCCCGGCCGCAGGAGGTCGATCCGTCGCCGCTGGAGGTCATCCCCGCGGAGGACGAGATCGACAAGGCGCTGTGGCTGATGACGTTGTCCGACGCGCTCGACGACCTGACCCCGGCCCACCGGGAAGTGCTCGTCGAGACGTACTTCAAGGGGCGTACCGTCAATGAGGCGGCCGAGACACTGGGCATACCGAGCGGCACCGTCCGGTCCCGGGTGTTCTACGCCCTGCGTTCGATGAAGCTGGCGCTGGAGGAGCGGGGGGTGACGGCGTGATGAGTGTTTACGGGGGATTCGGAGCGAGCGGTACGGGTATGTCTGGCCCTATGCAGGGATCTCCGGTGCCGAACGAGCATGAGACAGTCGGCGCCTACGCCCTCGGCATCCTCGACGACGCCGAGGCGACCGCTTTCGAGGCGCACCTCGCCGGCTGCGAATGGTGCGCCCAGCAACTCGACGAACTCGCGGGGATGGAGCCGATGCTGGCCGCCCTCGCGGACCTGCCGGGCTCCGGCTCGCCCGCGATCGGCGAGTCGCTGTCCGCCAAGCCCAGCCCACGGCTCGCGGAGAAGCTCGTCGACGAGGTCGTGGTGCGCCGCAAGACCAGGACCCGGCGCAACTTCTTCGCGCTCGCCGCGTCGGTCGCGCTGATCGCCGGAGGTCCGCTCGCGGTGCTCGCGGCCACCGGAGACTCGAACGACACCGGCACCCAGGCCGCGGGCCCCGCCCAGGCGGCGTTCCAGTCCATGGGCGACCGGGTCTCGGCGACCGACCCGAGCACGCACGTCAGCGCGACGGTCGCGATGGAGAAGAAGGACTGGGGCACCCACGCCGTCCTGCAGTTGAAGAACGTCAAGGGACCGCTCAAGTGCTCCCTGATCGCCGTCGGCAAGAACGGCGAGCGCGAGACGGTGACCTCCTGGTCCGTCCCCAACTGGGGCTACGGCATCCAGGACGCCCAGACGGAACAGGCCCGCAACCCGCTCTACGTCCACGGCGGCGCGGCCTTCACCCCGAACCAGATCGACCACTTCGAGGTCATGACCTTCGACGGCAAGAAGCTCGTCGCGGTCGACGCGTAGGGCCCGTCCTGCGGATCGGGCGGCCGGCACGCGGTGCCGTGGACGGTGCCGTGCGTGCCGCCCGCCCGCCGTGGACGGTGCCGTGCGTGCCGCCGGCCGCCCGCCGACGGTGCGCGCCGCGGCCGCGGGAGACCGGCGGCCCTCGCCCCCGGGTGAGCGTGAGGAACCGCCGGCCGGCGATGCCGCCCCTCCCCGTAGCTTCCACCGGCCCCCTTCGCGTACGGTTGACGGCTGCCCAGCACGTCAGAAGGGGGCCCGGTGGCCGCTCAGGCTCAAGAATCCGCGGTCGGCTCGGTTCACGACTCCGCCCACGACTCGGTGCGTGACCGAGAGATCGACATCGAACAGGAACACCTGGACCGGGTGTACCGGCGCCTCGAGGAGAAGATCCACGAAGCCGAGTTCCTGATGAACGACGCGGCCAAGCGCGGCCAGGTGGGCACCCCCGGCGCGCTCGCCGAGCGGGACGCCCAGGTCTTCCGGGCGGGGATCCACCTCAACCGGCTCAACAGCGAGTTCGAGGACTTCCTCTTCGGCCGCATCGACCTGCTGCTCGGCAAGGACGGCAAGAAGGGCCCGGACGGCGCCTACACCGCCGTCGAGCCCGCCGAGGGCGCGGTGCGGGCCGACAACACCGCCGACATCGCCGAGACCCTGCACATCGGCCGGATCGGCGTCCTCGACCAGGACTACTCCCCGCTGGTCATCGACTGGCGGGCCCCGGCCGCGGCCCCCTTCTACCGCTCCACCCCGGTCGACCCCGGGCGGGTCGTCCGGCGCCGCGTCATCCGCTCCAAGGGCCGCAAGGTGCTCGGCGTCGAGGACGACCTCATGCGCCCCGAGCTGACGGCCTTCCTCGACGGCCGCGAGCTGCCCGTCATCGGCGACGGCGCCCTCATGGCCGCCCTCGGCCGGGCCCGCAGCCACACCATGCGGGACATCGTCGCCTCCATCCAGGCCGAGCAGGACCTGGTCATCCGCGCCCCCGCCGCCTCCGTCACCTACGTCGAGGGCGGCCCCGGCACCGGCAAGACGGCGGTCGCCCTGCACCGCGCCGCCTACCTCCTCTACCAGGACCGGCGCCGCTACGCGGGCGGCATCCTGATCGTCTCCCCGACCCCGCTGCTGGTGGCGTACACCGAGGGCGTGCTGCCCTCCCTCGGCGAGGAGGGCCAGGTCGCCATCCGGGCGGTCGGCTCACTCGTCGACGGCGCCGAGGCCACGCTGTACGACTCCCCGGCCGTGGCCCGCGCCAAGGGCTCGTCCCGCATGCTCAAGGTGCTGCGCAAGGCCGCGCGCGGAGCCCTGGAACTGAACGGTTCACCGGACCGGCTCCGGGTGGTCGCCTTCGGCCGCCGGCTGGAACTGGAGGCCGCGGAGCTCGACCACGTCCGGCGCACCGCCCTCGGCGGCACCGCCCCCGTCAACCTGCTGCGCCCGCGCGCCCGCCGGCTGCTCCTCGACGCGCTGTGGGAGCGGTCCGGCGCCGGCACCCGGCACACCGACCCGGAGCTGGCCGCCGAGCTGCGCTCCTCCTTCGACGAGGACATCACCTCCGAGGACTCCTTCACCGAGTTCCTCGACGCCTGGTGGCCCGAGCTGACGCCGGGCGACGTGCTGGAGGCGATGGCGGACGAGAGGCGGCTCGGCCGCTGGGCCCGACGCGTCCTCAACCCCGGCGAGGTCCGCAGGGTCGCCCGTTCGCTCCGGCGCGAGGGCCGCACCGCGCACGACATCGCCCTGCTGGACGAGCTGCACGCGATCCTCGGCGTCCCGGCCCGCCCTAAGCGCCGGCGCGAGCTGGACCCGCTGGACCAGCTGACCGGGCTGGAGGAGCTGATGCCGGTCCGCGAGGAGTCGCAGCGCGAGCGGGCCGAGCGGCTGGCGCAGGAGCGCACCGAGTACGCGCACGTCATCGTCGACGAGGCCCAGGACCTCACGCCGATGCAGTGGCGCATGGTCGGCCGCCGCGGCCGGCACGCCACCTGGACGGTCGTCGGCGACCCGGCGCAGTCGTCCTGGTCGGACGTCGACGAGGCCGCCGAGGCCCGCGACGAGGCCCTCGGCACCCGTCCGCGCCGCCGCTTCCGGCTCACCGTGAACTACCGCAACCCCTCCGAGATCGCCGAGCTGGCGGCCAAGGTGCTGGCCCTCGCCATGCCGGGAACGGAGGCCCCGTCCGCCGTCCGCTCCACGGGCGTGCGGCCCCGTTTCACCGTGGCGGGCGAGTCGCTGGGCGAGACGGTCCGCGCCGAGGCCGCCCGGCTGCTGGACCTCGTCGACGGCACGGTGGGCGTCGTGGTCGCCATGAACCGGCGCGCGGAGGCGGCCCGCTGGCTCACCGGGCTGGGCATGGGGGTCCCCCCGGACGAGCGCAGCCGAGACTGGGGGAGGGTGGTGCCGCTCGGCAGCCTGGAGGCCAAGGGCCTGGAGTACGACGCGACGGTCGTCGTCTCCCCGGCGGAGATCGCCGACGAGTCGCCGGCCGGCCTGCGGGTGCTGTACGTCGCCCTGACCCGGGCGACCCAGCAGCTGACGGTCGTCTCGGGCGAGCGGGACGAGCCGGACGCGTCCGGGATCCCGGATCTGCTGAGGGACTGACGATCCGCTGACCGACCGAGAGGTCCGCCGAGGGACGGAGAGGTCCCCTGGCCGACCGAGAGGTCCGCCGAGGGACGGAGAGGTCCCCTGGCCGACCGAGAGGTCCGCCGAGGGACTGAGAGAAGGAACTCGCCGTACGGGAATGGCCATCCGGGATCCGTTTGTTAGCCTGGGTGTGGCACCGGCCCGATCCAAGCCCCCGGGCCCAACCTTTGTCGCTGCGAGCGACCACTTGCCGCGAGGCGAGCATGGCGGGTCGGTGTCATTGACCACGGAAGAGGTCCGCGTCCACTCCGGCGCGGACCTCTTCCCGTTCTCCCGTTCTCCCGCCGCGGTCAGGGGCCCCGGTGTGAACAAAACGTCCGCAATCCCGTCCCGCTAACGCCTACTCGGCAGTAGGTGCGACGATCGGACGGCATACAGCGTCACCCGGTGAAAGCAGAGGAAGTCGGTCATGGCAACGGCGCCCAGCGTCTCCTACTCGATGACGGTCCGGCTGGAGGTGCCCGCGAGCGGAACCGCCGTCTCGCAGCTCACCACCGCCGTGGAGTCTTCCGGAGGCTCGGTGACCGGCCTCGACGTGACCGCGTCCGGCCACGAGAAGCTGCGCATCGACGTCACCATCGCGGCCACCTCCACCGCGCACGCCGAGGAGATCGTCGAGGAGCTGCGCGGCATCGAGGGCGTCACGCTCGGCAAGGTCTCGGACCGTACCTTCCTCATGCACCTCGGCGGCAAGATCGAGATGGCGTCGAAGCACCCGATCCGCAACCGCGACGACCTGTCCATGATCTACACGCCCGGCGTGGCCCGGGTCTGCATGGCCATCGCCGAGAACCCCGAGGACGCCCGCCGCCTGACCATCAAGCGCAACTCCGTTGCGGTCGTGACCGACGGCTCGGCCGTGCTGGGCCTGGGCAACATCGGCCCGAAGGCCGCGCTGCCGGTCATGGAGGGCAAGGCCGCGCTCTTCAAGCGGTTCGCCGGCATCGACGCCTGGCCGATCTGCCTCGACACCCAGGACTCCGACGCGATCGTCGAGATCGTGAAGGCCATCGCCCCGGGCTTCGCCGGCATCAACCTCGAGGACATCTCCGCCCCGCGCTGCTTCGAGATCGAGGCCCGGCTGCGCGAGGCGCTCGACATCCCCGTCTTCCACGACGACCAGCACGGCACCGCGATCGTCGTCCTCGCCGCGCTGAAGAACGCGCTCCGCTGCACCGGCAAGGCGATCGAGGCCATCCGGGTCGTGATGTCCGGCGCCGGCGCGGCCGGCACCGCCATCCTGAAGCTGCTGCTCGCCGCGGGCGTGAAGAACGCCGTCGTCGCCGACATCCAGGGCGTCGTGCACGCCGGCCGGGAGGACCTGGTCCGGGCCGCCGCCGACTCGCCGCTGCGCTGGATCGCCGACAACACCAACCCCGAGGGCCTGACCGGCACCCTGAAGGAAGCGGTGCGCGGCGCCGACGTGTTCATCGGCGTCTCCGCCCCGAACGTCCTCGACGGCGGCGACGTGGCCGCGATGGCCGACGACGCGATCGTGTTCGCGCTCGCGAACCCGGACCCCGAGATCGACCCGGCGGTCGCCCGGCAGACCGCGGCCGTCGTGGCCACCGGACGCTCCGACTTCCCCAACCAGATCAACAACGTGCTGGTCTTCCCGGGTGTCTTCCGCGGCCTGCTGGACGCCCAGTCCCGCACGGTCAACACGGAGATGATGCTGGCGGCCGCGACCGCGCTGGCGGAGGTGGTGACCGAGGACGAGCTGAACCCCAACTACATCATTCCGAGCGTCTTCAACGACAAGGTCGCGGGTGCCGTGGCCGGCGCGGTGCGGGAGGCGGCGAAGGCGGCGACCGCCGTGTCGTAGGCGTGCCGTACGGTGCCGGAGCTGTGAGTATCGCCACCCGAGACGTGCCCCGGCGCGTCGCGGAACCGGGGCCCGACGGCCGCACTCTAGGGTTGCGGGCACGCGCGAGCCTTTCCGTGTGACTCCCCAGGGTGGTTGCACGACTCCTACGGGTGCCGGATTGGCTTTCCCGCCGCAGGTAGGGGCAGGATGCGTCCCTGGGCGCGAGCGCATCGGCTTTCACAGCGCCTGACATGCGGCTCCGCCGCGTGGCACGCCTCAACGGCAAGAAGAACACGGGAGTAAGAACATGAACCGCAGTGAGCTGGTGGCCGCGCTGGCCGACCGCGCCGAGGTGACCCGCAAGGACGCCGACGCCGTTCTGGCCGCGTTCGCCGAGACCGTCGGCGAGATCGTCGCCAAGGGCGACGAGAAGGTCACCATCCCCGGCTTCCTGACCTTCGAGCGCACCCACCGTGCCGCTCGCACCGCGCGCAACCCGCAGACCGGCGACCCGATCCAGATCCCGGCCGGTTACAGCGTGAAGGTCTCCGCGGGCTCCAAGCTCAAGGAAGCCGCCAAGGGCAAGTAAGCACTCCGCCTGGTGGCGCCGGTCCACCGCAGCGGCGTCCGGCTTCGCCGCCATGGGTGAGCGCGGGTACGGCACTGTCCGGTCGCGCCCCCGCGGCGGAGCCGCAGGCTCCACAGGGCCCGCACAGGGCCTCCCGGCCGAAGGCGTCGGAAAGGGCCGCCCCGCCTTCACGGGCGTCCAGGAGCCGTCGCAGGACGTGGTCGTGTCGATCAGGCCGCGAGCAGTTCATGCAGGCGCCCGGCCGGGATTACCCGGCCGGGCGTTCTGCGTCGGCGGCTGTTCGGCGTGGCCGCTACGTGCCGGAACCGTCGGACGTAGCCGGCGCCGGCACGTCGGCACCGTCGGAAGCGGATTCCCCTTCCTTCACCCAGTCGGGCTTGACCGGAACGGCGTGATGGTCGGTGTCCAGCCTGATCTCGTCGCCCTGCTCGATCGTCCAGCATTCCAGTTCCCGCAGCCACAGGGCGTGCAGATGCGCGTGCGCCGCCTCAGCGTCCATGAACACGTACGCCACGCGCTCGACGGGCCTGTCCGGCCCCAGCGCCTGGGTCCGGCGCGCCACACAGGCATCCAGCATCTCGCCCGGTGAGACGTCCCGTCCGTGGACGATGATGCGCGGGCATCGGCCGTCGGCGTCGTAGACACCCTTGAGGTCATGGTGATCACGAGCATCTCGGACATGAGGCCGCTGACCGGAGTGATGTCCTCCAGCAGCGGATGCCCGGCCCGGGCCTGCTCGAGCGCCGTGGCCGGATCCGCCCGCACATCGTGGAACTGGACGGGGGTGACGTCTCCCGGTCCGCGCAGCACACGCCAGGGGCCGAAATCCAGCCACCGGCGGGAGACCAGCCGGTCGTGCCCGGCCCCACGGAAACCGCAGAGCCGGCCATGCGAGCAATGGAGCCCGCCGAAGCTGTGGGACCGATAGGGATCGTCCCCGCGTGCCCACTCCCGATGAATGCTCATGAAGGAGGCGAGTTCGAAGGGCGTGGCACCCGAGGTGAGCGCCGCGAGCATGACCTCCGGATCCGCCGGTTGCGGTGAACTGAGTCTGTCTGACCAGGCTGCCCCGATCCAGGCTGAGGAAGGTCTCGTCATCGCCGGGCCATTGCACGAGCGAGTCGTCCTCGCTGCGCAGTATTCGTCCCTGCCGGTCCGGATCTGGTTGCACGCTCCGCCGGGCATCACCGTGGGACGCGAAGACCTGCGTGGGGGGGGGGGGGGGGGGGGCCCGCCCCCCCCCGGGGGGGGGGGGGGGGGTGGGGGGGGGGGGGGGGCGCCGGCCCGGCCCGGGGGGGGGGCGCGCCGCCGGGCCCGCGGGTGGGCCA
>NZ_JBIRUY010000025.1:0-63904 GCF_044335305.1 Streptomyces sp. NPDC020490 | reverse complement strand
CGGCCCCGCTAATATTCGCCCCGCGCGTCCCTGTCGTGGGGCCCCCCCCCCCGGGTAAAACGGTGGGACCGAAAAAACCGGGGGGGGGGCCGGGCCCCCCCCCCCCCCCCCCACGCAGGTCTTCGCCGTGATCAAGCCCGGCGGCCGTCGGCCACGTCCGGGACCGGGGGACTAGCCGAGCGCCTTGCCCGGCAGTTCCACCTTCGCGCCGAGCTCGACGAGCTTCTCCATGAAGTTCTCGTAGCCGCGGTTGATCAGGTCGATGCCGTGGACGCGGGAGGTGCCCTGGGCCGCGAGCGCGGCGATCAGGTACGAGAAACCGCCGCGCAGGTCGGGGATGACCAGGTCGGCGCCCTGGAGCTTGGTGGGGCCCGAAACGACCGCGGAGTGCAGGAAGTTGCGCTGCCCGAAGCGGCAGTCGGAGCCGCCCAGGCACTCGCGGTAGAGCTGGATGTGCGCGCCCATCTGGTTGAGCGCGGAGGTGAAGCCGAGCCGGGACTCGTAGACCGTCTCGTGGATGATGGACAGGCCCGTCGCCTGGGTGAGGGCCACCACCAGCGGCTGCTGCCAGTCCGTCTGGAAGCCGGGGTGCACGTCCGTCTCCAGGGCGATGGACTTCAACTGCCCGCCCGGGTGCCAGAAACGGATGCCCTCGTCGTCGATCTCGAAGGCACCGCCCACCTTGCGGTAGGTGTTGAGGAACGTCATCATCGAGCGCTGCTGGGCGCCGCGGACGTAGATGTCGCCCTCGGTCGCGAGCGCCGCGGACGCCCAGGAGGCGGCCTCCAGGCGGTCGGGCAGGGCGCCGTGGTTGTAGCCGCCGAGCCGGTCCACACCCGTGATGCGGATCGTGCGGTCGGTGTCCATCGCGATGATGGCGCCCATCTTCTGCAGGACGCAGATCAGGTCCTCGATCTCCGGCTCGACCGCGGCGTTCGACAGCTCCGTCACGCCCTCGGCGAGGACGGCCGTCAGCAGCACCTGCTCGGTCGCGCCGACGGACGGGTACGGCAGCCGGATCTTCGTGCCGCGCAGCCGCTGCGGCGCCTCCAGGTACTGCCCGTCGGCCCGCTTCTCGATCTTCGCGCCGAACTGCCGCAGCACGTCGAAGTGGAAGTCGATGGGCCGGCCGCCGATGTCGCAGCCGCCGAGGCCGGGGATGAACGCGTGCCCGAGCCGGTGCAGCAGCGGGCCGCAGAACAGGATCGGGATGCGGCTCGACCCCGCGTGGGCGTCGATGTCGGCCACGTTGGCGCTCTCGACGTGGGTCGGATCGAGTACCAGCTCGCCCGGCTCCTCACCCGGACGGACCGTCACCCCGTGCAGCTGCAGCAGGCCGCGTACGACACGCACGTCACGGATGTCCGGCACGTTGCGCAGTCGACTCGGCCCACTGCCCAGCAGGGCGGCGACCATGGCCTTCGGCACGAGGTTCTTCGCACCGCGGACACGGATCTCGCCCTCCAGCGGGGTTCCGCCGTGGACAAGCAGGACATCGTCGTTGACGGTCATGTATCTCGCGTTCCGATGAGTGGGGCAGGGCCAGAAGGGAAAGGGTAATCGCCGCCCACCCCCCTTCAGTAAGCCCGAGAACGCCCCAGCCTTGTCATAGCTGTGTCACAACACGAACCGTTCCCCGCCGGGCACGCGCGGTCACCGCCCCGTTCGTGCGCCCGGCGTGCTCCGAACCGTCCTGAGGTGCGCTCACCCCCTTACCCGCATTGCCTCCCCACTCCGGCGGAAGATGCGGGATCATGTCTGGCATGACCGAGGTGTCCTCGCTCACAGGGCGGCTGCTCGTGGCAACGCCCGCCCTGGCTGACCCGAACTTCGACCGTGCGGTGGTGCTCCTCCTCGACCACGACGAGGAGGGCTCCCTCGGGGTAGTCCTCAACCGTCCGACCCCGGTGGACGTGGGCGACATCCTGGAGGACTGGGCGGACCTCGCCGGCGAGCCCGGCGTCGTCTTCCAGGGCGGCCCGGTGTCGCTGGACTCGGCTCTCGGCGTGGCCGTCATCCCGGGCGGGGCGGCCGGGGAGCGGGCCCCGCTGGGCTGGCGCCGGGTGCACGGCGCGATCGGCCTGGTCGACCTGGAGGCGCCGCCGGAGCTGCTCGCCTCGGCCCTCGGCTCCCTGCGGATCTTCGCCGGGTACGCCGGCTGGGGCCCGGGTCAACTGGAGGACGAGCTGGCGGAGGGCGCCTGGTACGTCGTCGAGTCCGAGCCCGGCGACGTCTCCTCGCCGTCCCCGGAGCGGCTCTGGCGCGAGGTGCTGCGCCGCCAGCGCAGCGAGCTGGCGATGGTGGCCACGTACCCGGACGACCCTTCGCTCAACTGATGGGTGTGAGCTTCAGTACTCTTGGCGGCATGAGCACTCTCGAGCCCGAGCGCGGGACTGGTACGGGGACCCTCGTAGAGCCGACGCCGCAGGTGTCGCACGGCGACGGCGACCACGAGCGCTTCGCCCACTACGTCCAGAAGGACAAGATCATGGCGAGCGCTCTCGACGGCACTCCCGTCGTGGCGCTGTGCGGCAAGGTGTGGGTGCCGGGCCGCGACCCGAAGAAGTACCCCGTGTGCCCCATGTGCAAGGAGATCTACGAGTCCATGGGCAGCGGCGGCGACGACAAGGGCGACGGCGGCAAGTAGCCCGTACCGCCAGACGTTCGCGAGCCCCCCGGGGCGCGGTTCCGCGCGACCCGGGGGGCTTTCGCGTCTTCCGGCCGGGAAGTGGTCGAGACCTCTTGTGGGCGCGTCGCCGCACTCCGTAGCCTCCGTTGCGCAAGCCTCCGTCGCGCAGGGCAAGCCGCGGTGGTGCGAAGCAGACCTCCGTCGCGCGCAGCAGGCCTCCGTCGCGCGCAGCGGCACGACGGCGGCCGGTCTCCGGGCCGGGCGACAGCGGTGAAGGGCTGACGTGGTGGACCTGATTCCCGAACCCCGGCAGGCGACGGCCCATGCGGACCGCTTCCTCGAACTCGGCCCGCGGACCGCGCTGGCCGCCGGGACCGGCACGGAGCGGACGGAACGCTGGCTGCGCGCGACGCTGGGCGCGGCCACCGGCCTGCCGCTTCCTCCCGGGGACCCGGGCGGGCCCGGCGTGCTCCGGCTGTCCGTCGACCCGCGGGTCACCGAGGACCTCGGCGCCGAGGGCTACCGGCTCGCCGTCACGCCGGACGGCGCGCACCTCGCGGGCGGCGGCCCCGCCGGAGTCTTCTGGGGCGCCCAGACACTGCGGCAGCTGCTGGGCCCGGACGCCTTCCGGCGCGCCCCCCTCCCCGGCCGGCGGTGGCGCCTCCCCCTCACCCGCGTCGAGGACTCGCCCCGTTTCGGCTGGCGCGGCCTCCTGCTCGACGTCGCCCGGCACTTCATGCCCAAGGACGACGTCCTGCGCTACCTCGACCTGATGGCCGCGCACAAACTCAACGTGCTGCACCTCCACCTGACGGACGACCAGGGCTGGCGCGTCGAGATCCGGCGGTACCCGAAGCTGACCGAGACCGGCGCCTGGCGGGCGCGTACGAGATTCGGCCACCGTGCCTCGCCGTTGTGGGAGCCGAAGCCGCACGGCGGTTTCTACCCGCAGGACGACATCCGGGAGATCGTCGCCTACGCGGCCGAGCGGCACATCACCGTGGTCCCCGAGATCGACGTGCCCGGCCACTCGCAGGCCGCCATCGCCGCGTACCCGGAACTCGGCAACACCGACGTCGTCGACACCGCCGCCCTGTCCGTCTGGGACGACTGGGGGATCTCGCCGAACGTACTCGCCCCCACCGACGACACCGTCCGCTTCTACGAAGGGGTCTTCGAGGAACTGCTCGACCTCTTCCCCTCGCGGTTCGTCCACGTCGGAGGCGACGAATGCCTCAAGGACCAGTGGCGGCGGTCCCCGGCCGCGCAGGCGCGCATCAGGGAACTCGGGCTCGCCGGCGAGGACGGGCTGCAGGCGTGGTTCATCGGGCACTTCGACGCGTGGCTGTCCACGCGCGGGCGCCGGCTCATCGGCTGGGACGAGATCCTCCAGGGCGGCCTCGCCGAGGGCGCGGCGGTGTCGTCGTGGCGCGGCTACGCGGGCGGGGTGGCCGCCGCGCGGGCCGGCCACGACGTCGTCATGTGCCCCGAGCAGTACGTGTACCTGGACCACCGTCAGGCCCCGGGCGAGGACGAGCCGGTGCCGATCGGGTACGTGCGCACCCTGGAGGACGTCTACCGCTTCGAGCCGGTCCCGCCGCAGCTCACCGAGGAGGAGGCCCGCCATGTGCTGGGCACCCAGGCGAGCGTGTGGACCGAGGTGATGGAGGACCGCGGCCGCGTGGACTACCAGACGTTCCCGCGGCTCGCGGCCTTCGCCGAGGTGGCCTGGAGTCGCCTGCCGCCCCCCGGGCAGCGCGACCTGGCCGGCTTCGAGCGGCGAATGGCCGTGCATTATCGGCGACTTGACGCCCTGGGGGTCGCCTACCGGCCGCCCGCCGGACCACGGCCGTGGCAGCGGCGTCCCGGCGTGCCCGGGCGGCCGGTCGAGGGCGCGCCCCCGAACAGGTAGCCGACCTCCCGAACGGGGGCGGGAAAACCATCGCAAGCATCACCGAAGGGTGCCAACCGGATTGCTCAGGTGATGACGTGTGAAAACGGACCATCTCCCTGGTGAGGCGGGCGAATGCCTCCTAGCGGACCCCCGTCTTCGGGCCCTGCGAAGATGTGCCAGAGTTGCCACGTCCGCCCTGTCGGCACGTACCGTACGGCGCAACAGGCGGGACCAGCTGGGACCAGGTGGGGCAGCGGGAAGGGGCAGCCGGGTTGACCATGCACGCACCGCAGGCGGCGCAGGCCGTGACGCTGCCCGCGACGCTGGACGAGGCCGTGGCGGCGCTGACCGCCATGCCAGCCGCCGTGCCCGTCGCGGGTGGCACCGATCTCATGGCCGCCGTCAACTCCGGGCAGCTCAGACCCGCCGCGCTGGTCGGCCTCGGCCGGATCAGCGAGATCCGCGGCTGGCAGTACCAGGACGGCCACGCCCTGCTCGGCGCGGGCCTCACCCACGCGCGCATGGGCCGCCCCGACTTCGCCGCGCTCATCCCGGCGCTCGCCGCGTCCGCGCGCGCGGCGGGCCCGCCGCAGATCCGCAACGCCGGCACCCTCGGGGGCAACATCGCCTCCGGCGCGCCCACCGGGGACGCGCTGCCGGTGCTGGCCGCCCTGGAGGCGACGCTGATCATCGCGGGCCCGGGCGGAGCCCGCCGGGAGCTGCCGGTCTCGCACCTGCTGGCCGGCGTCGACATGCTGCGCGGCGGCGAACTCATCGGCTACGTGCGCGTGCCGCTGCTGCACGCCCCGCAGGTCTTCCTCAAGGCCACCGGACGCACCGGGCCCGGGCGCGCCGTCGCGTCCGTCGCCCTGGTCCTCGACCCGGCCCGGCGCGGTGTCCGGTGCGCCGTCGGCGCCATAGCGCCGATGCCGCTGCGGCCCCTCGAGGCCGAGCACTGGGTCGCCCGGCTGATCGACTGGGACAACAACCGCGCGATCGTCCCCGAGGCGCTGGGCGCCTTCGGCGAGTACGTCGCCGCGGCCTGCATCCCCGACCCGGCCCCGGAGGCGGACGGCTCCGTGCCGCAGCTTCCGCCCGCCGTACTGCACCTGCGGCGCACCGTCGCCGCGCTGGCCCGACGAGCACTGGGGAGGGCGCTGTCGTGACCGACGACCAGCACGGACAGGACGCGCCCCAGGGCGGCGCGGGACGCTGGGACCCGCTGCCCCAGGGCGACTACGACGACGGCGCCACCGCCTTCGTGAAACTCCCCGAAGGCGGCATCGACGCGCTGCTCGCCTCCTACGACACCCCCCTCGCCGCGCCGGGCCACGGCTACGTGCCCCCGCAGATAACGGCCACCCCCGCCCCGGGCGCCGGGGACCCCGCGGCGCCGGGCGCGTGGGCGGCGCCCGCCGACGGCGCCCCGTGGCCCGACCCGAACGCCGCACCCCAGGGCGCGCCGGACGACCGGTTCACGTACCACCCGGGCGCCACGCAGCAGTGGAACTTCGGCGACAACGCCGGCCACGAGGCCCCGCCCGCCCCGCAGCCCGCGCCGGCGCCCGCGCCCGGCCAGGACGTGACCGGGGAGTGGTCGATCCCCGTCGCCGGGGGCGACCTGCCGGACGAGTCGGGCGAGTTCACCACGTCGTCGCTGGTCCAGCAGTGGGGCGGCACGCCCCCCGCCACCCTGCCCGGCGGCGCGCCCGCGCCGTGGGCGACCGACGGGGCGGGCCAGGCGTGGGGCGCCGCCGTCGAGGGCGCGACGGACGAGCGGACGGCCCCGCACGCCGATCCCCGACGGCCGCACGAGCCGTACGAGCCGCACCCGCAGCCGGGCGCCGGATACGCCCAGCCGCCGGCGGACGCCGGGTACGCCTACGGGACGCCCGCACCGGGCCACGACGCCCAGCAGGCCGCGGACAGCCCGGCCGGGCACGCTCCCGCCGGACACGCCCCCGCCGGGCACGCCCCCGCCGGGCACGACGCCGCGGCACCGGAGCACCCGGCGCACGAGCACCCGGCGCACGAGCACTCGGCCGCGTCCGGCGAGCAGGACCCCGGGGCGCACGCGGCGGCGGAGGCGGCGCGGGCCGCCCAGGTCGCGGAGGCGGTTCAGAAAGCCGCACAGCGGGCCCAGGAGGCCGGTGAGGCCGCTGGGGCGGCGGAGGCCGCGCAAGGCGCCGCCGAGGCCGCCGAAGGGGCCGTAGAGCCGTTCGCGGAGCCCGCCGGAGAACCGCCGGCCGAGGAACCGCCGGCCGAGGAACCGACGCCCGGAGAACCGCCGGCCGAGGAGCCGACGCCCGGAGAGCAGCCGGCCGAGGAACCGTCGGCAGGGGAGCAGACCGGGCCGGCGGACGAACCCGCCGCGACCGCGCAGGAGAACCCGGAAGCCGACGGCCCCCTGCAGGCCCCCTCCGAACCCCGCCGGGCCGACTCCACGGACCAGGCGGACCACGCGGACCACGCGGCCGGCCCGGCGGACGCCACGGACGACGGCCCGGCGCCCGCGCCCACCGGCGAGGAACACCCCCTCGCGTCCTACGTCCTTCGGGTGAACGGCGCCGACCGCCCCGTCGCCGACGCCTGGATCGGCGAGTCCCTGCTGTACGTGCTGCGCGAGCGGCTCGGGCTCGCGGGCGCCAAGGACGGCTGCTCGCAGGGCGAGTGCGGCGCGTGCAGCGTCCAGGTCGACGGACGGCTCGTCGCGTCCTGCCTGGTGCCCGCCGTGACGGCCGCCGGCAGCGAGGTCCGCACGGTCGAGGGACTCGCCGTCGACGGGCAGCCCTCCGACGTGCAGCGGGCGCTGGCCCGGTGCGGCGCGGTGCAGTGCGGCTTCTGCGTGCCCGGCATGGCGATGACGGTGCACGACCTGCTGGAGGGCAATCCGGCGCCGACCGAGCTGGAGACCCGCCAGGCGCTGTGCGGCAACCTGTGCCGCTGCTCCGGCTACCGGGGCGTCGTCGACGCGGTCCAGGAGGTCGTCGCCGAACGCGAGGCGCACTCCGCGGCCGACGACGCGACGGACCACCAGGCGAATGCCGAAACGCACGCCGGGGCGCACGCCGACGAGGCGCGCATCCCGCACCAGGCGGGCCCGGGAGCCGGCGGCGTCAACCCGTCGGCGTTCGACTCACCCGGATCACCCGGATCACCCGGATCACCCGGATCACCCGGATCACCCGGATCACACGGATCGCCCGGATCGCCCGGATCACCCGGATCACCGGGATCACCGGGATCACCGGGATCACCCGGACCGCACGACCAGGCGTACGGACAGGACGGAGGCCAGGCGTGAGCAACGAAGCCGCCACCGCGACCACCGCCGCGGAGGCAGCACCCGCCCCGGAGCCGATCCCGCACGGCCTCGGCGCCTCCCTGCCGGCCGCCGACGCCCGGGCCAAGACCGAGGGCACGTTCCCGTACGCGGCCGACCTGTGGGCCGAGGGCCTGCTGTGGGCCGCCGTCCTGCGCTCGCCGCACGCGCACGCGCGCATCGTGTCCATCGACACCTCCCACGCGCGCGAGATGCCCGGCGTGCGGGCCGTCGTCACGCACGAGGACGTCCCCGGCGCCCCGCTGCACGGCCGCGGCAAGGCCGACCGCCCGGTCTTCGCCTCCGAGGTCGTACGCCACCACGGCGAGCCCATCGCCGCCGTCGCCGCCGACCACCCCGACACCGCGCGCATGGCCGCCGCCGCCGTCATCGTCGAGTACGAGGTGCTCGACCCGGTGACCGACCCAGAGCAGGCCTTCGAGGCGGAGCCGCTGCACCCCGACGGCAACCTGATCCGGCACATCCCGCTGCGCCACGGCGACCCGGAGGCGGTCGGCGAGGTCGTCGCGGAGGGCCTGTACCGCATCGGCCGCCAGGATCCCGCCCCGATCGGCGCCGAGGCCGGCCTCGCCGTGCCGCGCCCCGACGGCGGCGTCGAGCTGTACCTGGCCTCCACCGACCCGCACGCCGACCGCGACGCGCTCGCCGCCTGCTACGGGCTGGCACCCGAACGCGTGAAGATCGTCGTCACCGGCGTGCCCGGCGCGACGGCCGACCGCGAGGACCAGGGCTTCCAGCTCCCGCTGGGCCTGCTCGCGCTGAAGACCGGCTGCCCGGTGAAGCTGACGGCGACCCGCGAGGAGTCGTTCCTCGGCCACGCCCACCGGCACCCCACCCTGCTGCGCTACCGCCACCACGCCGACGCCGAGGGCCGGCTGGTGAAGGTCGAGGCGCAGATCCTGCTCGACGCGGGCGCGTACGCGGACACCTCGTCCGAGGCGCTGGCCGCCGCGGTGGCGTTCGCCTGCGGCCCGTACGTCGTGCCGAACGCCTTCATCGAGGGCTGGGCGGTACGCACCAACAACCCGCCCTCCGGGCATGTGCGCGGCGAGGGCGCGATGCAGGTGTGCGCCGCGTACGAGGCGCAGATGGACAAGCTGGCGAAGAAGCTCGGCGTCGACCCGGCGGAGCTGCGGATGCGCAACGTACTGGCCACCGGGGACGTGCTCCCCACCGGCCAGACGGTGACCTGCCCGGCCCCCGTCGCCGAACTCCTCCAGGCGGTGCGGGACTTCCCGCTGCCGCCGCTGCCCAAGGACACGCCGGAGGACGAGTGGCTGCTGCCCGGCGGCCCCGAGGGCGCCGGCGACCCGGGCGCGGTGCGCCGGGGCGTGGGCTACGGCCTGGGCATGGTGCACATGCTCGGCGCGGAGGGCGCCGACGAGGTCTCCACGGCGACCGTCCGCGTCCAGGACGGCGTCGCGACCGTGCTGTGCGCGGCCGTCGAGACCGGCCAGGGCTTCACCACGCTGGCCCGGCAGATCGTGCAGGAGACCCTGGGCGTCGACGAGGTGCACGTGGCTCCGGTGGACACCGACCAGCCCCCCGCGGGCGCCGGCTGCCGCGGCCGCCACACGTGGGTGTCCGGCGGTGCGGTGGAACGCGCGGCGAAGATGGTCCGCACCCAGCTCCTGCAGCCCCTGGCGCACAAGTTCGGCATGTCCACCGAACTGCTGCAGATCACCGACGGCAAGATCACGTCGTACGACGGCGTCCTGTCGACCACCGTCACCGAGGCCCTGGACGGCAAGGAGCTGTGGGCGACCGCCCAGTGCCGCCCGCATCCCACGGAGCCGCTGAACGAATCCGGTCAGGGCGACGCCTTCGTGGGCCTGGCGTTCTGCGCGATCCGCGCGGTCGTCGACGTCGACGTCGAGCTGGGCTCGGTGCGGGTGGTGGAGCTGGCGCTGGCGCAGGACGTGGGCCGGGTGCTGAATCCGGCGCAGTTGCACGCGCGCATCGAGGCGGGCGTCACCCAGGGCGTGGGCATCGCGCTCACCGAGAACCTGCGCACCGGCCGTGGCCTGATCCGCCACCCCGACCTGACCGGATACGCGCTTCCGACGGCCCTGGACGCGCCCGACATCCGTATCGTCAAGCTCGTCGAGGAGCGGGACGTGGTCGCGCCCTTCGGTGCGAAGGCGGTCAGCGCGGTGCCGGTCGTCACGTCCCCGGCGGCGATCGCCTCCGCGGTCCGCGCCGCCACGGGCCGCCCGGTCAACCGCCTCCCCATCCGCCCCCAGGCGGCGGTGGTGACGGGCCAGTGACCGCACCCAACCCCCAAGAGCACGAACCGCCGCCGGCCCGGATCCTCGTCCGGATCCTCGTCCGGACCCTCACCGGTGCCGAACGCCCGCGGGTCGCCTGACGTCCTCCCCGGGCGCCGCCGCACGGAACCCGAAGCCCGGTCGCCGCCGAGGATGATCGGGGCAACCGGGCTTCGTGGCACTCACTGGGGTCGACCGGCGACCGTTCAGGCCTCCTTCACCACCACGGTCTTGGCCGCCTTGTCATGGAAGCACTGCTGCAGCGGCTTGTCCCAGAGCAGCGACAGCACGTTCACCAGGGAGAACAACGAGCCAATCAGGTAGACCGCCTGGGGCAGGCCGAAGACCGCGCTGCGGATCCAGAGCTCGTTGTCGGAGGGACGGCCACCGTGCGCCGCTGAGACCACCCGCAGCTTCATCACCTTCTTGCCGATGGACTGCTGGCCCTGGGTGAGCATCATCACACCCTCGTAGCCGAAGACGATCGCGGCGCCGATGACGCCGGCCACGATCGAGCCGACCGCGACCGCGATGGTGAATTGGACCAAGACCAACGGAATCAGCAGGATGCCGAAGTCGATCAGGCGGGCCAGGAAGCGGTCGCCGGGATTGGCCAGGGTAGGGGTGCCGGGCGGCGGCGGGCCGTACGGGCCGGCCTGGCCGAGCCACGGCGGGAGCTGGCCGGCGCCCTGCGGGTAACCGGGCGGCGGCGGGGGCGGGTAGCCCGGGCCGGGCTGCGAGTCGTACGGGCCCTGCGGGGCGCCGTAACCGGGCTGAGGCTGCTGGCCATGGTGGTTCTGGTCTGACGGGTAGCCGTAGCCAGGAGGTTGGTTCGTCATCGTCCTGCTTGTCTCGTGGGTGACTTACCCCTGAGGTTTACGGCCCCGGCGATCGTTTAGGAATACTTTGAGACTGACTGTTACGTGAATACTGATGATTCGCGATCTCGTCACGACCGCTTCAGATCGGCGATCGCACCGGGGCCGACAGCCCGCGGGTGGGCGGTGAGCTTGTCGTGACGGCAGGCAGTGATCTCGGAGGTGCGTCCTCACGATGCACACCACTCAGTGGCCCGATGGTCAATGGACCGTAAGTCGGTGGGGCGTTGTCAGTGGGGCGGCGTAGTGTTCTGGCAGTGGGGACGGCGGCCTCCGGCGGGAGACCGGACGGCGACGCGGCCGTGCCCCGCACGGGGACGAGCAAGCACATCCGGGGGAGCCATGAGCACGACCGACACCGCCGTCGCGGCGACCGCGTCGATCGACGACCATACGAATCCGCAGGCGTTCGACGACCATACGAATCCGCAGGCGTTCGACGACCGCCCGAGTCCGCAGGCGTTCGACGACCGCCTGGACCCGCAGGCGTTCGGGGGCCTGCTGCGCCCGTCCGGCCTGCGCGGCCGGCCCGGCGACGCGGACGCGCCCCGCCCGCTGACCCGGTCCGCCGTCACCCCCACCGTCTCCGGCCTCTCCCTCGACCTGCCCGCCCGCCTGCTGGACCGCGAGTTCGGCCCCGGCCGGCTGGTCCGTTTCGAGGACATCGACTTCCCGTCCACGCTCACCCACGAGCCGACCCGCCGCTTCCTGTGCGAGACCGGCCTGCCCGAGGACACGGCCCTCTTCCACCTGGACACGGACATCCCGCTGCCGACGCTGGCCGAGTACTACGCGGACGACCACCGCCCCGACGCGGCCCCGTCGCCCGACCGGCTCCCGCCGCGCCCGGCCCACCTGATACGCCTCGGCGACCTGGACGAGCAGCACGCGGTGCTGCTGGACGGCGCCACCGGCACGATCCTGACCTGGCGCGGCCCCGGCACGCCCCCGCACCCGCTGTCCACGGACGTCTCCACCTTCGCCCTCACCCTCTGCCTCCTCCACCACGACGGCACCCACCCGGAGTGAGGCGGACCCGTTCGCGGATTCGACATTTGAAGGGCCCTGGGCAAGCACACGCCTGCCCAGCCCGCTCCCGGGACAGCTTCACGTGCCGCCCGAGCAGGCAGAGAACCCCGCATGGGGTGCCGCCCTTTTGCTTTGCCTGGTCAAGGCGTCAGAGGCCGTGGCGGGAATCGAACCCGCGTAACTCGCTTTGCAGGCGAGTCCCTGAACCACTCGGGCACACGGCCGTGTCGGTGAGAAGACCGTAGGGCGGGGCGGGGAAGGGGCTCAAGGGAATCGCGGGGGCCGCAACGGGACTGCCATACGCCGTTCATGAACGGGCCGGAAGCGCGGGGGCGTAGGACCAAGGTCCCGGAGTCCGGGCGACCTTGGACAGGGGTCAAAGCGGGCTGCGGACCTTACCCTGGCGACCATGGCCGTCCATGAGCCGCGGGACACCGCGACCGAAACCGAACCCGCCGACAGAGCAGACAGAGCCGACAGGGCCGACGAGAGTGTGCTGGGGCGGTCCCATCGCGCGCTCAGCATCGGGATCGTGTCCGTCGTCCTGCTGATCGCCTTCGAGGCCACGGCGGTGGCCACGGCGATGCCGGTCGCGGCGCGGGAACTGCACGGGGTGTCGCTGTACGCGTTCGCGTTCTCCGGGTACTTCACCACCAGCCTGTTCGGGATGGTGCTCGCCGGGCAGTGGTCCGACCGGCGGGGGCCGCTCGGGTCGCTGACGACCGGCATCGCCGCCTTCGCCGCCGGGCTGCTGCTCGCCGGGACGGCCGGAGCGATGTGGGTGTTCGTCCTCGGGCGGGCCGTGCAGGGGTTCGGCGGCGGGCTGGTGATCGTCGCGCTGTACGTCGTCGTCGGCCGCGCCTACCCCGAGCGGCTGCGACCGGCGATCATGGCGGCGTTCGCGGCGGGCTGGGTGGTGCCGTCCGTGGTCGGCCCGCTCGCCGCGGGCGCGGTGACCGAACACCTCGGCTGGCGCTGGGTGTTCGTCGGCATCCCGGTGCTGGTGGTCTTCCCGCTGGCGCTCGCGCTGCCGCAGATACGGCGCCGGGCGTCCGGTCCGGTGGAGCGGGCGGCCGACGCCTCCCTCGACCGCCGCCGCATCCGGCTCGCCCTCGGCATCTCCCTCGGCGCCGGGCTGCTCCAGTACGCCGCCCAGGACCTGCGCTGGATCTCGCTGCTGCCCGGCGCCGCCGGCGCCGCGCTGCTCGTACCGGCCGTGCTCGGGCTGCTGCCGCGCGGCACGTACCGGGCGGCGCGCGGGCTGCCGTCCGTGGTGCTGCTGCGCGGCATCGCCGCCGGGTCGTTCATCGCCGCGGAGTCGTTCGTGCCGCTGATGCTCGTCACCCAGCGGGGGCTGTCCCCGACGCTCGCCGGGCTCTCCCTCGCGGCGGGCGGCGTGACGTGGGCGCTGGGATCGTGGGTGCAGGCGCGGGCGCGCGTGGAGCCGTACCGGGAGCGGCTGATGACGGTGGGGATGCTGCTGGCCGCGGCCGCCGTCGCGGCCGCGCCGAGCGTGCTGATCGACGCCGTGCCCGCCTGGACCGTGGCCGTCGCCTGGGGGTTCGGCTGCTTCGGGATGGGCCTGGTGATCTCCTCCACCAGCGTGCTCCTGCTCCAGCTCTCCGCCCCCGAGGAGGCCGGCTCCAACTCCGCCGCCCTGCAGATCTCCGACGGCCTGGCCAACGTGATCCTGCTCGCCGCGGGCGGCGCCGCCTTCGCGGCCCTCGGCGGCGGCTCGGTGACCCACGCGGCGACGCAGGCCACGGCGTCCCGTCCGGCCGCCTTCGCGGCGGTGTTCCTGCCGATGGCGGGGGTGGCGCTGGTGGGGGCGTGGGTGACGACGCGGTTGCGGACGGCACCGCGTGGTACCGAGTAGTACCATCGGCGCATGGCCGGACTGAACCTGCGATTCACGGACGAAGAGCTCGACGCCCTGCGTGAGCGTGCGGCGGCGGAAGGGCGCAGCATGCAGGCGTTCGCGCACGACGCGGTCATCGCTGCCGTGAACGAGCACTCGCGACTGTTCAACGAGGCGGCAGAGCATGTGCTCAGGGCCAGCACCGAGTTGAACCGCAGGCTCGCCTGATGCGCTACATCACTCTGCCCGAGCTGCTGAACCTCGCGAAGCGGCTCGGGGCGGACGAGGTGCGCGACTACGGGCTGCTGGACTCGGCTCTGGCGCGTCCGCAGTCGAGCGTGTTCGGGCAGGACGCCTACCCGGACGTATGGCAGAAGGCCGCGGCGCTGATGGAGTCCCTCGCCCGCAACCACGGCTTGGTCGACGGGAACAAGCGCCTCGCCTGGTACGCGACATGGGTCTCCCTGCACATCAACGGGCATCCGCTCGACGCGGACTTCGATGTGGACGAGGCCGAGCGCTTTGTGCTGGACGCCTGCCAGGGCGCCCTGGACGTGCCCAAGATCGCGGCGCAGCTGCCGCGGTTCGCGCGCTGACGGGCGGCGCCGGTCTCCGTGTGACCTCGGTCCCACCCGTGGCCGACCCGCGCTCGTCCGCGCATGGGCACCGCCGCGCCGCCGGTAGGGTGGCCCGGTCGTCGTACGCAGCCGAGCCGTCCCAACCCTCTCCGGAGACCGTGACTACCACCGCCGCTTCTGCCTCGCACGCCCACTCGCACCACCTGTCACCCGCCTTCCCCGGCCGCGCTCCCTGGGGCACCGCCGGCAAGCTGCGCGCCTGGCAGCAGGCGGCGATGGACAAGTACATCCAGCAGCAGCCGCGCGACTTCCTCGCGGTCGCCACACCCGGCGCCGGAAAGACGACCTTCGCGCTGACGCTGGCCTCCTGGCTGCTGCACCACCACGTCGTGCAGCAGGTGACCGTGGTCGCGCCGACCGAGCACCTGAAGAAGCAGTGGGCGGAGGCCGCCGCGCGGATAGGGATCAAGCTCGATCCCGAGTACAGCGCGGGTCCGCTCGGCAAGGAGTACGACGGCGTCGCCGTGACGTACGCGGGCGTCGGTGTGCGGCCCATGCTGCACCGCAACCGCGTCGAGCAGCGCAAGACCCTCGTCATCCTCGACGAGATCCACCACGCCGGCGACTCCAAGTCCTGGGGCGAGGCGTGTCTGGAGGCCTTCGAACCGGCCACCCGGCGCCTCGCGCTCACCGGTACGCCGTTCCGGTCCGACACCAACCCCATCCCCTTCGTGACGTACGAGGAGGGCCAGGACGGGATCCGCCGGTCCGCCGCCGACTACACCTACGGCTACGGCAACGCGCTCGCCGACCACGTCGTGCGGCCCGTCATCTTCCTCTCCTACAGCGGCAACATGCGCTGGCGCACCAAGGCCGGCGACGAGGTGGCCGCCCGGCTCGGCGAGCCGATGACCAAGGACGCGATCAGCCAGGCCTGGCGTACCGCGCTGGACCCGCGCGGCGACTGGATGCCCAGCGTGCTGCGCGCCGCCGACCAGCGGCTGACCGAGGTCAGGAAGGCCATCCCGGACGCGGGCGCCCTCGTCATCGCCTCCGACCAGGACTCCGCGCGCGCCTACGCCAAGCTCATCCGGGAGATCACCGGCAGCAAGGCCACCCTCGTGCTGTCCGACGACGCCGGCGCGTCCGGCAGGATCGACGAGTTCAGCGGCAACCAGGACCGGTGGATGGTCGCCGTCCGCATGGTGTCCGAGGGCGTCGACGTGCCCCGGCTCGCCGTCGGGGTCTACGCCACCACCATCTCCACCCCCCTCTTCTTCGCGCAGGCCGTCGGCCGCTTCGTGCGTTCCCGGCGCCGCGGCGAGACCGCCTCCGTCTTCCTGCCGACCATCCCGGACCTGCTCACCTTCGCCAACGAGATGGAGGTCGAGCGCGACCACGCCCTCGACAAGCCGAAGAAGGAGGGCGAGGAGGACCCCTACGCCGAGTCCGAGAAGGAGATGGAGGAGGCGAACAAGGAGCAGGACGAGGACACCGGCGAACAGGACATGCTGCCCTTCGAGGCGCTGGAGTCCGACGCCGTCTTCGACCGGGTCCTCTACGACGGCGCCGAGTTCGGCATGCAGGCCCACCCGGGCAGCGAGGAGGAGCAGGACTACCTCGGCATCCCCGGACTCCTCGAACCCGAGCAGGTGCAGCTGCTGCTGCAGAAGCGGCAGGCCCGGCAGATCGCGCACAGCCGCAAGAAGCCGGACGCCGAGGCCGACCTGCTGGAGCTGCCCGCCGAGCGCCGGCCCGTCGTCTCCCACAAGGAGATGATGGAGCTGCGCAAGAAGCTCAACACGATGGTCAGCGCCTACGTCCACCAGAGCGGCAAGCCGCACGGCGTGATCCACACCGAGCTGCGGCGCGTGTGCGGCGGCCCGCCGAGCGCCGAGGCCACGGCCGGGCAGCTGCGCCAGCGCATCGCCAAGGTGCAGGAGTGGGCCACCCGGATGCGGTGACGCCGGCCGCGCCGACGTGGGCGTTCTCCTGGCGTGTGCGCAGCGCAGAGGTGGTGCGTGCCGGTTGCTGGCCCCCGTACGAACCAGGACATACGGCGGCAGTCGCTCCTTATCGGTGCCCGGATTCTGGACGGAGCCTTCCGCTGAGCGAACCTGCTTCGCTACTGTCCCGCTACGCACACGCCCCGTGGCAGCGCCGCCGCGGAGCGCAGCCGTGAAGCGACGCGGTCCGGGACATGCCGGGCCGCCGGCCGATCGGCGGCCTCTGAAGCGCGTCGCCGACGGGACTCGGTGACGCACGCCGCGAGAGGGCCGCCGACCTCACCACCTGGAGGAGTGGGCGTCGTGACCGCGGAGACCTCTCAGACGCTCGACCGGGGACTGCGCGTCCTCAAACTGCTGGCCGATACGGACCACGGGCTGACCGTCACCGAGCTGTCCAACAGACTGGGCGTGAACCGGACCGTCGTGTACCGGTTGCTCGCCACCCTCGAACAGCATGCGCTCGTGCGGCGCGACCTGGGCGGACGTGCCCGGGTCGGGCTCGGCGTGCTGCGCCTGGGCCGGCAGGTGCATCCCCTGGTACGGGAGGCCGCGCTGCCCGCGCTCAGGTCGCTGGCCGAGGACATCGGGGCGACCGCGCACCTGACGCTGGTCGACGGGGCGGAAGCGCTGGCGGTGGCCGTCGTCGAGCCGACGTGGACGGACTACCACGTCGCCTACCGCGCCGGGTTCCGCCACCCGCTGGACCGCGGCGCCGCCGGCAAGGCGATCCTCTCCGCCCGGCGGCAGCCGTCGAAGGACCCCGGGTACGTCCTGACGCACGGTGAACTCGAAACGGGCGCGTGCGGAGCCGCCGCACCGCTGATCGGTGTCACGGGGGTCGAGGGCAGCGTCGGTGTGGTCATGCTGGCCGACGTGGTGCCGGAGCGGGTGGGCCCCCGGGTGGTGGACGCGGCCCGCGAGGTGGCCGAGGCGCTGCGCTGACACCCGCCGAGCACCGCCGACGGAACGCGGCCGACGGAACGCCGCCGACGGAACGCGGCAACGGAACGCGGCCGACGGAACGCCGCCGACGGAACACGGCCGACGGAACGCCCGCCGGAACCCGGCTCCCGGCCGCCCCCGGCGCCCCCGCGGCAGGCCGGTCGCCCCGGTCCACCGGCATCCGGCCGGAAGTCGCCGTCCCGTAGATTGATCCCGTGCTCTCTCGCCTCACGCGTACTCAGGCCCTCGCCGTCTGTGCCCTGCCCGTGGCGGCTCTGGTCGCCACGGCCGTCTTCGCGCCGCTGCCGTTCTCGCTCGCGCAGCCCGGGATGACGGCCGACGTGCTCGGCGAGAACAAGGGCACCGCGGTGATCACGGTCTCCGGCGCGCCCACCCGCAGGACGAGCGGTCAGCTGCGGATGACGACGATCGAGGCGACCAACCCGGACGCGCACGTCTCGCTCGGCCAGGTGATCGACGCGTGGTTCGCCACGGACCGCGCGGTCATGCCGCGCGACTCGGTCTATCCGAGCGGCGAGAGCACCGAGGAGATCCAGAAGCACAACACCGAGCAGATGAAGCAGTCCCAGGACGCGGCGACCGAGGCCGCGCTGGACTACCTGCACATGAACGACAAGGGCGTCGAGGTCACCCTGCGGCTCGCCGACGTCGGCGGCCCCAGCGCCGGGCTCCTGTTCACCCTCGGCATCATCGACAAGCTGCACGGCGACGGCAGCGGCGGCGACCTCACGGGCGGCCGCACCGTCGCCGGCACGGGCACCATCGCCGCCGACGGGACCGTCGGCGCGGTCGGCGGGGTCGCGCTGAAGACGCAGGCCGCGCGCCGGGACGGGGCGACGGTGTTCCTCGTCCCGAGGGCCGAGTGCGCCGACGCCCGGGCGGAGCTGCCCAAGGGGCTGCGGCTGATCCCGGTGACCAACCTGAAGGGCGCGGTGAACGCCCTGACCGCGCTGCGCAAGGGCACGGGGGCCGTCCCCGCCTGCTGAACGCCCGGCCGGACGTACCCCTGCTCGGCGGCTCCGCCGGACGTGCCGCGCCGTGCCGTCGACCGGCTGCGGCGCCGTCGTGGCCGGTCGCACCGTTCCCCGCGCCCCTTCAGGGCGCCGAGGCGGTCACTCGTCCCGTGCCGCCTGCTCCACCAGGGGTATGGTCCGCAGCGGGACGGGGTTCTCCATCACGATCGCGGTCGAGGCCCGCACGATGCCGTCGAAACCCACGACCAGGTCGATCACCCGTTGCAGGTCGGCGTTGGAGCGGGCCACCAGCCGGCACAGCATGTCCCCGCTGCCGGTGGTGGTGTGCAGCTCCAGCACCTCCGGGACGGACGCCAGGTGCGCCCGCACGTCGGCCCCCTGCCCCTGGCGGATCTGGAGCGTGGCGAAGGCGGTGACCGGATAGCCGAGGGCCGCCGGATCCACCTGCGGCCCGAACCCGCGGACGACCCCGCTCGACTGGAGCCGGTCCAGCCGCGCCTGCACCGTCCCCCGGGCCACCCCCAGCCGCCGGGACATCTCCAGCACCCCGATCCGCGGCTCCCGCGCCAGCAGCACGATGATCCGTCCGTCCAGCCGGTCGATCGCCACGGCAGCCTCCCGCGTGAGGTGGTCATCCTGTACAGAAAGCCCGGAGGAACAGGCGTTCGGCTGGGCAGATTGCCCAGCGAATACGCAAACTATTGCGCACCTTGCCGTCCGCCACCAGGCTTCCGGTATGACCCAGACCACTCACCACGCTCCCGACACCGCCCGGCAGGCCGACCCCTTCCCGGTCAAGGGAATGGACGCGGTCGTCTTCGCCGTGGGCAACGCCAAGCAGGCGGCGCACTACTACTCCACCGCCTTCGGCATGCGGCTGGTCGCCTACTCCGGACCGGAGAACGGCAGCCGCGAGACCGCCAGCTACGTGCTGGAGAGCGGCTCGGCGCGGTTCGTCCTCACCTCGGTGATCAAGCCCGTCACCACCTGGGGCCACTTCCTCGACCGGCACGTGGCCGAGCACGGCGACGGCGTCGTCGACCTCGCCATCGAGGTCCCGGACGCGCGCGCCGCGTACGCCTACGCGATCGAGCACGGCGCCCGCTCCGTCGCCGAGCCGTACGAACTGAAGGACGAGCACGGCACGGTCGTCCTAGCCGCGATCGCCACCTACGGCGAGACCCGCCACACCCTCGTCGAACGCACCGGCTACGACGGCCCGTACCTCCCCGGCTACGTCGCCGCGAAGCCGATCGTCGAGCCGCCCGCCGAGCGCACCTTCCAGGCGGTCGACCACTGCGTCGGCAACGTCGAACTCGGCCGCATGAACGAGTGGGTGGAGTTCTACAACAAGGTCATGGGCTTCACGAACATGAAGGAGTTCGTGGGCGACGACATCGCCACCGAGTACAGCGCGCTGATGTCGAAGGTCGTGGCCGACGGCACGCTCAAGGTCAAGTTCCCGATCAACGAGCCCGCCGTCGCGAAGAAGAAGTCCCAGATCGACGAGTACCTGGAGTTCTACGGCGGCGCCGGCGTCCAGCACATCGCGCTCAACACCAACGACATCGTGCGGACGGTACGGACCATGCGCGCGGCCGGTGTCGAGTTCCTCGACACCCCCGACTCCTACTACGACACCCTCGGCGAGTGGGTCGGCGACACCCGCGTCCCCGTGGACACCCTGCGCGAGCTGAAGATCCTCGCCGACCGCGACGAGGACGGCTACCTGCTGCAGATCTTCACCAAGCCGGTCCAGGACCGTCCGACCGTCTTCTTCGAACTCATCGAGCGGCACGGCTCGATGGGCTTCGGCAAGGGCAACTTCAAGGCGCTGTTCGAGGCGATCGAGCGGGAGCAGGCCAAGCGCGGCAACCTGTGAGCCTGTGAGCCGATGAGCCGCGATCCTTGCGACCGGTGAACGGCAGTTGACACCCTCGAGTCCCGCGGCCGCCGCACGGGCGTCCGCAGGACTCGCGGGAGCCCGTGTGGAGACACGCATCGACCTGGCCGTACCGTCCGCCGGTTGGCTGTCGCGGAAGGCGACGCTGAAGGAGCCGACGGTGCTCCAGTCGTTCGCCTTCGACGACGTACGCGGGCACCTGTACGTCCTCCAGGTCACCGCCCACGGCCACGCGGCCGGCGACCTGTGCCTGAACCGGCTCGACCACCGGGGCGAGCGGCTGGGCCACATGTACCTCAAGGGTTTCGGCCACGGCGTCAGCATGGGCGTGCAGCACGACGCCTCCGGCGGCAGCCCCTGGATCTGGACCGAGGCCGACGCGAAGAACGGCTACGGCCAGGGCGTCACCCGCTTCCACTTCGCCGCCGGCGCGGTCCGCACCGCCGCGAACGTCAAGGTGCGCCACCCCGTACCCGGCTCCGCCAACAACCAGCCGTCCGTCTGCCCGGAGTCCGGCCGCATCGCCGTCCGCTACCGGGACAAGGCCGGCCGGCCCCGCTACCGCGTCTGGGACCTCGACGCCTTCGTCGCCCGCGACTACGCGAACCCGGTCGCGGACATCGCGCAGACCGGCGCCCACCCCGACCCGAAGGTCCCCTTCCAGGGCTACGCCCTCTACCGGGACGGCATCTACCAGCTGGCCGGCTCCCCCTACGACGAGCGCACCAACCCGCGCGCCTCCCGCGGCAACGCCTACGTCTCCTGCCTCGACATCCGCACCGGCGAACTGCTCCAGCAGGAACGCACCGTCGCCGGGTACGGCCTGGAGCACCGCGAGCCGGAGGGCCTCGCCGTGCGCGGCGGGACCGACCCGCGGATCTACATCGGCTTCGCCTCCGGCCCCCTCGGCGCCCGGCGCTTCTCCCTCTACGTCAAGGACGCCGCGGCGGCATAGCGCCTCAGCCGTCCTGCTCCTGCCGGTTCCGGTCCGGCCCCTGGGCATCCGGCGGCTGCCGTACCCGGGGTTCACAGCGATGGCCGCCGGTGCGACGCTGTGATCATGAGCCGTATCGAAGCGCCCCGCGACGAGGTCACCGGCAACCTGATCGACCGGCTGCGCGGCGGGCTGCCCGCCGACGCGGTCCTCACCGACCCCGACGTCACGGCGTCCTACGCCAACG
This sequence comes from Streptomyces sp. NPDC020490, assembly GCF_044335305.1. Taxonomy (NCBI): domain Bacteria; kingdom Bacillati; phylum Actinomycetota; class Actinomycetes; order Kitasatosporales; family Streptomycetaceae; genus Streptomyces; species Streptomyces sp. NPDC020490. The sequence continues at coordinate 42,398 of NZ_JBIRUY010000025.1, read as the reverse complement.
ACATGGCCAGCTTCTGTCCGGCCGGCGCCCCCGCGGCCGTCGTGCTGCCGCGCACCGTCGAACAGGTCCAGCACGTCATGCGCACCGCCACCGAGCTGCGCGTCCCGGTCGTCCCGCAGGGCGCCCGCACCGGCCTGTCGGGCGCCGCCAACGCCACCGACGGCTGCATCGTGCTGTCGCTGACCAGGATGGACCGCATCCTGGAGATCAACCCGGTCGACCGCATCGCGGTGGTCGAGCCGGGCGTGGTCAACGCCGCCCTCTCCCGCGCGGTGGGCGAGCACGGCCTCCACTACCCGCCGGACCCCTCCAGCTGGGAGACGTGCACGATCGGCGGCAACATCGGCACCGCCTCCGGCGGCCTGTGCTGCGTGAAGTACGGGGTGACCGCCGAGTACGTCCTGGGCCTCGACGTCGTCCTCGCCGACGGCCGCCTGATGACCACCGGCCGCCGCACCGCGAAGGGCGTCGCCGGGTACGACCTCACCCGCCTGTTCGTCGGCTCCGAGGGCTCGCTCGGCGTGGTCGTACGGGCGGTCCTGGCGCTGCGGCCGAAGCCGCCGCGGCAGCTGGTGCTGGCGGCCGAGTTCGCCTCCGCGGCCGCCGCCTGCGACGCGGTGTGCCGGATCATGGCGGGAGGGCATGTGCCGGCCCTGCTGGAACTGATGGACCGCACGACGGTGAAGGCGGTCAACGACCTGGCCCGCATGGGCCTGCCGGAGACCACCGAGGCCCTCCTGCTGGCCGCCTTCGACACCCCCGACCCGGCCGCCGACCTCGCCGCCCTCGGCGCGCTGTGCGAGGCGGCCGGCGCCACCGCGGTCGTCCCGGCCGACGACGTGGCCGAGTCGGAGCTGCTGCTGCAGGCGCGGCGGCTGTCGCTCCCCGCGCTGGACGCGGTCAGGGGCACGACGATGATCGACGACGTGTGCGTGCCCCGCTCCCGGCTCGGCGACCTGATCGACGGGGTCGAGCGGATCGCCGGCAAGCACGGACTGACCATCGGCGTCGTCGCCCACGCCGGCGACGGCAACACCCACCCGACGGTCTGCTTCGACGCGCAGGACGCCGACGAGTGCCGGCGCGCCCGTGAGTCCTTCGACGAAATCATGGCCCTCGGCCTGGAACTGGGCGGCACGATCACCGGCGAGCACGGCGTGGGCGTGCTGAAGAAGGAGTGGCTGGCGCGCGAGATCGGCCCGGTGGGGCTGGAGATGCAGCGGCAGATCAAGCAGGTCTTCGACCCGCTGGGCATCCTGAATCCGGGCAAGCTCTTCTGACGCCCGCGGTCCGTCACCGGGCGAGCAGCTCGTCGAGCGCGTCGTCGAGGCCGAGCTGGTCCGCCTCCGTCCCCGGGGGCACCGCCCGCAGCGTCCGCTCCAGCCAGGCGGACACGATGCCGGCCGGCGCCTGGAGCAGGGCGTCGCCGGCGGGGGAGTCCAGCGCCACCAGCACGACGCCGCGCCCGTCGGCCTTGCTCGGCCACACCCGCACGTCCCCGTGCCCGCACGGCCGGAACACCCCCTCCACCAGCAGGTCACGGGAGAACGTCCAGTCCACCTGATGCTCGGAGCCGACGTGAAAACTGACATGGACGGCGTACGGGTCGTCGGTGCGGTAGCCGAGCCTGGCCGGGACCGGAATGCTGCGCTCCGGCGAAAGGATCAGCCTCAGTTCCAGTTCGCGTTCCACCACGGTGTGGCGCATGGCGTGCGTTCCTCTCTCGGGCAGGTGTACGGGGCCCGATGGGCGAGCCCGTACGGGTGAGAGGGGGGTGACAGTCATTCCTTACGCGAGTCGGACGGATTTTTTTACGAAACGTGCGAACCCGGTGCCTGTCATTGCCCGGAAAGTGGTGGGTCCGGCGGGATTTGCCGTGCCGGGGCGGCCGGTCTGGTAGATGTGGAGCCCCCCATACCCACCCCCGAGCAGATACGGGACGACGGACATGAGCGCCCCAACGCCGGCACCCGGTGACGACAGGCCCCGCGAAGGGTATTACCCGGACCCGTCCATTCCTGGATACGTCCGGTACTGGAACGGTGCCGCCTGGGTGCCGGGCACCAGCCGTCCGGCGCCGACGGACGGCGAGCGGCTCGTCCCGCCGCCCGGCGCGGGCCCGGCGCCCGCCCCGGTCGAGGAGACCGGCCCGCACTTCTTCGACGAGGACCCCCAGCCGCAGGCGTCCCCGGCCGACGCGGGGCACGGCAGCCGTCCCGAACCCGCCTCCGCGTGGGGCGCCGACCGCTCGCACCAGACCGGCTTCGGCGGCGGCCAGGACCGACGGGTCTCCTGGGGCGCTCCGCAGGGCGCCGACCCGCGCCTGCCCGCCGGGCCCGTGCCCCGGCCCGCGGGGCCCGTGCCCCGGCCCGCCGGGCCCGCACCCCAGCCCGCCGGGCCCCAGTCCCAGCCGGCCGGGCTTTCCGCCTCCGCGGACCGCGCGGCGACGATCCCGCCGACGGACGAGGCCTCCGGGCAGGCGCCTGCCGGGCAGCACGCCGCCGGTGAGGTGTCCTCGGACGGCACGTTCGTCTTCCGCCGCCCGACCGGGACGCCCCAGGGAAGCCCCCACGGGGCGGGCACGCCCGGGGGCCCCGGCGTGGGGGCGGCGCCTTCCGCGGGGCCTGCCGCTCCCGGCGCCCAGGGGCCGGTCGGTCCTGCCGGCGACGACGGCACCATGATCTTCCGTACGTCGTCCCCGCGCGCGCAGCGGCAGGGCTCGGGTCCCGGCTTCGGCGCCGGCAAGGCCGCCGCCGAGCGGGCGGCCGCGGCACAGGCGGCTCCCGGGGCTCCGGCGCCCGCTGCCCCGGCGGCTCCCGTGCCCCCTGCGGCCCCCTCGGCCCCGGCGCCCGTGACACCGTCTCCGGCCGCCCCTTCCGGCCCCCAGCAGGTCCCTACGGCGGCCGCTCAGCCGCCCGCGGCGCAGCCCGCTCCCACCCCCGCCGCCCCGGTCCCTTCCCCCGCCCCCATTCCCGCTCCCGCCCCCGCTCCTGCCCCCGCCCCGGTGACCGCGGGGCCCGGTGGCGGGCAGCCGTCCTGGGCGCAGCAGGTGCACCGGCTCGCCGGGACCACCGGCGACGAGCGGCCCGTGGCGCCCTGGAAGCCGCCGGTCGAGGACGTGTTCCAGGCCGCCGCCCGGCGTCAGGCCGCCGCCCGCCCCGCGGGCCTCGGCAAGCGGCTCGTCGCCCGGCTGCTGGACACCCTCGTGGTCGCGGGCGTCACCGCCGTGGCCGCCGTACCCCTCGGCACCAGGGCGCTCGACCACGTCGACGAGAAGATCGACGCGGCCAAGCTGTCCGGACAGACCGTCACCGTCTGGCTGCTCGACGGGACGACGTCGGCCTGCCTCGGCGCCGTCCTCGCCGTGCTGCTCCTGACCGGCGTCCTGTACGAGGCGCTGCCCACCGCCAAGTGGGGCCGCACGCTGGGCAAGAAGCTGCTGGGCCTGGAGGTGCGCGACATCGAGGCGCACGAGCCCCCGTCCTTCGGCGCTGCGCTGCGCCGCTGGCTCGTCTACAGCGTGCCCGGCGTCCTGGTGATCGGGGTCGTGGGCGTCCTGTGGTGCCTGTTCGACCGTCCGTGGCGCCAGTGCTGGCACGACAAGGCCGCGCACACGTTCGTGGCGGGCTGACCGCGCACGCCGACCGCGTTCGTCGAACGGACGCCCGGATCCCGTACTCCGGACGGCCGCTCGCCGGATGCGGACGACGGGCGTTCGCGGTCGACTCGGGCCATGAGCACCGAACCGCCCCCCGGCTCCGGCCGGCAACCGGATGACGATCCGTTCAGGAAGCAGCCTCCGTCCGGAGAGCCCGGGGCGGGCTCGGGCTCCCCGTACGACGCCCCGCACGGCGGCGGCGACCAGCCGCCTCCCCACGGCGGCGGCCCGTACGGCGGCGGGCCTCCCGGGGGTCCTCCGGGCGGCGGCCCGTACGGCGGCGGGCCTCCCGGCGGTGGCCCGTACCCCGGTGATCCGCTGGCCGGCATGCCCCCGCTCGCCGACAGCGGCCGGCGCACGCTGGCCCGGATCATCGACATGATCCTCGTCGGCATCGTGGTCTGGCTGATCACCTGGGCGATCGGCACGCACCAGTACACCGTCGCGGCGGCCGAAGTGCAGTCCGCCAAGTCGTTCGCGCAGGCCCTGGTCGCCGCCGTGCTCTACATGGGCTACGACACCTTCATGATCAGCAGGTCGGGCCAGACGCTCGGCAAGAAGTGGCTGAAGATGCGGGTGGCCAACCTCGCCGACGGCGCCACGCCGTCGGTGCAGACGTCCCTGATCCGCGCGGCGGTGCTGTGGATCCCGTTCGCGTTCTGCTGTGCCTGCGTCTGGACCGCGATCTCGGGCGGCTGGAGCTTCTTCGACAAGCCCTACAAGCAGGGCCTGCACGACAAGGCGGCCAAGACGGTGGTGGTCAGCACCGCCGGCTGACGCGGATCAGGGACGGCTGCCGGGTGTCAGGCGGAAGCCGACCGGCCGGAGGCCGCGACCGGCACCGGCTGCCCCGCCTGCTGCTCGGCCCGGCTCTCGGCCCGCGCCGCGGGTTCGGGCGCCGGTACGGTCCTGGGCCTGGACGGCGCGACCGTCAGGGCGACGAGGAGCCCCAGCGCGATCGCCGAGACGGCGATGACCGCGATGCCCGTGACCGAACTCGTCCCGGACAGCAGCAGCATGGCGAGCGTCGAGAAGATCACGGTGCACGAACCGTAGGCGAGTTGTGCGACGGTCGGACGAGGCATGGCAATCGTGTCCTCGGAAGTGGGGGTCCACGGGGGTGTCGGCCTGGCTTTCCGCCGTATTCAGGGCGTTCCGCAGTCGACTCTAACCGCGTGCATGCCCGAGTGGAACGAAGAGTAAGCGTGACCTAACCAACAGTGCGGATGCACGGGGGGCGCACGGAGTCATGACGTCCACCAAGTGGACGGACTCGCGCGCCTGTCGGACGGTCGAGCGAGCGTTCGTAAAGCGAACTTCAGGTCCGCATAGTGCAGTTGACCTGTCCAAGTCAAGGTCTGTTTTTTCTTACCAACCTCTAGTCAAATGACGTCACTTGACAACACGCGTACCCCACGCGCGCGGCTCTCCCCTGTCCGGGACCACCTTCCGCGCGTGTCCCGGACGCGGGGGAGGAACTCAAGTGACCCACAGATCATGGACGTTCAGAGCGGCCGCGGTCGGTGTCGCGCTCGCGGCGGCGACCGCCACGTTCTCGACGTCCGCCGTGGCGCAGGCCGACAAGGCCGCGGGCGCCACCGTCGACCGGCACGACCCGGCGGCGGCCAGGAGCATGGAGCAGCACGACCTCGACGGCCCGCTGTCCAAGACCCAGGACGCCCAGCGGCAGGAGGCCCTCGACCAGGTCATCTCCGGCAAGGCCCAGGTCAAGGACCGCAACGGTTCGCAGGTCGTCCAGCTCAAGAGCAAGAAGGGCGACAGCAAGTACGTCGAACTCGGCCGCGAGAAGACCGACAAGATCTTCACGATCCTGGTCGAGTTCGGTGACCAGGTCGACAGCACCTACGGCGGCACGGCCGGCCCGGCGCACAACCAGATAGCCGCGCCCGACCGCACCAAGGACAACTCGACCGAGTGGCAGGCCGATTACAACCAGCAGCACTACCAGGACCTCTACTTCGGCACCGGCGACGGCGTCGAATCGCTGAAGAAGTACTACGAGAAGCAGTCCTCGGGCCGCTACTCGGTCGACGGCGAGGTCACCGACTGGGTCAAGGTCCCGTACAACGAGGCCCGTTACGGCTCCAACAGCTGCGGCAACTGCGCCTGGTACGCCGTGCGCGACGGTGTCACCGCCTGGGTCGCCGAGCGTGAGGCGGCCGGCGAGACCGCCGCCCAGATCCGCGCCGAACTCGCCGAGTTCGACCAGTGGGACCGCTACGACCACGACGGCGACGGCGACTTCAACGAGCCCGACGGCTACATCGACCACTTCCAGATCGTGCACGCCGGCGAGGACGAGTCCGCCGGCGGCGGCGCGCAGGGCGAGGACGCCATCTGGGCGCACCGCTGGTACGCCTTCGGCACCGACGCCGGCGCCACCGGCCCCGAGGACAACAAGCTCGGCGGCACGCAGATCGGCGACACGGGCATCTGGGTCGGCGACTACACCATCCAGCCGGAGAACGGCGGCCTGGGCGTCTTCGCCCACGAGTACGGCCACGACCTCGGCCTGCCGGACGAGTACGACACCAACGGCGGCGAGAACTCCACCGGTTTCTGGACCCTGATGTCGTCCGGTTCCTGGCTCGGCACCGGCAAGAACGCCATCGGCAACCTGCCCGGCGACATGAACGCCTGGGACAAGCTCCAGCTCGGCTGGCTCGACTACGACGTGGCGCAGGCGGCCACCCGCTCCACGCACAAGCTGGGCGTCGCCGAGTACAACACGAAGAACGCGCAGGCGCTCGTGGTCGAGCTGCCGCGCAAGGAGGTCACCACCGAGGTCGTCGCCCCGGCCCAGGGCGCGAGCCAGTGGTGGAGCGGCAGCGGCAACGACCTGCGGAACACGCTGACCCGTTCCGTGGACCTCACCGGCAAGACGTCGGCGGCGCTGACCCTCGACGGCTGGTACGACATCGAGGCCGACTACGACTACCTCTACACCGAGGTCTCGACCGACGGCGGCGCCAACTGGACCGCCCTGGACGGCACCGTGGACGGCCGGCCGATCCCGCGTGACGGCAGCGACAAGCCCGCGCTCACCGGCTCGGTCGACGCCTACGCGAAGCTCGCGTACCCGCTGGACGCCTACGCGGGCAAGAAGATCGACCTGCGCTTCCGCTACCAGACCGACGGCGGCGTGGCGTTGAAGGGCTTCGCGGCGGACGAGATCACGGTCACCGCCGACGGTGCCGCCGTCTTCTCGGACGACGCCGAGTCCGCCGACGCGGCCTGGACGGCGAACGGCTTCTCCCGCATCGGCGCCTCCATCACGGACGACTACGCCCAGTACTACATCGCGGAGAACCGCCAGTACGTGTCCTACGACAAGACCCTGAAGGTCGGCCCGTACAACTTCGGCTTCTTGACGTCCCGTCCGGACTGGGTGGAGCACTACCCCTACCAGAACGGTCTGTTGATCTGGAAGTGGGACACCTCCCAGCCGGACAACAACACCGGCGACCACCCGGGCACCGGCCTGATCCTCCCGATCGACTCGCACCCGACGGCGCTGAAGTGGTCCGACGGCACGCTGATGCGCAACCGCATCCAGGCCTACGACTCGCCGTTCAGCTGGTACCGCACGGACGGCATCACGCTGCACAAGGCGGACGTCGCGACGAAGATCCCGTCGCTGCGGGGCGTGCCGGTCTTCAACGACCACAAGCACACCTACTACGACGAGTCGAACCCGGCCGCGGGCGTCAAGATCACTGACACCAACACCAAGATCAGGATCGTCCAGGAGCCGCTGAGCGGCTCGACGATCTCGCTCGAGGTCGGCCCCGCGGTGAAGTAGTCGGCATTTCCGCAGTTCAAAGGCGTATCGGCGGTGACCCCCTGGCGGGTCGCCGCCGATCGTGTTTAGGTGCGTCCTGTGACTCGCTTATTGACACCGAAGCGCACGGGGGTATGACCGCATGGCCACAGGAGGTTTCGCCAAGCTGCCGACCGGCAGCGTGGTGGTGGCGCTGAACCTGCCCAGCCCCACCGCCGACGGGACGGGCCCGGTCCGTGTCCTCGTCCACGCCCGCAACCGCGCACGCGCCCTGACCAGGCTGCGCAATCTCGGCATGCGGGCGGTCTACCTGCGGGGCAACGCGGCCCCGCCGACCCCCGACGAGATCACCGCGGTCCTGCACCATCCGGACGGCCTGATATGGCGCACGGCCCCTGACAACGGTGTCGCCCCGGGCCCGGTCCAGGAGCTGTGGCACCCGATCAGGGCGCTGCTGAGCCGCCCGGCGGCCCGGACCTGACGCACGGAGGCCCGCGCCGTACGCACGGCGCGGGCCTCCTGTGCGGCGGGTACCGCGGTCACTTCTTCCTGTTCTTGTGGGACACGGCGCGCTCCTTGGCGGCGGCCACCGCGGCGGCCTTCCTGAGCCCCTTGACGGTGAACGACGGGCGCCGCGAGGGCGCATCCGAGTTCGCGTCGACCTTTTCGGCGTCCGCCGCGGTCAGCGCCACGATGTTGGCCGAGGCCGGCTGGACGCTGCCCTTGGCGAGAACGAAGATGCCCTGGTTGCCGCCGACCGGGATCCAGAACTCGGGCACCGAGGTGATGCCGGGGTGGTCGCCCGCGGCCAGCTGGGTGAGGTAGAGGGCGTACTGCTTGCCGACGGTGAGCGGCGTGGTCCCCTCCATCGACACGGCGTCCGTGTCGATGTTGCCGACGGCGATCTCGTCGCCTTCGTCGACTCCGAAGCCGCGCTTCATCATTGTGCTGACGCGCACCTTCAGGAAGACCATCGGCATACAGGTGGGGTCTCCTGGGCCGTCGCCGGCGACCCCGGACGGCGTCGACGTCGGGGCGGGTGAGCTGGTGGCAGACGGATCGGGGCTGGGGTCGGTGCTGTCAGGGTCGGTCGGGTCGACGGTCGGCTCGGTCGTGGGTTCGCCGCCCTCGTCGCACTCCTTGGTCTGCACGCTCAGGATCGGGCCGGTGATGGCGATGTCCGCGGCTGTGGTGACCTCCTCGGCGCTGGCGTACTGGGTGTAGTCCGCGTCCGCGTGGAGCCGGCCGTCGCCGCCCTCGGCGGACGAGCCGGGGCCCGAGCAGGCCGTGAGGCAGGCGAGGGCAACGCCGGCAGCGACGGAAAAACGCATGCTCTTCTTCACAACTGTCCTCCGCGTCGCTCAGTACTTGGCCTTGACGCCCTGGACGTCGTCGTACCAGGGCCCGTCGCTACCGCATCCGAACTTCCCCTCACCCTGACGCATGACGGCCGGGCCGGGGTTCGCGCACGTGTAGTACTCGTGATCGAGTCCGTAGGCGTGGCCCAGCTCGTGCTCGGCGACGATCTTCTTCTCCCGCGCGGTGAGGCCGCCCATGGTGCGGGTGTTGAAGGCGATGTAGACCTCGTCGTACGACCAATAGCCGAAGGTGCAGCCCTGCCACGAGGTGCGCGCCCAGTCGCTCCAGCTGTAGGACCTGTCGCGGACCTCGATCTCGGGGTCGCCGTTGCTCTTCTCGTACCGGAAGTAGCCGGTCGCGCTGGTGGCGTCCCAGCGTCCTTGGGCGCTGTTGAAGGCGTTGTAGTACGAGGTGCCGATGTCGTAGTAGCGGTACGAGATGGGGTCGTTGCCGCTGACCCCGTAGAACTTCCCGCACAGGTGGTGGTAGGCCTGGGCCGGCGTCGCGGTGGTGAGGTGTACCGCGACGAAGGCGACGCAGATCAGGAAGACCGGGACGACTCGTGTGAGGACGCTGGATCTGCGACGGCGCGGCGGTTCCGACATCGATTTGACTCCCCGAGAAAGACGACGTGTGCCCCGGGTCAGGGGGCACACAAGGGGAGCTCTTCATCCCCCCTTGGCGTGAACATTACACAACGCAGGCACGGGGTGAAGGCTTGGTGATCAAATTCGGGATCTTCGGTTGTTCGGGCGAGCGCCCAGGTCAGGCGGAGACCACGGGCTTGCCGGTCAGCTCCACGCCCGCCTCGCGCATCTCCTCGACCGCCCGCTCGGTGGTCTTCGCGGCCACCCCGGCGGTCAGGTCGAGGAGGACCTGCGTGCGGAAGCCCTCCCGCACGGCGTCCAGGGCGGTGGCCCGCACGCAGTGGTCCGTCGCGATGCCCACCACGTCCACCTCGCCGACCTCCCTGGCCCGCAGCCAGTCGGCCAGCTTCACGCCGTTCTCGTCGGTCCCCTCGAAGCCGCTGTAGGCCGCCGCGTAGGCGCCCTTGTCGAAGACGGCGTCGATGGCACCGGAGGCGACGGCGGGCGCGAAGTTCGGGTGGAAGCCGACCCCCTCCGTCCCGGCGACGCAGTGGGCGGGCCAGGAGCGGACGAAGTCGGGGTTGTCGGCGAAGTGGCCGCCGGGCGCGATGTGGTGGTCCCGGGTGGCCACCACGTGCTGGTAGCCGGAGCCGGCCGCCTGCCCGATCAGCTCGGTCACGGCGGCGGCCACGTCGGCACCCCCGGACACCGCGAGGCTGCCCCCCTCGCAGAAGTCGTTCTGCACGTCTACGACGATCAAGGCGCGGCGCATGGTGGTGTGTCCTTCGGCTAGGGCCTGTCGTTCGGATCAGGCCGGCTGTGAGGTGCGGCTTCTTGCGGCCTACCCGAGCGGGGTCTGGTGCGTGCAGTTGCGAGGCGGAGGAGGGAGTCGACGCGATGGGGGTCCCCCCGCGCGAGCGCAGCCGAGCGTGGGGGAGTCGGGGACCGACGACAACGCGGCAGATGCGCGTGCCAGGGCCCGCGACGCAGGGCTTTCGAACGGCAGGGCCTGAGGGTCGGGTAGGGGTGCGGGCCCGGCCGTTGGACTTCCGAGCCTAGAGACTTCGGGGGCGGGGCGGGAGGGGGGCGTCGCGGAACGTGACCGCGCGTCCCGCCGGCCGCCCCGGGACCTCAGCGCGGATGGACGTACTCCGTCGGGATGACGGCCTCTCCGCGGGAGAGCTGGGTCGCCGACAGCGGCAGCCCGCCCCGCGCCGCCGCGTGCCGGTCGCGCACCACGTCCAGCGGCTCGCGGGCGACCACCGCACCGCCCTTTATCAGCTCCACCAGCAGCTGCCGGTCGGCCAGCTCGGCCGGGACCGGCCCGGTGCCGACGACCTCGGCCTCGGCGACCCCGTCCGCGTCCAGCCGCCGCGCGGCCCACTTGCGGCCCCCGACCGACGTCTTGCCGCCGCTGGACCGCTTCGCCACCGGCACCAGCGGCGCCCTCGGGTCGTCGGACTCGGCGCGGGCGACCAGCTTGTAGACCATCGACGCCGTCGGGTGCCCGGACCCGGTCACCAGCTGGGTGCCGACGCCGTAGGCGTCCACCGGCGCGGCCGCCAGCGAGGCGATGGCGTACTCGTCCAGGTCCGAGGTCACGACGATCTTCGTGTCCCGGGCGCCCAGGGCGTCCAGCTGCTGCCGCACCCGGTGCGCGACCAGGAGCAGGTCGCCGGAGTCGATACGCACCGCGCCCAGCTCGGGCCCGGCGATCTCGACGGCCGTGCGGACGGCCTCGGCGACGTCGTAGGTGTCGACGAGCAGCGTCGTGCCCCGGCCCAGCGAGACGACCTGGGCGCGGAAGGCGTCCCGCTCGCTGTCGTGCAGGAGGGTGAAGGCGTGCGCGGAGGTGCCCACGGTCGGGATGCCGTAGCGGAAGCCGGCCGCCAGGTCGGAGGTGGAGGCGAAACCGCCTATGTAGGCGGCGCGGGAGGCCGCGACGGCCGCCAGCTCGTGGGTGCGGCGGGCGCCCATCTCGATCAGCGGCCGGTCGCCCGCCGCCGAGGCCATGCGGGAGGCGGCCGCGGCGATCGCGGAGTCGTGGTTGAGGATGGACAGGATCACGGTCTCCAGCAGCACGCACTCGGCGAAGGAGCCCTCCACCCGCAGCACCGGCGAGCCCGGGAAGTACACCTCCCCCTCGGGGTAGCCCCAGATGTCGCCGGAGAAGCGGTAGCCGGCGAGCCACTGCAGCGTCTCCTCGTCGACGATCCGCCGCTCCCGCAGGAAGCCGAGGACGCCCGCGTCGAAGCGGAAGTTCTCGACGGCGTCCAGTACGCGTCCGGTGCCCGCCACGACGCCGTAGCGCCGCCCCTCGGGCAGCCGCCGGGTGAAGATCTCGAACACCGACCGCCGTCCGGCGGTGCCCGCCTCCAGGGCGGCCTGCAGCATCGTCAGCTCGTAGTGGTCCGTGAAGAGCGCCGTCGACGGGACGTCCACCGGCAGCCCAAGGTCCGCTGTGTTCATGGCAGGCGATGGTACCCCCATTTCGTCAGTTTGACGATTTTCGTGGTGCGGCTCCGGGCCGTTTGTGCGACCACCCCCCTCGGGTGGCAGCATGGGCCTTGTGACGTCACCCGCTCCCGTAGAGATCGAACGCACCGAATCGGCGGAGGAGGTATTCGCCGTACCCGAGCCCGACGTCCCCTGGGTCACGATCGTCCACAACGACCCGGTCAACCTGATGAGCTACGTGACGTACGTCTTCCAGACGTACTTCGGCTACAGCAAGGACAAGGCCACCAAGCTCATGCTCGACGTCCACCACAAGGGCCGGGCGGTCGTCTCCAGCGGCACGCGCGAGGAGATGGAACGCGACGTGCAGGCCATGCACGGCTACGGCCTGTGGGCCACCCTCCAGCAGGACCGGAAATGACCCGCCCCCGGACCGCAGGACCGGAAATGACCCGCCTACGGGCCGCAGGACCCGAAAAAGCCCCCCGGGCCGCAGGACCCGAAACGGCCCCCCGGGCCGCAGGACCCGAAACGGCCCGCCCGCCGGCCGCAGGACCGGACACGACCCGCCCCCGCCCGCAGGACCGGAAGTAGCGAATCGCCTTCATGCCCGGACACTTCGAACCGCTCCCCGGCGGCGGCGCGGCCGTCGCCCTCGACGACGTCGAGATCTCCATCATCCGGTCGCTGGCCGTCCAGCTCCTGGAGCTGATCGGCCCCGGCCCCGCCGAGGACGCCCCCGCCGACCCGCTCGCCGGGCTGTTCGCCGACGGCCCCAGCGAACCGCCGAAGGACCCCGTCCTCAAACGGCTGTTCCCCGACGCCTACAGCGACCCGGAACAGGCCCCCGGCACGGCGGCCGAGGCGGAGGAACGGCGGGCGCACTCCGCCGAGTTCCGCCGCTACACCGAGAACGACCTGCGCGCCGGCAAGCGGGAGAACGCCCTCGCGGTGGTCCGCTCGCTGGACGCGCTGGCGCCGGCCGGCGGCGGGGCGGTGCTGAAGCTGTCGGCCGGGGAGTCCCGGCAGTGGCTGGGCGCCCTCAACGACCTGCGCCTGGCGATCGGCGCCCGGCTGGAGATCACCGACGAGGACGACACCGACGCCCTCTACGGCCTGCCCGACGACGACCCGCGCAAGCCGATGGTGATGGCCTACCTGTGGCTGGGCGGCCTCCAGGAGACCCTCGTCGCCACCCTCATGCCCTGACCCGCCCGCACCGGCGGCGGCCCGGCGTTCGCTCAGACGACGCTCAAATCGGGATAACGATCACATCACCGCGGCGGCCGGGTATGCGCCTGACGGGTGTTCTTTGTCCGCTTCTCCCCGTGGCGTGTCTCACTTTCCGCGCCGATGACGACCATTGCGGCCGTGATAAATCTTCACGACCGCCCGGCGAACACCACCCACGTTCGCCGGGTGCGCCACCGAGCCGACGACCGCCGGCCAGGCACGAGCGGGCTGCGAGGCCCGCTCAACTCCATTCATCCGGGGGGATCGAGAGCCGGTCCGCGGCCGACGAGAGGCCGGGCTCGGCATGGAGAAAGGCGCACGACACATGACCTCCGCCCAGGTCGACACGGAGAACACCTCCGAAGAGGGGTACGAGCGCGGACTCGGCAGCCGCCAGGTCCAGATGATCGCCATCGGCGGCGCCATCGGCGTCGGACTGTTCCTGATGGCCGGAGCGAACATCGCCAAGGCCGGCCCCAGCCTCATCCTGATGTACGCCCTCGCCGGCGCCATCGTCTTCTTCATCATGCGAGCGCTCGGCGAACTGCTGCTGTACCGCCCGGTCTCGGGCTCCTTCGCCGAATACTCGCGCGAATTCCTCGGCCCGTTCTTCGGCTACTTCACCGGCTGGACCTACTGGCTGATGTGGGTCGTCACCGGCATGTCGGAGCTGACGGCCACCGCGATCTACGTCCACTACTGGTTCCCGGCCGTGCCGCAGTGGGTGACCGCCCTGGTCTTCCTGGTGATCCTCTTCGGGGTCAACCTCATCTCGGTGAAGGTCTTCGGCGAGCTCGAGTTCTGGTTCTCGATGGTCAAGGTCACCGCCCTCATCGGCATGATCGTCATCGGCCTCGGCGTGCTCACCTTCGGCGTCAGCTCGGCCGGCGACACCGCCGCGGTCTCCAACCTCTGGGCCTTCGACGGCTTCTTCCCCAAGGGCATCGGCTCGTCCCTGATGACGTTGCAGGGCGTGATGTTCGCCTACCTCGCCGTCGAACTGGTCGGCGTCACCGCCGGCGAGTCGGAGAACCCCGAGAAGACCCTGCCCAAGGCCATCAACACGCTGCCCTGGCGCATCGCGCTGTTCTACGTCGGCGCCCTCGCCGTCATCCTGTGCGTGGTGAAGTGGACCGAGTTCGCGCCGGGCGTGAGCCCCTTCGTCGCCGCCTTCGCGAAGATCGGCATCCCGGCGGGCGCCGGCATCGTCAACTTCGTCGTGCTGACCGCCGCCCTGTCCTCCTGCAACTCCGGCATGTACTCCACCGGCCGCATGCTGCGCACCCTGGCCGACAACGGCGAGGCGCCCAAGGGCTTCCAGCGGCTGTCCGCCGCCAAGGCCCCGGCGCTCGGCATCACCGTCTCCGTCCTGTTCATGGGCATCGGCGTGGTCCTGAACTACGTCGTCCCGGAGAAGGCGTTCGGCTACGTCACCTCGGTGGCCACCGCGGCCGGCATCTGGACCTGGCTGATGATCCTGATCAGCCACGTCCGCTACCGCCGCGCGGTCGTCGCGGGCCGGCTGCCCGCCTCCGCCTTCCCCGCCCCGGGCGGCTCGGTGTGCAGCTGGATCGCCATCGTCTTCCTGCTCTTCGTCACCGGCCTGATCGCCTACGACGCCGACTCCCGCGTCTGCCTGTACGTGATGGCCGGCTGGGCCGCCGCCCTCGGCGTCGGCTGGGCGGTGCTCAGGAACCGCAACCCGCGGCTCGCCGAGCGCGGCGAGCCGGCCCTGGAGAAGGTGGGCTGACCCGCCAGGCCACCGCACCGGCGCCAAACCGTCCGGCATATGGGCCGCCCCGTACCACCCTCCGGTACGCGGCGGCCCTCTGCTTATCCTGGCCACCATGCTGACCATCACCCAGGCCCTGTACGACCAGATCGTCGCCCACGCGCGCGAGGACCACCCCGACGAGGCGTGCGGCGTCGTCGCGGGCCCGGTGGGCAGCGGCCGCCCCGAGCGCTTCGTCCCGATGCTGAACGCGGCCCGCTCGCCCACGTTCTACGAGTTCGACTCGCACGACCTGCTGAAGCTCTACCGCGAGATGGACGACCGCGACGAGGAGCCGGTGATCATCTACCACTCCCACACCGCGACCGAGGCCTACCCCTCCCGCACCGACATCTCCTACGCCAACGAACCCGGCGCCCACTACGTCCTGGTCTCCACGGCGGACACCGACGGCGCCGGCGAGTTCCAGTTCCGCTCCTTCCGCATCGTGGAAGGGAAGATCACGGAAGAGGAAGTCAAGGTGGTGGAGGCCTAGTGACCTCCCGATCTCAAACTCCGGATGAATTCCGTCCGCAATCTGAGATCACACTCGGGGTGCCCGGAGGGGAATCGATACGATGAGTCCATGGTTTCCCATGACGTGAGCGAAAAGACGCCGGGCATGCTGCTCGTGGCGCGGCTGCACGTCGACCTGTGCAGGCTCGCCAGCGCCATCTGTTGACGCTGCCCTGCCGCCGTACGGCCGTGAGCCGCGGCGCCTCACACACGCACGACCTGCTGTACAGCGCTGCCGCGCGCCCACCGACCCGAACACCATCCGACAGGAGCCCGCAACCATGGCCATCGAGGTCCGCATCCCCACCATCCTCCGCCAGTACACCGACGGTCAGAAGGCGGTGGAGGGCCAGGGAGACACCCTCGCCGAGCTCTTCGCCGACCTCGAGACCCGGCACACCGGCATCCAGGCCCGGATCGTCGACGGCGGCGAGCTGCGCCGGTTCGTCAACGTCTACCTCAACGACGAGGACGTGCGCTTCCTCGACGGCATCAACACCAAGGTCGCCGACGGCGACAACGTGACGATCCTGCCGGCCGTGGCCGGCGGTATGGCCTGATCCACATGCGCTACGACTCGCCGATCGCCGCGGTGGGCAACACGCCCCTGGTCCGCCTGCCGCGCCTGTCGCCGTCCGACGACGTCCGCATCTGGGCCAAGCTGGAGGACCGCAACCCCACCGGCTCGATCAAGGACCGCCCCGCGCTGTACATGATCGAGCAGGCGGAGAAGGAGGGCCGGCTCACCCCGGGCTGCACCATCCTGGAGCCGACCTCCGGCAACACCGGCATCTCCCTGGCCATGGCGGCCAAGCTCAAGGGCTACCGCATGGTCTGCGTGATGCCCGAGAACACCTCGCAGGAGCGCCGGGACCTGCTCGGCATGTGGGGCGCGACGATCATCTCCTCCCCGGCCGCGGGCGGCTCCAACACCGCCGTGCGGGTCGCCAAGGAACTGGCCGCCGAGCACCCCGACTGGGTCATGCTCTACCAGTACGGCAACCCGGACAACGCGGGCGCCCACTACGCCACGACCGGCCCGGAGATCTTCGCCGACCTGCCCTCCATCACCCACTTCGTGGCGGGCCTGGGCACCACCGGCACCCTCATGGGCGTCGGCCGCTACCTGCGCGAGCACAAGCCGGACGTCAAGATCGTGGCCGCCGAGCCGCGCTACGACGACCTGGTCTACGGCCTGCGCAACCTCGACGAGGGCTTCGTCCCGGAGCTGTACGACGCCTCCGTCCTCACCACCCGCTTCTCGGTCGGCTCCGCCGACGCGGTCACCCGCACCCGCGAACTCCTCCAGCAGGAGGGCATCTTCGCGGGCGTCTCCACGGGCGCCGCGCTGCACGCGGCGATCGGCGTCGGCCAGAAGGCACTGAAGGCCGGCGAGCACGCCGACATCGTCTTCGTGGTGGCCGACGGCGGCTGGAAGTACCTCTCCACCGGCGTCTACACGGCCGCCACCACCGAAGAGGCGATCGAGACCCTGCACGGCCAGCTCTGGGCGTGAGCCCTGGGGCAGGGGCTCTCGGTGAGGGGTCCTCGGTGAGGGGCCCTCGGTGAGGGGTCCTCGGTGAAGGCTCAGCCGGCCAGATGACGGACCTGGTCCCACAGGACCGGGTCCACCACGCCGACCCGGCGCCGGAAGTCCCCCACCGGCACCTCGCGCAGTTCGGCCGTCTCCAGGAAGCTCGCGCGTCTCCGGGCGTCACCCACGGCGCCCGGCGGCAGCGCGATCACTCCGGGCCGCTCGTCGCGGTACCGGCTGGTGATCTTCGCGACGGTCGCCCGCTCGCCGTGCACCACCAGCACCAGGCAGGGCCGGTCCTTCGCCCGCCCGTCCCGCCCCTTCGCGCCGCCCGCCGCGCCGCGCGCGGCCCTGCCCGCTCCCGGACCGTCCTCGAACGGGACGTTCGCCCACCAGATCTCCGCCGGCCTCGGCCGCACCCGAGGCCGCGCGCCCGGACGCCCCGGCGGGCGCGTCCGCCGTCCCGCGGGCCGCCGCCCGGCCGGCCGCCGCCCGCGCCCCCACCCGTCGACGAGCGTCGCGACGAGCGCGAGGAGCACCACCGCGGCGAGAGCCGGCCACCAGGACGTGTCCATGAGGACGACGTTACCGGCGCGCACCCGGCGTCGCGCGCCGCCTCGCACCCCCTGTCCGCCCCGCTTCCAGCCGAACCGGTGACACCACAGGTGAGTTCGCCCACAACAGCCCTTGCCGGAGGAGCGACCGGGGGTTTTGCGCCTTACGCTCGACGGACCGCACGACCCCCGTCTTCACATCCCGCCAGCGGAGGTTTCTGCTCCATGAAGCTCACCGTCGTCGGCTGCTCGGGGTCGTTCCCGTCCGCGGAATCGGCCTGCTCGAGCTACCTCGTCGAGGCCGACGGCTTCCGGCTGCTTCTCGACATGGGCAACGGCGCCCTTGGTGAGTTGCAGCGCCACTGCGGTCTCTACGACCTCGACGCGATCTTCCTCAGCCATCTGCACGCCGACCACTGCATCGACATGTGCGCGTACTTCGTCGCGCGCTACTACCGCCACGACGGCGGCCGTTGCGAACCGATCCCCGTCTACGGCCCCGAGGGCACCGAACACCGGCTGACCACCGCCTACGCGGACACCCCCACCGCCTCCTCCATGAGCGAGGTCTTCGACTTCCACACGGTCAAGCCCTCCACGTTCGACCTCGGCCCCTTCACGGTGCACACGGAACGCGTCGCCCACCCGGTGGAGGCGTACGGCATCCGCATCGAGCACGGCGGGAAGGTCCTGACGTACTCCGGCGACACCGGCGTGACCCGGGTCCTGGACGAACTCGCCCGCGACAGCGACCTGTTCCTGTGCGAGGCCGCCTTCACGCACGGCAAGGAGGACATCCCCGACCTGCACCTCAACGGCCGCGAGGCCGGGGAGTCGGCGGCCCGGGCGGGCGCCCGGCGCCTGGTCCTCACCCACATCCCGCCGTGGACCGACCCGCAGATCAACCTGGCCGACGCGCGCGCGGTCTTCGACGGCCCGGTGGAACTGGCGACGCCCGGGACGACGTACGAGATCTGACGCCCGGATCCGACGCCCGAATCTGACGCCCGGATCCGACGCCCGAATCTGATGCCCGGATCCGACGCGCACGGCACGGCGAAGGCCCCCTCGCGCTGGAACTCGAGCTCAAGTTCAAGCTCAAGATCGCCGCTCGGGGGCCTTCGTCGTGCTGTTCGGCTCACGCCTTCGTGAGGTCCTCGACCTCCTCCTCGGGCTCGCGGCCCGGGGTGGGCAGGTCGAACCTGGTGATGGCGAAGCGGAAGACCGTGTAGTAGACCGCCGCGAACACCAGGCCGACCGGGACGATCAGCCAGGGTTTGGTGGCCAGGCCCCAGTTGAGGAAGTAGTCGATGGCGCCGGCCGAGAAGCTGAAGCCGTGGTGCACGCCCAGCGCCCAGGTGACGGCCATGGAGACCGCGGTCAGCAGCGCGTGGATGACGTACAGCAGCGGCGCGATGAACATGAACGCGAACTCGATCGGCTCGGTGATGCCGGTCACGAACGACGTCAGCGCCAGCGACAGCATCATTCCGCCGACGGCCTTGCGGCGCTCCGGACGGGCGCAGTGGGTGATCGCCAGGGCGGCGGCCGGCAGCGCGAACATCATGATCGGGAAGAAGCCGGTCATGAACTGGCCCGCGGTCGGGTCGCCGTGGAAGAACCGCGGCAGGTCACCGTGCCAGACCGCGCCGGAGCCGTCCTTGAAGGAGCCGATCTCCTGCCAGGCCACCGTGTTGACGAACTGGTGCATGCCGACCGGCAGCAGCGCCCGGTTGATGGCGCCGAAGATGGCCGCGCCGAGGGACCCGAGGCCCGTCATCCACTCGCCGAAGTCCGTGATGACGTCGCCGACGGGCTCCCACACCAGGCCGAACACGACGCCGACGCCGGTGCCGATGAACGCCATCAGGATGGGGACCAGGCGGCGGCCGTTGAAGAAGCCCAGCCAGTCGGGCAGCTTGGTGCGGTGGAACCGCTGCCAGGTGACGGCGGCGATCAGACCCATGATGATGCCGCCGAGGACCTTGGGGTCGTTGTAGGTGGCGGCGACGTCCGCGCCCTTGGTCACCTTGGCCTCGGTGATCGGGAACGCGGTCAGCACGTTCTTGTACACCAGGAAGCCGACCAGCGCCGCCAGCGCGGTCGACCCGTCGGACTTCTTGGCGAAACCGATGGCGATGCCGACGCAGAACAGCAGCGGCAGGTTGCTGAAGACGGCGTCGCCGGCGGTGCCGAACACGGCCGCCACCTTGTTCCAGCCGAGGCCGTCCTTGCCGAACACGTCGTCCTGGCCGAGCCGCAGCAGGATGCCCGCCGCGGGCAGCACGGCGATCGGGAGCTGAAGACTGCGGCCGACCTTCTGCAGGCCCTGCAACAGGCCCGATCCCCACTTCTTCGAGGGGGCCGCCGTCGGCGCGGTGGCGGTGCTCATAGACTTCCTCCATCGGGTGGTGGTCTACACCACTCAGTGGTGTAGACCTGTTGTAGCACGATGAAGGCGACGTGAGGAACCCTCCGGAACCGGAACCGGAACACAACATTCCAGTACCGGGAACCGGCTGCAGGTTACTGCGACAAAACGGTCCACAAGACGCTTCACAAAACGGGCCACAAACGGTCCACGAAGCGGTTCGAATCAGGGGAGAAGGACATGGCCAGCAAGGCTGAGAAGATCGTCGCCGGGCTCGGCGGCATCGACAACATCGAGGAGATCGAGGGCTGCATCACCCGGCTGCGCACCGAGGTGTCCGACGCCTCGCTGGTCGACGAGGCCGCCCTCAAGGCCGCCGGCGCCCACGGCGTCGTCAGGATGGGAACCGCCGTCCAGGTCGTCATCGGCACCGACGCCGACCCGATCGCGGCGGAGATCGAGGACATGATGTGAACCCCGCGCTTCACTGACCGGGCCCTTCCCGCCGGGGGAGGGCCCTCCGCGCCGGTACGGCTAGGCTCAGCGCCATGTCTCGAATCGACGGCCGTACCCCCCGACAGCTCCGCCCGGTCACCATCGAGCGCGGCTGGAGCAAGCACGCCGAGGGCTCCGTCCTCGTCTCCTTCGGCGACACGAAGGTCCTCTGCACCGCCTCCGTCACCGAAGGAGTCCCCCGCTGGCGCAAGGGCAGCGGCGAGGGCTGGGTCACCGCGGAGTACGCCATGCTGCCCCGCGCCACCAACACCCGCGGCGACCGCGAGTCCGTCCGGGGCCGGATCGGCGGCCGCACCCACGAGATCAGCCGCCTCATCGGCCGCTCCCTGCGCGCCGTCATCGACTACAAGGCGCTCGGCGAGAACACCGTCGTCCTGGACTGCGACGTCCTCCAGGCCGACGGCGGCACCCGCACCGCCGCCATCACCGGCGCCTACGTCGCCCTCGCCGACGCCGTCGCCTGGGCCCAGGGCAGGAAACTCATCAAGGGCGGCCGCCAGCCGCTGACCGGCACCGTCTCCGCCGTCTCCGTCGGCATCGTCGGCGGCGTCCCGCTCCTCGACCTCTGCTACGAGGAGGACGTCAAGGCCGAGACCGACATGAACGTCGTCTGCACCGGCGACGGCCGCTTCGTCGAGGTCCAGGGCACCGCCGAGGCCGAACCCTTCGCCCGCGACGAACTCGACGCCCTGCTCGACCTCGCCGTCGCCGGCTGCACGGAACTCGCCGCCCTCCAGCGCACCACCCTCGACGCGGTCCTCGACAGGTGACGGGCGCACCCGGTAAAAGGACCGGGTAAAAGGAACGCCAAGGAAAGCGGGCGCCGGGGGCAACCCCCGACGCCCGCCCGCGCGTCCGTACGATTGCGGGCGCACGACACACCGTCGTGCGCCCGACCAGTACGGGGGGCCTACGGGCCTGGACACGGAGGGACACCCAGCATGGCCGCGAGCCGACGCCGGCACAGCCGTCGCACCGCCGCAGTCGCCGCCACGGCGGCGGCCGTCGCGCTGACCGCCGCACTCACCACCGGCTGCGACGCCGTCAACAAGGCGCTGGACTGCGTCCAGACCGCGGACGCCATCGCCGACAGCGTCACCGACCTCCAGCAGGCCGTCGAGAACGCCGCCGACAACCCCACCCAGCTCGACCAGTCCCTCGCCTCCATCGACAAGAACCTCGACAAGATCGGCGACAAGACCGACAACGCCGACGTCAACAAGGCCGTCGACGACCTGCAGAAGGCCGTGCAGAACGTCCGCACCGCCGTCCGCGACGGCGACAGCACCCCCGACATCAGCCCGGTCACCGACGCGGCCGGCGAACTCACCAAGGTCTGCACCTCGTAACCGGGGCGACCCGGCGACCCGGCAACCCGGCAACCCGGCGAACCCACACCGCCGGGCCCGCGATACTGAGGGACATGACCCGCCTGATCCTCGCCACCCGCAACGCCGGAAAGATCGCCGAACTCAGGGCCATCCTCGCCGAAGCAGGCCTGCCCCACGACCTCATCGGCGCGGAGGCCTACCCCGACGTGCCCGACGTCAAGGAAACCGGCGTCACCTTCGCCGAGAACGCCCTCCTCAAGGCCCACGCCCTCGCCCAGGCGACGGGCCTGCCCGCGGTGGCCGACGACTCGGGCCTCTGCGTCGACGTCCTCGGCGGCGCCCCCGGCATCTTCTCCGCGCGCTGGTCCGGCCGCCACGGCGACGACAAGGCCAACCTGGACCTCCTCCTCGCCCAGCTCGCCGACATCGACGAAGCCCACCGCGCCGCCCACTTCGCCTGCGCCGCCGCCCTCGCCCTCCCGGACGGCCGCGAACGCGTGGTCGAGGGCCAACTCCGCGGCACCCTCCGCCACGCCCCCACCGGCACGAACGGCTTCGGCTACGACCCGATCCTCCAGCCCGACGGCGAAACCCGCACCTGCGCCCAGCTGACCCCGGAAGAAAAGAACGCGATCAGCCACCGCGGCAAGGCCTTCCGCGCCCTGGTACCGGTGATACGGGATCTACTGGGCTGAGAGACAGAAGAGGGGCCGCCTCTTACGACGGCCCCTCTCTGACGTGCGGCCGATGGGATTCGAACCCACATGGGCAAACGCCCCGAGGCACCTAAAACCTCTGCTTATACCATTCAGCAACGGCCGCGTGCCCGCCCATGCTACCGGGAACGGGTGCGGCCGCGGTTTCCGCCTCGGCACCAGGTGTCGGTGATCGCATGGCAGTTGGGACACAGCAACCGCAGATTCTCCCGTCGGTCGTCGCTCCAGTCGCCGTTGATGTGATCGATCTCCAGCGTCATGGGCCTGCCGAGCCACTCCGGACCGATCCCGCATTCGGCGCAGACCTCCGGTTCACCCACTTCCAGGAGCGCCCGGCGCAACAGGTGGGTTCTCGTGCGGCGGCTGCCGTCGTGCTGGACCAGGATGTCCGCGGCGCGCCGTAGCGGCACGACGCCCGGCTTGCCTCGCCCATGCGCCTGGCCCAGGAAGTGCGAGGTGTCGAGAGCGTCTTCGGTCACCCATACGCGAAGCCGTCTGCGGTGCGTGTCGTTGTACGGTTCCAGCCCCAGCCTGCGCAGCGCGTCCGCGATGGAGTTCGCTCCCTCGACCGCGCGTCGCAGTTCCTCGGCGGGCGGCTTGGCTTCCCGGCAATATCGGTCCCGGCGTGGCTCGTCGCTGCTCATGAGACGCTCCGCTTGCCGCGCCCCTTCGCGCGCCCACGGTAGCTGTCCGTCGTCGAGTGGCAGTTGGGGCAGAGCAACCGCAGATTTTCGATGCGATCCGCGGCCTGAAGGATCTCCTGGGTCCACTTGACTCCCTCGCGCTCGAAGTGCGACGTGTCCACTCCCAGTCTTCTCATCCGCCCCAGGACGTACCGCCGCGTCGAGCTCTGCGGATCCACCCCCAGCCTCTCCAGCGCCTCCGTCAGCGTCCGTGCGCCCCGGGCCGCCTCCTCCAGCCGCGCCCTGGTGTACTCACTGGCCCCCATCGAGCCCCCTCCGTTCTCGGCCGCGTGTTCGTGGCCTCGTACGGAGTAACGAAACAGTTGTCGGACGGTCACGCCCGGTGACGCGAAGCGGCCCGCGCCGGGTATCCCGGCGCGGGCCGATCGGCGGCAGTCGACGGGTGTCAGATGCCCAGGTCCTTGATGATCTTGGCGACGTGGCCGGTGGCGCGGACGTTGTAGAGGGCGCGTTCCACCTTGCCCTCCTCGTCCACGACGATCGTGGAGCGGATGACGCCCAGGTAGGTCTTGCCGTAGTTCTTCTTCTCGCCGTAGGCGCCGTAGGCCTCGGTGGTGGTCTTCTCGGGGTCCGCGAGCAGGGTGACCTTCAGGTTCTCCTTCTCGCGGAAGCGGGCCAGCTTCTCCGGGGCGTCCGGTGAGATGCCGATCACGTCGTAGCCCGCGCCGGCCAGCAGCTCCAGGTTGTCCGTGAAGTCGCAGGCCTGCTTGGTGCAGCCGGGGGTCAGGGCGGCCGGGTAGAAGTAGACGATGACCTTGCGGCCCCTGTGGTCCGACAGGGACACCTCGTTGCCGTCGGCGTCGGGCAGGGTGAAGTCGGGGGCAACGTCCCCGGGCTGGAGTCGCTCACTCATCGACCTAGCGTAACCGGGGGTCCTGGCCGTGCGGCGGCACGCGGAGCTGACAGACTGTCTTGGACAGCATCAGCAGACTTCCGGAGGCCGTACGGTGGCGGACACGTCGGACACGAGAACGCCGGCGCAGATCGAGGCGGACATCAAGCGCCGCCGCGAGGTGCTGGCCGAGACCCTCGACGAGATCGGGGTGCGGGTGCACCCGAAGACGATCGTCGGGGACGCCAAGGCCAAGGTGGCCGCCAACGTCGATCACACGCTCGGACGGGCCTACGTGGAGGTCAACCGGGTCGTCAGCGACGTACGGGCCAAGTTCGTGGACGAGGAGGGCGCCCCCCGGCTCGAGCGGATCGTGCCCGTCGCCCTGGTCGCCGTCGGACTCGTGGGCCTGTTCGCCCTGAGCACCCGGCGGCGCAAGGGCTGACCAAGGGCTGACCCACCGGCGCACGGACGCGGCAAGGACAGGTAGGTTCGACGGCGTGAGCGCCAAGAGAAACGAGCAGAGCACCCAGCACGACAAGCTGCCCATCCGGATGCTGCACGACCGTGTGCTGGTGCGGCAGGAGACCGGTGAGGGCGAGCGGCGGTCGGGCGGGGGCATTCTGATCCCCGCCACCGCGGCGGTGGGGCGGCGGCTGGCCTGGGCCGAGGTCGTGGCCGTCGGGCAGAACGTCCGCACCGTGGAGCCGGGCGACCGGGTCCTGTTCGACCCGGAGGACCGGGCCGAGGTGGAGGTGCGGGGCGTGGCGTACGTGCTCATGCGTGAGCGTGACCTGCACGCCGTGGCCGCCGACCGTTTCGAGGGAGCCGAGGACTCGACCGGGCTCTACCTCTGAGGAAGAGGAAGAGGAAGAGGAAGACGTAGGACGGACAACGGCGAAGGGGGCCGGTGACGGTTGTCACCGGCCCCCTTCGCCGTCTGTCGTCGGTCACTGCCTGCGGCTGGTGGTGAACAGGCCCGCCGTGGTTGCGCCGGTGTCCGTTCCGGTCGTGCCGCCGTTCGTGCCGCCGGTCGTCGTGCCGTCGGTGGTTCCGCCGGTCGTCGTGCCGCCGGTGGTGGTGGTTCCGCCGGTCGTACCGCCCGTGGTGGTCGTCCCGCCGCCGGTGGTGGTGGTTCCGCCGGTCGTGCCGCCCGTGGTCCCGCCGGTGGTGCCGCCGGTCGTGGCGCCGTCGGTCGGTGTGGCCGTGCCGCCGGTGGTCGCGCCGCCGGTGTCCTGGCCGCCGTTGTCGGTGCCGCCGTCCTGGCCGCCCGTGTCCGGCTTCTGGGTGGGGGAGGCGCTGGGCGGCTGCTGGACCACGTCGGCGCCCGGCTGGAGCTGCAGGTCGAAGTCGGCGGCCGGCTTCCCCTTCAGGGCGGCCTTGGTGTACTGGGCCCAGATCTCGGCGGGCGGTCCGCCGCCGTTGACGCGGGGCAGGCCCATCGCGCCGTACAGCGACTTGTGCTGGGCGGTGACGGGGTCCTGGCCCATCACGGCGACGACCGTGGCGAGGTCGGGGGTGTAGCCGGCGAACCAGGCGGCCCGGTCCTCCTCGGCGGTGCCGGTCTTGCCGGCGGCGGGCCGGCCGGCGCCCTGCGCGGCGGTGGCGGTGCCGTTCTGGACGACGGACCGCAGGATCGACGTGGTGGTGTCGGCGGCCTCCCGGCTGACCGCCTGGGAGGTGGTCTTCTTCGGCAGGTCCATGACGTCCTTGCCGTCCTTGGTGATCGACTCGACGATCGTGTAGACGCCGTGCTTGCCGTGGTTGGCGAGGGTCGCGTACGCCTGTGTCATGTCCAGCACGCTGGCGGTGGCGGTGCCCAGCGCGATGGACGGGTAGGGGTTGAGGTCCTTGGTGTCGGACGGGATGCCGAGGGCGAGCGCGGTCTGCTTGACCTTGTCGGGGCCGACGTCCACGGCCATCTGCGCGTACACCGAGTTCACGGACTTGTCGGTGGCGGTGCGGACGGTGATGTCGCCGTAGGAGACGCTGTCCTCGTTCTCGGGGGCGTAGGTGCCGCCGCTCCACCCCTGCACGGGGCGCCTGTTGGTGCCGTCGTAGTAGGTGTTGGGCGTGATGGGGTCGCCGCCCTGGGTCTCGGACTCGTTCTGCACGGCGGAGGTGAACACGAACGGCTTGAAGGTGGAGCCGACCTGGAAGTCACCGCGGGTCGCGCCGTTGGTGTACTGCTTGACGTAGTCGATGCCGCCGTACATCGCCACGACCTTGCCGGTCTTGGGGTCGATGGAGGCGCCGCCCGCGCGGACGTAGGTGTCGACCTTGCGGTGCTTCTTGTCGAGCCGGGAGATCACCTTGTCGTTCACCGCCTTCACGAAGGCGTCCTGCTTGCTCTTCTGCAGGGTGGTGGTGATGCGGTAGCCGCCGGCCTCCAGCTCGTCCTTGTCGACGATCTTGTTCTCGGTGAGGTAGTCCTTGACGGCCTCGACGAGGTAGCCGCGCTGCCCGGACATGCCGGTGGAGACGGTCTGCTCCCTCGGCGTGGGGAACTTCAGCCCGGCGCGCACCGACTGCGTCAGCCAGCCCTTCTTGACCATGCCGTCGAGGACGTAGTTCCAGCGGGCGACGGCGGCGGGCCTGTTCTGCGGGTGGGCGACGACGTCGTACTCGCTGGGCGCGTTGACGAGCGCGGCGAGGTAGGCGGCGTGGGCCGGGTCGAGGTCGGCGGCGTCCTGGCCGTAGTACGCCTGCGCGGCGGCCTGGATGCCGTAGGCGTTGCGGCCGAAGTAGCTGGTGTTGAGGTAGCCCTCGAGGATCCGGTCCTTGGACTGGGTGCGGTCCAGCTTGATCGAGATGAAGAACTCCTTCACCTTGCGGGTGACGGTCTGCTCCTGGGCCAGGTAGTAGTTCTTCACGTACTGCTGGGTGATCGTCGAGCCGGACTGCTTGCCCTTGCCGGTGGCGGTGTTCCAGCCGGCCCGCAGCATCGCCTTGGGGTCGATCGCGGACTCGGTGTAGAAGTCGCGGTCCTCGGCGGCCAGCACCGCGTGCTGGGCGTCCTTGGAGACCTGCGCGAGGGTGACGTTCTCCCGGTTGATCTCGCCGTCGCGGGCGAGCTGGGAGCCGTCGGCGTACAGGTAGACGTTCGCCTGCTTGGTGGCGAGCGCGTTGGCAGGCGGGATCTTCACCATCGAGTAGCCGAGGAAGAACAGGCCGACGAGCAGCAGGACGCCGATCACGAAGGTGCCGAGCACCATGCGCCAGGTCGGGAACAGCCGGCGCCAGCCGGTGCGCCGGGGCCGCTTGGGTTTCGTCCCCCCGCCCTGTTCACCCCCCTGCTGACTGCCCTGGTCGGCCGGCTGCTGCGCCTCGTCACTCATGTGTTGCACGGACTCCTGTTTCGCGTCGTACGTTCCCGTACGACCTCGTTCGCCTTCTGCGCCCCCTGTTGAAGACTCTCGCACCCGTCGTTCCGTTCCCGGATCCCGGCACGCGTCCGGTCCGGAAAACGCGTGGCGTGCGTCACGGTCCGCGCACTAGGCTCCTGCGCTTCGGTGCCGGTCGGCTGAGGAGGTCTGTGGCGTGGGTTCGGGGCGGTTGTACGCGGCCGTCGCGGCAGGGGGGTTCAGACGGTACGCGACGTATCGGACGGCCACTGCGGCCGGGGTGTTCACGAACACCGTCTTCGGGGTGATTCTCGTCTACACCTACCTGGCGCTGTGGGACGTGAAGCCGCATCTGGGCGGTTACGACCGGGCGCAGGCGGTCACCTACGTGTGGCTGGGGCAGGCGATGTTCTCCACGCTGGCCATCCAGGGCGGGGGCGTGGAGCGGGAGTTGATGGAACGCATCCGCACGGGTGCGATCGCCGTCGATCTGTACCGGCCGGCCGATCTGCAACTGTGGTGGCTGGCGAGCGACATGGGGCGGGCGGTGTTCCAGTTGCTGGGGCGGGGCGTGGTGCCGTTCGCGTTCGGGGCGCTGTTCTTCCCGTTGGCGCTGCCGGGCGACGTCGCCACCTGGGCGTCTTTCGGTGTCGCGCTGGTGCTGGCGATGGCGGTCAGTTTCGGGATCCGCTACCTGGCGGCGCTGAGCGTGTTCTGGCTGCTGGACGGCATCGGCGTCGGCCAGGCCCTGATGGTGACGGGGGTGTTCTGCTCGGGTCTGACGCTGCCGTTGAACGTCTTTCCGGGCGGGCTCGGCGATGTGGTCCGGGTGCTGCCGTGGGCGGCGCAGTTGCAGGTGCCGGCGGACGTGCTGATGGGGGAGACCGCGCCGTTGTCGGCGTTCGCCTTCCAGGCGGCGTGGGCGGTGGCGCTGCTGGCGGCGGGGCGGCTGGTGCAGTCGGCGGCGACGCGGCGGGTGGTGGTGCAGGGTGGGTGAGGTCTCCGGGGCGAGGGAGGTCGCCGGGGCGCGTGGGGTCCGCGGGGCCACCGGGCCGGGCGGGGCTGCCGGGGCGGTTTCCCGGGTGGTCGACGGCCTGCGGGCCTACCGGCTGATCGCGGGCATGTGGATCCGCTCCACGATGACCTACCGCACGTCCTTCGCGCTGACGGTGGCGGGCAATCTGCTGCTGACCGGGATGGACTTCGTCGCGATCCTGCTGATGTTCTCCCGGGTGGACTCGCTGGCCGGCTGGACGCTGCCGGAGGTCGCCTTGCTGTACGGGCTGTCGGTGACGGCGTTCGGGATCGCCGATCTGCTGTTCGGCTCGGCGGAGGCGCTGGGCGCCCGGATGCGCGACGGTTCCTTCGACACGCTGCTGGTGCGGCCGGTTCCGGTGCTCGCGCAGGTAGGCGCGGACCGTTTCGCGCTGCGGCGGCTGGGCCGGATCACGCAGGGCACGCTGGTGCTGGGGTGGGCGCTGGCCTCCGTCGACGTCGCCTGGAGCGTGGAGAAGGTGCTGCTGGTGCCGGTGACGCTGGTCAGCGGCGCGGCGGTGTTCGGCGCGGTGTTCGTGGCGGGCGCGGCGTTCCAGTTCGTGGCGCAGGACGCGGCCGAGGTGCAGAACGCGTTCACCTACGGCGGCACCACGCTGCTGCAGTATCCGCCGACGGTGTTCGGCCGGGACCTGGTGCGCGGGGTGACGTTCGTGCTGCCGCTCGCCTTCGTCAACTGGGTGCCGGCGGCGTATGTGCTGGGGCGGCCGTATCCGCTCGGCCTGCCCGGGTGGACGGCGTTCGCGTCGCCGCTGGTGGCGGTGGTGTGCTGTGCGGTGGCGGGTCTGGCCTGGCGGGCCGGGCTGCGGTCCTATCGGAGTACGGGGAGTTGACGGTGGACGGTGCCCTGATCGAACTCGACGGTGTCGAGAAGGTCTTCGACGTGCGCAGGAAGACCGGTTTCCTGAAGCGGGAGCGGCGGCGGGTGCGGGCGGTCGACGCGTTGTCCTTCACCGTGGAGCGCGGTGAGATGGTCGGCTACATCGGGCCGAACGGCGCGGGCAAGTCGACGACGATCAAGATGCTGACGGGCATCCTGACGCCGAGCGGCGGCCGGCTGCGGGTGGCGGGTTACGACCCGTCGCGGGAGCGGACCCGGCTCGCGCACCGGATCGGGGTGGTGTTCGGGCAGCGTACGACGCTGTGGTGGGACCTGCCGCTGATCGAGTCGTACCGGCTGATGCACCGCATGTACCGCATCCCGGACGCCCGTTACCGGGAGAATCTCGACCGCTGTGTCGAACTGCTGGAGCTGGGCGAGTTGTTGGACGTGCCGGTGCGGCAGCTGTCGCTGGGGCAGCGGATGCGCGGCGACATCGCGGCGGCGCTGCTGCACGATCCGGAGGTGCTGTACCTGGACGAGCCGACGATCGGCCTGGACGTGATCTCGAAGACCAAGGTGCGGGAGTTCCTGCGGGAGTTGAACGCCGAGCGCGGCACGACGGTGCTGCTGACCACGCACGACCTCCAGGACATCGAGCAGTTGTGCTCGCGGGTGATGGTCATCGACCACGGCCGTCTGATGTACGACGGTCCGCTCGCGGGGCTGCACGAGGCGGGGGAGAGCGAGCGGACCCTGGTGGTGGACCTGGAGCGGGAGCTCGCGCCGATCGAGCTGCCGGGTGCGCGGGTGGTGCGGGTGGAGGGGCCGCGGCAGTGGCTGGCGTTCCCGGCGGGGCAGTCGGCGGCGCCGCTGGTGGCGCGGATCGCGGCGGAGTACCCGCTGGTGGACCTGTCGGTGCGGGAGCCGGACATCGAGGCCGTCATCGCGAAGATGTACGCCGGGAAAGCGGTCTCGTAGGCTGCTGTCATGACCGACGACGCAGTCCCGGATCTCCGCGCGTCCGACGCCGACCGTGAGCGGGTCGCCGAGGCCCTGCGGGACGCCCTCGCGGAGGGCCGCCTCGACATGACGGAGTTCGAGGAGCGCCTGGAGGCGACGTACCGGGCGCGGACGTACGGCGAACTCGCGCCGATCACCCGGGACCTGCCGGTGTCGGGTGTGACCCCGCCGGCCCCCGTCTCCTTCGCCAAGGAGGGCGCCGGGAGCGGGGAGTGGGCGGGGCGGATCGTCGGCGGCGAGGGGTCGTCGACGTGGGCGGTGGCGGTGATGTCCGGCTTCCAGCGCAAGGGCCGCTGGACCGTGCCCCGGCGGTTCACCTGCTTCGCCTTCTGGGGCGGCGGCGAGCTCGACCTGCGCGAGGCCGACTTCGCCGACCGCGAGGTCGTGATCAACTGCGTCGCGATCATGGGCGGGGTGAACGTGATCGTGCCGCCCGGCGTCGAGGTCGTCGTGCGCGGGATCGGCGTCATGGGCGGTTTCGACCAGCGTGCGGAGGGCGTGCCCGGTCAGCCGGGGGCGCCGCGGGTGATCGTGACCGGCTTCGCCTTCTGGGGCGGCGTGGGCGTGGAGCGCAAGCCGACCCGGGCGGAGCGGCGCCGGCTGAAGGAGGAGCGCCGCCGGGAGCGGCTGGAGCGCGGCCGGCGGGAGTCCTTGCCGGAGGGGCGGGAGCGGGAGTCGCTGCCGGAGGGGCGGGACGAGGAGTACGACGAGTACGGGGCCCACCGCCGGATGCTCGACGACCACCACCGGATGCTCGACGCGCACCGCGAGCGGCGGCAGGAGCAGCGCGAGGAGCGCCGGGAGCGGCACCAGGAGCGCCGGGAGCGGCGCGAGCGGCGCCACTCCGACGACTACTGACCTTCCTACCGGTACTGACCTCCTACCGGCCTCCTACCGGCCTCCTACCGGCCTGCTGACACCCGGCCGCCCCGCTACAGCTCGGCCGGCGCCGACCCGCTCAGGTCCTTCAGGTCGAAGACCTCCGCCATCCGGGCGTAGCCCTTGTCGCTGGGGTGGAGGTGGTCGCCGGAGTCGTAGTCCGAGCGCAGCCTGCGCGGGTTGTACGGGTCCCGGAGCGCCTTGTCGAAGTCGACGACGGCGTCGTAGACCCGGCCCGCGCGGATCTCGGCGTTGACCTGCTGGCGTACCCCTTCGCGGGCGGGGGTGTAGCCGCGGTGGCCCTGGAAGGGCATGAGGGTGGCGCCGACGACCTTGATGCCGCGGGCGTGGGCCTGGCGGACCAGTGTGCGCAGGCCGTCGAGGATCTCGTCGGGGTCGGCGAGGCGGGGGTTGCGCAGGATGTCGTTGACGCCGAGGTCGATGACGACGACCTTGACGTTGGTCCGCGCCAGCGCGTCGCGGGAGAAGCGGAGCAGGCCGCTCTGGTTGTCGGCGGGGCGGCCCAGCCCGCTGGCCAGGACCTGGTTGCCGCTGATGCCCTCGTTGACGACGCTGTAGCGCGGCACGTTCCGGCCGGCGGCGAGCGCGGTGCGCAGTCGCCCGGACAGCACGTCCGGCCAGCGGTGGTTGGCGCCCTCGGTGGAGGTGATGCCGTCGGTGAGGGAGTCGCCGAAGGCGACGACCGTGCCGGCCGACTCGTTGCTCAGCACGTCCAGCGCGGTCAGGTAGCGCCAGTACGCCACCTGTTCGGTGTACGCCGTACCGGTGACGTCCTCGGTGGCGTCCCCGTCGGCGACGTAGGAGATCTGGCGGGCGTGCGGGTGGTAGGTGACCGGGCCGGAGGGGGTGGGCGAGTAGGTGGTGACCAGGACGTCGCTGTCGTGCGGGACGGCGACGCGGACGGCGTCGCTGAGCACCTGGCGGCCGGCCGGGACGACGACGGCGGTGCTGCCGTTGAACGTCAGCCGCCGCATGGTGCGGGCCGTCGCGGCCGCGGTGCCGTCGCCGGCGGCCACGGCGATCGAGGCGTGCGTGATCGTCAGCGGTGACTGGCCGTAGAGGTTGGACAGGGTGATGCGGGCGCTGGTGCCGCCCACGCTGACGTGGACGACGTTGCGCACCGAGCGGCCCGCCAGGCCTTCGGTCTCGGTGCCGGGCTCGGCGCCGGCCGGGGAGGCCGCCCAGGCGCCGACCCAGATGCCGGTGGAGGCGGGGGCGGCGGAGTTGTGCGGGCGGCTGCCCTTGGCCGGCGTGCTGTTGCCGGCGGTGGCGGTGCCGTCGTCGGCCGCGACACCGACGTAGAGGGCCGTCGCCAGTCCCACGATCAGGGCGGTGATCGCGGAAAGCAGGGCATAACCGTGACGCCTGGTCATGCGGTGCGCGTCTCCTCGGGAGCGTGGGAGCCCGAGGCTCCGAAATGATCATCCCAATGATGAGGCATGGGATGAGGGGTAGTTGAACAGGTTCCCCCATGGGGCCGCCGGAGTTCTCCGTGCATTCCCCCTCCGGACAGACGCCGGGAACTTCCGTTCCGTTCCAGGAGTCGGTCAGGAAGGGACAATGTGTGCGAGGGATCACGAACGGGTGGAGCGGGTGGAACGGGTGCGACGGATGGAACCCACTGAACCGGACAACGCGACGGACGAAGCGGTACGGCACGCCCGCCCGGACACCGCCGGCCGGACCGTCCCCCCTGCGGCCGTACGCGCGATGACGACCTTCAGCGCCGCCGACGTGGAGAAGCAGCGCGGCGTGCGCCGGATGAAGCTCACCGCGACCGGCATGCTGCTGTTCGTCGCGCTGGTGTACGTCCTCGCCAAGTGGGCGGAGAACGCGGGCGCCGGAGCCTGGGCGGGCTATGTCGCCGCCGCCACCGAGGCCGGCATGGTCGGCGCGCTCGCCGACTGGTTCGCCGTCACCGCCCTCTTCCGCCGCCCCCTCGGCCTGCCCATCCCGCACACCGCGATCATCCCCACCAAGAAGGACCAGCTCGGCGTCTCCCTCGGCGAGTTCGTCGGCGAGAACTTCCTCTCCCAGGACGTCGTACGGCAGCGGCTGCGCGCCGTCGGCATCGCCGCCCGGCTCGGCCGCTGGCTGTCCGAGCCCGAGCACGCCGACCGGGTCACCGCCGAGCTGTCGGCCGCGCTGCGGGGGGCGCTGACGGTGCTGCGCGACTCCGACGTGCAGGCCGTGGTCGGCGAGGCGATCACGCGCCGCGCCGAGGCCCAGGAGATCGCGCCCGGCATGGGGAAGATGCTGGAGAAGGTCGTCGCCGACGGCGGCCACAGACGGTTCGTCGACCTGGTCGTCGGGCGGGCGCACGACTGGCTGGTGCTGCACCGCGAGAACGTGATGGACGCCGTGCAGGGCGGCGCGCCCGGCTGGACCCCGAGGTTCGTCGACAAGCGGGTCGGCGAGCGCGTCTACAAGGAACTGCTGCGTTTCGTCACCGAGATGCGCGACATGCCCTCCCACCCGGCCCGCGGCGCCCTCGACCGCTTCCTCACCGACTTCGCCTCCGACCTGCAGTCCGACACCGACACCCGGGCGCGGGTGGAGCGGCTCAAGAGCGAGGTGCTGGGCCGCGGCGAGGTCCAGGACCTGATCGCCTCCGCCTGGACCGCCGTACGCTCCATGATCGTGTCGGCGGCCGAGGACGAGCGCAGCGAACTGCGGCTGCGGGTGCGGGCGTCGCTGCTGTCGCTGGGCGCCCGGATGGCGGCCGAGGCCAAGCTGCGGGGCAAGATCGACGGCTGGGTGGAGGGCGCCGCGGTGTACGTCGTGGCGACCTACCGCACGGAGATCACCCTGCTCATCACGGACACCGTGGCGAGCTGGGACGCCGAGCACACCACGAAGAAGATCGAGGCGCACATCGGCCGCGACCTGCAGTTCATCCGCATCAACGGCACGGTGGTCGGCTCGCTGGCCGGCCTGTTGATCTACACCGTGTCGCGGGCGCTGGGGGCGTAACCGCGCCGGGCGGGGGCACCCGATCGGGGTTCCGCCCGGTGAGGAGGGAGCCCATGACCACCGCGCAGGCCGAGACCGGCCGCACCATCACCACCGACATACCCGCTCGCCTGGACCGCCTCCCCTGGTCACGCTGGCACTGGACCATCGTGATCGGGCTCGGCACCGTCTGGATCCTCGACGGTCTGGAGGTCACGGTCGTCGGCAACATCGCCGGCCGGCTCTCCGAGCCCGGCAGCGGGCTGCCGATCACCTCCGGCGAGGTCACCGGTCTCGCGGCCGCGCTCTATGTCGCCGGCGCCTGCTTGGGCGCCCTGTTCTGGGGCCGGCTGACCGACCGGTTCGGCCGTAAGAAACTCTTCATGATCACGCTGGCCGTCTATCTGGCGGCCACCGCTCTGACCGCGGTCTCCTTCGAGACCTGGTGGTTCTTCGCCTTCCGCTTCCTGACCGGCTTCGGCATCGGCGGCGAGTACGCGGCCATCAACTCCGCGATCGACGAGCTGATCCCGGCGCACTACCGCGGCCGCGTGGACCTCGCCATCAACGGCAGCTTCTGGGTCGGCGCGGTCTTCGGCTCCCTGCTGTCGATCCTCGTACTGAACGAGTCCATCCTGCCCGCGAACGTCGGCTGGCGGCTGACCTTCGCGCTCGGCGCGGTCCTCGCCCTGGTGATCCTGCTGGTACGGCGGCACGTCCCGGAAAGCCCGCGCTGGCTGCTGATCCACGGCCGTGACGACGAGGCCGAGGAGATCGTCACCTCCATCGAACGCCAGGTCCGAGGCGGCCACCGCGCGCCGCTGCCCGAGCCCGCCGGCGAGATCACCATCCACCAGCGCCGCAGCGTCACCTTCCTGGAGATCGCCCGCACCGTCTTCGCCGACTACCGCAAGCGCTCGGTCCTCGGCTTCTCCCTCTTCATCGGCCAGGCGTTCCTGTACAACGCGATCACCTTCGGCTTCGGCGCGATCCTCACCAAGTTCTACGACGTCCCCGCCGACCACACCGGCTACTACTTCGCGGTCATCGCGGTAGGCAACTTCTTCGGCCCGCTGCTGCTCGGCAGGCTCTTCGACACCGTCGGCCGCCGGGTGATGATCTCCGGCACGTACCTGCTCTCCGGCCTGCTGCTGTTCGTCACGGCGTGGCTGTTCGGCCAGGGCTCGCTGAGCGCGGCCGGCCTGACGGCGTGCTGGTGCGTGGTGCTGTTCTTCGCCTCGGCGGGCGCCTCCAGCGCCTACCTGACGGTCTCCGAGGTCTTCCCCATGGAGACCCGCGCGATGTCCATCGCCTTCTTCTACGCCCTCGGCACGGCCGCCGGCGGCATCAGCGGCCCGCTGCTGTTCGCCGACCTCACCGGCACCGGCAAGGTCGCCGACACGGTGCTCGCCTTCCAGATCGGGGCGACCCTGATGTGCCTGGCCGGCCTGGTGGCGGCGGCCCTCGCGGTCCGCGCGGAACGCCGCTCCCTGGAGGACATCGCCCAGCCGCTGACGGCCGTGGCGGCCCCGGCGGTCGCCCGCACCGGCCCGGAACCGGGGACGGCTACGGCGTGACGGTGACCGCTGTGCGGAGCCTGATCGGGACCGCGGGGGCGCCGACGCCCGCCCCGCGGTCCCGGGCTGTGCAGGCGCCGTGCCGTGCCGCGCAGGCGCCGTGCCGCGCAGGCGCCGTGCCGCGCAGGCGCCGTGCCGCGCCGGGGTCGTGCAGGTGCCGTACCGGCCGTAACCCGGCCCCTGTCGGGGGTTCCGCGGTTTCAGCCCCGGCGGTCGGCGACGGCCCAGGACGCGAGGGCGACGGCGCCCGCCACGCCGAACACGGCGGGCCAGGCGCCCACCTTCTTGGCCAGCGGGTGGGAGCCCGTGAAGGCGGCGACGTACGCCGCCGACAGCGCCCCCGCGGCCTTCCCGCCGGCCCGCTGCCGCCACTGCTGCGCGGCGGCGGCCCCCGCGACGGCCAGCACGGCCCCGCCGAGCGGGCGCCTGCCGGTCCAGCGGGCCACGCCGTAGCCGCCGACGAGTCCGCTCGCGGCGATCACCGCACCGGGAACCTTGGCCATGGCCATTGTCTGCCTCCTGCCGCCGCCACTTCGACTGTGACTGATGTGCCCGAGGCTAACTCCAGCACCTCCGCAGGTCCCGAACCTGAGTCTTGGGTTGTCAAGTTTCCTCTGGCGGACTATATAAGAAGTCGTAGGGCATCGCACTGAGAGCACCTGAGGAGAGGAGTGACCAGTGATGCTCATGCGCACGGACCCGTTCCGTGAATTCGACCGAGTCGCGCAGCAGGTTTTCGGCTCGACCGCCCGCCCCGCCGCGATGGCGATGGACGCCTACCGGGCCGGCGACGACTTCATCGTCCACTTCGACCTTCCCGGCATCGACCCCGAGTCGATCGAGCTGGACGTCGAACGCAACGTGCTGAACGTCCGCGCCGAGCGCAAGTCCCCCGCCCCGGAGGGCGCGGAACTGATCGTCGCCGAACGCCCCACGGGTTCCTTCACCCGCCAGCTGTTCCTCGGCGACACGCTCGACACCGAACGCATCGACGCCTCGTACGAGGCCGGCGTCCTGACGCTGCGCATCCCCGTGGCCGAACAGGCCAAGCCCCGCCGCATCCAGATCACGGGCGGCAGCGACCGCCCCAGGCAGATCAGCGGCTGACCGCATCCGCGACACGACGAAACCGCGAAACCACGACAAGCGTCCCGCAGGCAGCGCGGCAGCCTGCGGGACGCGGCGCGCCCCTGCGTGAACCCGGAGGAGGAGCCCACACATGACGGCGACGACGGTACCGAGCGTGACGGTGCCGCTGACGACCACGATGCCCACGACCGCGATGTCGGCGACGACGCCGGCGCCGAGCGCGCCGACCGCCCCGAAGGCGACGCTGCTGAGCCCTCGGCCCGCACCCGCACCGGCCCCTGCGCCCGCATCCGCATCCGCATCCGCACCCGTACCGGCGCCCGGCTGCCCGAGACCCGAATGGGACGACCTGGTGGACGAGGTACGGGCAGTCGGCCAGTACACCACCCGGGGGGAAGCCGAACGCGTCACCCGTATCGTCCTGTCGGCTCTCGGCGGACATGTGGTCGGTGACGAACGGGTCGACCTCGCCCGCGCCCTGCCCGAGGAGGCGGCGCGCGTGGTCGCCTCCCAGATCCCGGCCACACGCCCGCTGACGGCCCAGGAGTTCGTCGACGCGGTGGCGGACCGCATCGAGGGAGCCACCCCCGCCACGGCCCGCTGGCACGTCAGCTCGGTCCTGGGCGTCCTGCCCGGCATCGTCGGCGACGACGACCTGATCGACCGCGTCCTGACCCAACTGCCTCCGGGCTACGCCCTGTTGTTCGGCCGCGCGGAGCTGGGCCCGCCGGCGTAGGCGTCGATGAGGCCGAAGACGGCCTCCGGCTGCTCGATGTGCGGAAGGTGGCCCGCCTTCGGGACGGTCTCCAGCCGGCCGTCACCGAAGGCGGCCGCGTACGCCGCCCCGTAGGCGGGCGTGACGATCCGGTCGCTCTCGCCCCACACCAGCAGAGCGGGCTGCCGCACCCGCGCCAGCCGCCGCAGCAGCTTCGGGTCGTGCATGTACGGCTCCCCGGCCAGGATCCGGATCGTGGCCATGTTGCCCTGGCGGCGGGCGAGTTCCTCGGCGTGCAGGTCCCCGGGGTCGGTGTAGTACCGGTCGGGCTCGTGCCAGGAGTGCTCGGCGGCGGCGCGCGGGTCGAGCGCGAAGATGTCGGTGACCGGCTCGGACTCGACGTACACGCCCACGGCGTTGATCAGCACCAGCCCGCCGACGACGCCGGCCAGGTCGCGTACGGCCATCTCGGCGGCGATCCAGCCACCGAGCGAGGAGCCGACCACGAGGACGTCGGTGAGCCCGCGGTCGTGCAGCAGGTGCAGGTAGGCGAGGGCGAGATCGTCGACACCGGTGCACCAGCCGGGGCGCGGGTTGCCGTCCCAGCCCGGGTGCACGGGGGTGAGGGTGCGGCCGGTGCGGGCGAGGTGCCCGGCGAGCCCGGCGACGGTCGCGGGCCCGCCACCGCCGTGCAGGACGAGCACGGGTCGGCCGCTCGCGGGGCCGTCCTCGGAGATGCGCAGGGGAAGGTCGTCGTACACGTGGCAGATCTGTTCGGCAGGCATGCGCAGTACTGTAACTAAGGATGCTTATATAAGCTAGCTTAGTTCCTTGCTATCCTTGCCCTCATGCACGTTGACCAGCGAATTCAACTCCTCGGCCGGGCGGTCAAGCAGGCCCAGTACCGCCAGCACCGGGCGCTGGACGGCGCGCTGGCCGCGGTCGGCACGACCCTGGCCCAGTGGGACGCCCTGCGCGCGATCGCCCGCACCCCCGGCGCGTCGGCCCGCGAACTGGCGCCGGCCACCTTCCAGACCGAGCAGGCCTTCGGCACCCTGGTGGGCCGCCTGGTCGCCCAGGGCCTGGTCGAACGCCGCCCGGACCGAGGCCGCCGCCTCGCCCACCACCTCACCCCGGAGGGCGAGCGGATCCTGGACGCGGGCCACCGAGTGGCTGACGCCGTCCTGGCGGAATGCTTCGCGCCGCTGGGGGAGGAGGAGCGGGGGGTTCTGCTGGGGTTGCTGGAGCGGCTGAACGGCGGCGAGGCTTAGGCGTGCTTGACAGTTCCCACTTCCCGCAGGCCACTCGACTAAGATCCCTGCGCTTCTCTCCATTCACCGCCACTCGGACGGGATGCCGTCGTCCGGTGTCACAGCGACGATGGCCACTGTGGGAGGCGACGGCGATGGCGTGTACAGGTACGCCACTGCGAGACCGGGCACGTCACCCCGGGGCTCGATCCTCGTCTTGCGTACCTCCGTGCCGTCGTGCTGCGGCGGTCCAAGGAGTACCCCGAGTCGAGGCGCGTGCTCCAGTTCTTGCCTTAGGGCTTCCAGCGCTTCCTCGGCGCCGAGCCCCTTCGCCCGCTGGGCGGCCCGTCCTGTGACGGCTGCGATTACACCGCTCACCGGCTCTGGTTCTCCTGCTTCAGTCGGGCCGTGAGGTCGATGCCTTCCTGCACTGCGATGTCGAAGTCGGGGTCCTGGTAGAGGCGGATCCTGCCGCGGTAATCGACGATCACGGCGGCGACGGCGTTCAGGTCCGTCTCGGACGACGCCTCCAGCGCCCGCTGAAGGTCCGCTTCGAAGGCTTCCCGGTCCCCTGGGAAGCCGTGGCCCGAACGCAGGGCGGCCCGAATGTCACCGATGGTCCGCAAGGGCAACGACGCAGAGACTGGCGGCTCCGAATGTTGTGCGCTCACTGTGGTCTGCTCCTCGATGTCCTAGTACTGAGGGGAGTGTCCTACAAACGCGGGTGTCGCGTCTGTGTGATGTGCTGCAGGAAGAATCGCCAGGCATCGCCACCGACGGTGATCGCGGACTTCTCCGTGCTCTTCGAGTCGCGTACCAGAGCGCTGTCATCGCCCAGCGCGCACTCGACGCACTCCCCTCCCGCGCCATTGCTGTACGAGGATCTGAACCAGACCGGCCGGCCGGTGCCCCTGGGTGCTGTAGAGCTCACCTTGCGTACTCCTTCAAGATCGACTCGACCAATAGTGCCGAGCGCTGAGGACTCAGAGCCGCTGCCCGCAGGCCGTCGAATGCCTTGGTGTACTCACGGACATGATGCTCGCCTTCCAGGTACACGGCATCGGTAATGCCGTCTCGATAGACCAGATCGGGATCTTCCGGGGCGGGAAATCCAAGCATGGTGAACGTCCCTGTTGCCGGATAGGTCCCTGAGTCGAAGGGGAGGACCTGCAGGGTCACGGTCGGCAGCCCGGCCGACTCCAGGACGCGCTCGAGTTGCTCCCGCATCAGACTGCGGTCCCCGATGACATTGCGAAGAGCACCCTCATTCACGATGAACCATGCATCAGGCGCATCGGGGCGAGTCAGCATGGCCTGGCGCTCCATCCGTACATGTACGGCTCTCTCGATGTCCGCGGCGGTCATGTGAGCGCCTGACCTGTGGAGTTCGCCGGCATAGGCCTCCGTCTGCATGAGGCCGGGGATCACCTCGCACTGATACTGACGTACCGTCGAAGCGTCCTGTTCCAGGCCGATGTAAATGTTGAACCACTCGGGGATACCGGCTCCGTGCAGCTGCCACCAGCCGCGTGTCTTGGCCTCCCGGGCCAAGGACTTGAGAAACTCGCGCAGCTCCTCGCTGGTGCCGTAGAACCGGCACAGGGCCTCGATGTCGGACGGCTGGACCCGGCCGCTTCCCGTCTCCATGCGGTTGACCTTGGAGCCGCTCCAGTCCAGGGCCCCACCGACCTGTGCGCAGGTGAGCGCGCTCTGCTCCCGGAGCTTCTTCAACTCGAACGAGAGACGGCGACGGCGTGCCGTCGGTGATCCGGCCATATCAACCCCGTTTCGGATAGCGGGCGTTCAGTCTCGCGCCAAGGGGTGCGCTTGCCAATCACTCAGAAGTGGGAATCTCGTCCTGCAAATTGCATGAAGGGATCCGCACCCCGCACTCTGATGCTGAAGCAACCCACCGTGATGACCGGTAACACTGGGTCGCTGGCGGGTTTAGCCGTAACGAGAGGAGATTTCGTGGGCCGGGAAGCATGCGTGACACGCGAACCCTGGGACCTTCCCTTCACGGCCGAGCCGACGGAGGTGGCCGCCCTGCGTCGGGCCATGCGGCTGCATCTGGGCATCTGGGGCTTGCACCAACTCGTCGACGAAGCCCAGCTCTGCGTGAGCGAGTTGGCGTCCAACGTCATCACGCACGTCGGCCCCGGCACGCCGGCCACGCTCGCAGTCTCGATGAGCGGAGTGCATCTGCGCATCGAGGTCCACGACCCTGACACGCGCGCCCTGCCCACGCTCCTGGACGCGAAGGCCGACTCGGAGGGTGGGCGAGGCGTGGCTCTCGTCGACGCCCTCGCGGACCGCTGGGGCGTGCAGGTCCGCCCTGACGGGAAAGTCACCTGGTGCGAACTGGCAACGGGCCTCACATCGCCGAGCGGCCACGTGGCAGGCCCCGGCGTACAGCGGGCCGAGGCCCTGTTGGAGTTCTACGCAGGTACGAAACCGCCCCTCCTGCCCGGCCCGGGAAGACTCGGGAGGGCGGTGGCCGAGGAGTCGGTGATCACGGTCATTGCGGACTTCCTTCACTGGCTCCGAGCCCATGGCCGCGACCCCGACGAGGTGCTGGACCGGGCGTTGACGCGTTACGACGCTGAACTGGACTGCTGAAACGTATGAATCGTTTCGTAGGTTGAGCGCCTGACGTAGGAAACCCACTGAGGGGCTCATGCGCGGAGAGGAGAAGCGCATCGCGCCCATGCAAGCCATGGCCGGCTGACCCACCGTTGCTGTGCCATCGAACGGAAAATCTAGCTACGTTGGGGGAACGGGGCCGTTACCGAGGGCGGTCAGGGAGCCGCGGCAGTCGCGGGCGGCGTGGCGGAGGGCGGCGGCGATGTTGGTGCGACCGTCCTGATGGTGGACGCCGATGGGAGGTTGCGCAGGCCTGCCATGATGCTCGGAAGGCGACCGACGTGGATCTTGGAGCCGTCCTCCCGGAAAATGCGGTTGCGGGCATGGTGCGGAGGTTTTTCAATGCTCCAGTGCCCTCTGGTCCAGGCGGAGATCTGGGGCCGGTCGACGTGCCGGGCGGCAGGCCGGTAATCAGGTGGACGCGCTCGATGGTGAGCTTGTCGCTGGAGGAAGTTCTCACTCTACCGCACGACTTGTAGTGCCGGGCGTGCGTCGAGGCGTCTCCCTCCGTCCGGAACACCACCTCCGGCGCAACTCCCGACCAGCCCGGCGATGCGGACGAACCCGATCACGCAACGCCCGGCAGCCATCAGTCGAAAATGCACCCCTTCACGAGGGAGCGCATGCGCAGGGCGCCTGACGGGCGCCGTGACTACAAGTTTCGCAGTGTTGAGAAACATCCCGGCGATTTCGTTTGATTTAGTCATTCGATCCGCATGCTTCGATCGTTTCAGATTCCGCACCATTCTGCGCGAGCTGAATCCAGTCGATTGTGACTGTTGTCTCTCGACTTTCGGTATCGAAATCTAAGTCCGTCCTCTTACCCTCCCGGTCACTCAACTGGAACCTCCCGTCTCGGGCCCAATCATGACCAGATGCATCGCCGAAGGAGAAGACATGAAGCAACAGTGCATTGATCTTCGATTTCTGCGGGCCAAGGGGCACTGCCTTTACTACGTCAGCGAGGGTGATCTTGTATTGCGTGCAGGGTGCGAGCAGGGCTTGATCAAGTTCCGTTGAGGTCGGGCTTGTAGGTGATGCCCAGGATGGGGAGGGCCCGTTCGGGTTGGTCGCGGATGGCGCGGGTGGTC
>NZ_JBIRUY010000024.1:120443-143811 GCF_044335305.1 Streptomyces sp. NPDC020490 | reverse complement strand
GTTCCCCGCGCCCCTTCGGGGCGCTGCCGGGCCGCCGCGGAGATGCGGCCGGCCGTGCCACGGCGTGCCGTC
Source organism: Streptomyces sp. NPDC020490 (assembly GCF_044335305.1). Lineage (NCBI taxonomy): Bacteria > Bacillati > Actinomycetota > Actinomycetes > Kitasatosporales > Streptomycetaceae > Streptomyces > Streptomyces sp. NPDC020490. The sequence goes on along the minus strand of NZ_JBIRUY010000024.1, from coordinate 143,739 downwards.
GGCCGTCTGCCGCGCCGTCGTGGCCGGTCGCGCAGTTCCCCGCGCCCCCTCGGGGCGCTGCCGGGCCGCCGCGGAGATGCCGCCGGCCGTGCCACGGCGTGCCGTCGGCCGTCTGCCGCGCCGTCGTGGCCGGTCGCGCAGTTCCCCGCGCCCCCTCGGGGCGCTGCCGGGCCGCCGCGGAGATGCCGCCGGCCGTGCCACGGCGTGCCGTCGGCCGTCTGCCGCGCCGTCGTGGTTGGTCGCGCAGTTCCCCGCGCCCCTTCGGGGCGCTGCTGTGGGCGTCGGCGGGGTTCGTCGGCCGGATTTGGTGGCTCGCGACACTCGTGCGGGCGGGGAAACCGGACGCACGTTTGAGCAATCCGTGGCCGGGCTAGTTTGGGCTTATGGCTTCCTCGGCTTCCCCTTCCCCTTCTGTTTCTCCTTCCCCTGCCGCCTCCTCGTCCGCTGCTTCCGCGCGCGGTGCCGCTCATCAGGTGCTGGTCGCGTCCAACCGCGGGCCCGTTTCGTACCAGGTGCGGGAGGACGGCTCGCTGTTCGCCAAGCGGGGCGGGGGCGGACTGGTCTCCGGTCTGTCGGCCATCGGGCCGGAGGCGGGTGCCCTGTGGGTGTGCTCCGCGCTGGGCGACGGGGACAGGGAGGCGGTGCGCCGCGGGGTCGGCGAGGACGGCGTGCGGATGCTGGACGTCCCGGCCGACGTGCACGCCGACGCCTACAACGGCATCGCCAACTCGGTGCTGTGGTTCGTGCACCACATGCTGTACCAGACGCCGCTGGAGCCCGTCTTCGACGCGGAGTTCCGGCGCCAGTGGGCGGCCTACGAGACGTACAACCGGGCCTTCGCCGAGGCGCTGGCCGAGGAGGCGGCCGAGGGCGCCGCGGTGCTGGTGCAGGACTACCACCTGTGCCTGGTGCCGGGGATGCTGCGGGAGCTGCGGCCGGACCTGCGCATCGGGCACTTCTCGCACACGCCGTGGGCGCCCGACGCGTACTTCCGGATGCTGCCGGACGACATCCGGGCGCAGTTGCTCCGCGGCATGCTCGGCGCCGACCGGCTCGGCTTCCTCACCCGCCGCTGGGCGGACGCCTTCACCGCGTGCTGCGCGGACCTCCCCGGCGGCCTCGGCGACACGCGGATCGGCGTGCACGGCCTCGGCGCGGACGCGGACTTCCTGCGCGCCCGCTCGCGCGAGACGGACGTCGAGGAGCGGATGGCGGCCCTGCGCGAGGAGATCGGCGCGGGACGCCGGACGATCGTCCGGGTCGACCGGACCGAGCTGTCGAAGAACATCGTGCGCGGGCTGCTGGCCTACCGGCAGCTCCTCGACGACCGCCCCGAGTGGCGGGAGCGGGTCGTGCACGTCGCGTTCGCCTACCCGTCGCGGCAGGACCTCGCCGTGTACCGGGACTACACCGCCGAGGTGCAGCGGCTGTCGCGGGAGATCAACGAGCGCTACGGCACGCCGGGCTGGACGCCGGTCCTGCTGCACGTCGAGGACGACTTCGCCCGCTCGCTGGCCGCGTACCGGCTGGCCGACGTGGCGCTCGTCAACCCGATCCGCGACGGCATGAACCTGGTCGCCAAGGAGGTGCCGGTCGTCTCCGACGCCGGGTGCGCGCTGGTGCTGTCGCGGGAGGCGGGGGCCTTCGCCGAGCTGGGCGTGGACGCGATCACGGTCAATCCGTACGACGTGGTCGAGACGGCGGGGGCGCTGCACGAGGCGCTGACGATGCCGGCGGAGGAGCGGGCCGCACGCTCGAAGCGGCTGGCCGAGGCGGCGACCGCGCTCCCCCCTGCCCAGTGGTTCCTGGACCAGCTGAACGCGCTGCGCGAAGCAGGCAGGCCGGGCAGCGATCAGCCGAGCTGATCCGCGAGCGCGCTGAGCAGCCGTACGACGCCCGCCGGGCCGTCCACCACGATGTCGGCGCGCTCCCGCAGCTCGGCCACCTCGTCGCTGCCGCTGCACACCAGCAGCCCGGGGACGCCGTCGGAGCGGAGCTTGTCGACGGCGGCGAAGGCGGGCAGGTCGCCGAGGTCGTCGCCGGCGTAGAGGACGGCGCCGGCGGAGACGTCGCGCACGTATTCGAGGAGGGCGACGCCCTTGTCGATGCCGGGCGGGCGCAGTTCGAGGACCAGGCGGCCGGGTTCCACGACCAGGCCGTGGCGGGCGGCGAGGCCGGCCAGCGGTTCACGCAGCGCCTCGAAGGCGGCCTGCGGGTCGCCGGCGCGGCGGGTGTGCACGGCGACCGCCCGGCCCTTCTCCTCGATCCAGGTGCCCTGCCAGGCGCCGACCCGGTCGAGGAACCCGGGCAGCTCGGCCCGGACGGCGGCGACGCCGGGGTGCGGGGCCGGGGCGCTGACCTGGCCGCTGGCCGCGTCCCAGCGTTCGGCGCCGTAGTGGCCGAGGACGACGAGGTGCTCCAGGCCGGGGACGTCGGCGAAGCCGCCGTAGCGGACGGCGACACCGGCCGGGCGGCCGGTGACGACCGCGACGGCGGCGACCTTCGGGGCGAGGGCGGCGAGTGCGCGGACCGCGTCCGGGTGAGCGCGGGCCTGCTCGGGGTCGGCGACGATCGGGGCGAGGGTGCCGTCGAAGTCGAGGGCGATCACCGACTTCTCGGGATGCGCGAGAACGGCGGCGAGTCCGTCGCGGCCGGCAGCCGTGACGGGCGTCGGCAGTGGGTCCTGGGGGTGCGTCGAGTCCGTGTCCGTATGGATGCCCATACGGTGACCCTAACCGCGCGACCCACCCCGCACGCCTGCCCGCCGAGACCCACAGCCGCCCCACCGCGAACGCCCTCGCCGGACCCCCGGCGCCTCCGACACGAGTGCCTGACGGCGCGCGGGCGTCTGAGGGCGGGAGTGCCTGACGGCGCGCGGGCAGGGCCTCGGGCGCCGGAGCACCCGCAGGTGCCGGGCCGCGCTCCCAGCCGCGGTGCCGGGCGCCGGGGCGGCGCGCCGACCCGGGGGCGGGGCCGGCGCCGGACCCCGGCCGGCCGGCGACACGCCGGGCGGGTGGCTGTCCGGGGTGGCTCGGTGCCGTCGGTGGGCGGTTGCCCGGGGAGCACACGGTGGGCGGCGGCTGTGCGGCCGCGTGGGGGTTTCAACGCTCTGTTCTGCGGTGGGCGCGTACTCGTCTGAGGCGGTTGACCGTGACCGGGTCGTGGGCGAGGGCGCGTTCGTCGTCCAGGAGGGCGTTGAGGAGCTGGTAGTAGCGGACGGGCGCCAGGCCCAGTTCCTCGCGGATCGCGCGCTCCTTCGCGCCGGGGCCCGGGAAGCCGCGGCGTTCCAGGGCGAGGATCGCCTGCTCGCGTTCGCCCAGCTGATCGTGGTCCATGTCCGGCACGGTAGCTCCCGCCGCCGACAGCGCCTACCGGGCGCGCTGCGCCGCGGACGCCGTCGCCTGGAGCCGGCCGAGGACCGCCGCCGGGCTGCCGCCGGGGGCGACGGCCTGGCCCATGCGTCTCTTGACCGCCGCGGCGACCTGGGCCCAGGAGGTCTCGCCGACCGGGTAGAGCTTGGCGAGCGGGAGTTCGGTGAGGAACGGCTTGAGGGCCGCGTCCTGGCCGGCGGCGCTCATCGCCTCGGACGCGGAGGTGGTGACGGGCAGCAGGTCGTACTCGCGGGAGAAGGCGAGGACGTTCTTCTCGCTGTAGACGAAGTCGAGGAAGTCGCCGATCTGCTCGGCGTGGCCGTTCTTCTTGAAGGCCATCATCCAGTCGGCCACGCCCAGGGCGGTCCTGCTCCCGCCGTTCGCTCCGGGCATCGGCACCATGCCGAACTTCACGCCCTTCTTCCCGGCCGTCCGCATCAGCGAGGGGTGCCCGTTGAGCATGCCGACGTCGCCGTCGGCGAAGGCGGCGAAGGCGTCGGCGCGGTTGAGGCTGCCGGGTGCGACCGGGCCGGTCAGGCCCTTGCCGACCAGTTCGTCCTTGAGCCAGGTGAAGGTACGGACGTTCTGCGGGGAGTCGAGGGAGTAGGTGCCGAAGCTGTCCGTGTAGTCGCCGCCGCCGCTCAGCAGCCACTGCATCGTCTCCGCCTGCGCCTCCTCCGGCCCCAGCGGCAGCGCGTACGGGTACTTCACGCCCCGTCCCTTCAGCGCCCGGGCGTCGGCGGCGAGCTGGTCCCAGGTCGTCGGCGGGGTGAGCCCGGCCTGCTGGAAAAGGGTCTTGTTGTAGAACAGCAGGCGCGTGGACGCGGCGAACGGCATGCCGTACTGGACGTCCTTGACCTGCCCGGCGGTGACGAACTGGTTGGCGAAGTCGGCCTGGGTGTTGATGGAGAGCAGGTCGTCGGCCGGGTAGAGCAGGCCCCGGTCGGCGTAGTCGGCGTACGCGCCGATCTGCGCCATGTCGGGGGCCTGGCCGGCGGCGACGAGCTGCTCGACCTTGCGGTCGACGTCGTTCCAGGAGTAGACGCTGACCTTCACCTCGACGCCGTCGTGCGCGCTCTCGTACTCCTCGGCCAGGCGGTCCCAGTACTTCCGGGAGCTGTTGGCGGCGGAGTCGCCGTAGTCGGCGGCGACCAGGGTCAGCGTGACGTCGTCCGCCGGGCCTCCGGAGAGGCCGCAGCCGCCGAGGACCGCCGTCATGCCCAGCGCGGCCGCCACCGCGATCGTTCCTGTGCCACACCGCTGCACCGCTCGTGACCTCACCTTCGTACCGCCACCGTTGATCATCTGGAGATGATAGGTCTACACCACGCGAATGGACTAGACCTCTTACGGGTCGGGGGGTCACACTGTCCTGCGTGAGACACGTCATCGCCCTCGATGTGGGCGGCACCGGGATGAAGGCCGCCCTGGTCGGAGCGGACGGCACCCTGCTGCACCGGGCCCGCCGGGCGACCGGACGCGAGCGCGGACCGGACGCGGTCGTCGAGGGCATCCTCGGCTTCGCCGCCGCACTGCGCGAGCACGGTGTCGAACACCTCGGCGAACCCGCCCTCGCCGCGGGCGTCGCCGTCCCCGGCGTGGTCGACGAGGCGCACGGCACGGCCGTCTACGCGGCCAACCTCGGCTGGCGCGACGTTCCCCTGCGCGACCTGCTCGGCGCGCGACTCGGCGTCCCGGTGGCCCTGGGCCACGACGTGCGCACCGGCGGCCTCGCCGAGGGCCGGATCGGCGCGGGCGAGGGCGCCGACCGCTTCCTGTTCGTGCCGCTCGGCACCGGCATCGCGGGCGCCATCGGCATCGCGGGCGGGGTGGAGGCGGGCGCGCACGGCACCGCGGGCGAGATCGGCCACATCGTGGTGCGCCCCGGCGGGGCCCGGTGCCCGTGCGGGCAGCGCGGCTGCCTGGAGCGGTACGCGTCCGCGGCGGCGGTCGGCGAGGCGTGGGCGGCGGCCTGCGGGAGGGCGGACGCGGACGCGGCGGACTGCGCCGCGGCCGTCGCGGCCGGCGACCCGGACGCCGTCCGGGTCTGGCGGCACGCCGTGGACGCGCTCGCCGACGGGCTGGTCACCGCGCTCACCCTGCTGGACCCGCGCACGATCGTCATCGGCGGCGGGCTCGCGGAGGCGGGGGAAACCCTGTTCGCACCGCTGCGGGAGGCCGTCCGCCGGCGGGTCACCTTCCAGACGCTCCCGCCGATCGTCCCCGCGGCCCTGGGCGACACCGCCGGATGCCTCGGCGCCGGGCTCATGGCCTGGGATCTCCTCGAATCCACTGACCGTACGGAGGTAACCACCTGATGGCCCCTAGAAAGGTTCTCGCCGGTGCCCGGGTGGTGCTGCCCACCGGGATCGTGGACGACGGCCGGGTGATCGTCGAGGGCACCCGGATCGCGGGCGCGGCCTCCGCGGGCGCGGCCTCCGCGGGCTCGGGCTCCGCGGGCTCGGGCTCCGCGGGCTCGGGCTCCGCGGGCTCGGGCCCCGCGGGCTCGGGCCCCGCGGGCGCGGCCTCCGCGGGCTCGGGCTCCGCGGGCTCGGGGAGCACGCACGCGGAGACCGTGGACGCCGAGGTCATGGACGCCGAGACGGTGGACGTCACCGGCCACTGGCTGGTCCCCGGCTTCGTCGACATGCACAACCACGGCGGCGGCGGGGCCTCCTTCACCTCGGGCACGGTCGACGACGTCCTCAAGGGCATCCGCACCCACCGCCTGCACGGCACGACCACGCTGGTCGCCTCGACCGTCACCGGGGACATGGACTTCCTCGTGCGGCGCGCCGGACTGCTGAGCGAGCTGGCCGAGCAGGGGGACATCGCCGGCGTCCACTTCGAGGGCCCCTTCATCTCCCCGTGCCGCAAGGGCGCCCACTCCGAGGAACTGCTGCGCGACCCGGACCCGGCGGAGGTCCGCAAGCTGATCGACGCGGCGCGCGGCCGGGCGAAGATGGTCACCCTCGCCACCGAGCTGCCGGGCGGGATCGACTCGGTACGGCTGCTCGCGGAGCACGGCGTGATCGCCGCGATCGGGCACACCGACGCGACCTACGAGCAGACGGTCCAGGCCGTGCGGGCGGGCGCGACGGTCGCCACGCACCTGTTCAACGCGATGCCGCCGCTCGGCCACCGCGCCCCCGGCCCGATCGCCGCGCTGCTGGAGGACGAGCGGATCACCGTCGAGCTGATCGACGACGGCACGCACCTGCACCCGGCCGCCCTCCAGCTGGCGTTCCACCACGCGGGGGCGGCACGGGTGGCGTTCATCACCGACGCCATGGACGCGGCCGGCTTCGGCGACGGGCGCTACATGCTCGGCCCGCTGGAGGTCGAGGTCGCGAGCGGCGTGGCGCGCCTGGTGGAGGGCGGCTCGATCGCGGGGTCGACGCTGACCCTGGACCGGGCCTTCCAGCGGGCGGTGACGGTCGACGGGCTGCCCGTGCAGGACGTGGTCGCGGCCGTCTCCGCGAACCCGGCCAGGCTGCTGGGCGTGGACGACCGGGTGGGCTCGCTGGAGCCCGGCAAGGACGCCGACCTGGTGCTGCTGGACGCGGAGTTCGCCCTCAAGGGCGTCATGCGCCGGGGCGAATGGGTGGTCGATCCGCAACTGGGATGATCTGTCCGGCTGTTGGCGGCGGCGGTGTCCTGGGAGAATGGAAGGGCCGCCGCCGGTCCGGCATGACCGGGCGCCGGCGCAGACAGATCGAAACGCACACGCACTTCCGGGGGAGGTCGGCCCAGGTGATCCTCACGGTCACGCTGAACACCGCTCTCGACATCACCTACCGCGTCGGAACGCTGCGCCCGCAAGCCTCCCACCGGATCGCCCAGGTGACCGAACGGCCCGGCGGCAAGGGCGTCAACGTGGCGCGGGTGCTGGCGGCCCTCGGGCACGAGACGACGGTCACCGGCTTCACGGGCGGCACCACCGGGCGCCTGCTCCAGGAGCGGCTGACGGCCACCGCGGGGGTGGTGGACGCACTCGTCCCGGTCGGGGGCACGACCCGGCGCACCGTCGCCGTCGTCGACGAGCGCACCGGCGACACCACCCAGTTCAACGAACCCGGCCCGCACATCACGCCCGCCGAGTGGTCCGCCTTCCTGGACGCCTACGAGGACCTGCTGGCGTCGGCGTCCGCGGTGGCCCTGTGCGGCAGCCTGCCGCCGGGCGTCCCGGTGGGCGCGTACGCCGGGCTGGTGCGGACCGCGCGGGCGGCCGGGGTGCCCGTGCTGCTGGACACCAGCGGGGAGCCGCTGCGCCGCGGGGTCGCCGCGCGCCCCGACCTGATCAAGCCGAACGCCGACGACCTGGCCGAGCTGACCGGTTCCCACGATCCGCTGCGCGCCACGCAGGACGCCCGCAGGCGCGGCGCCCGGGCGGTGGTGGCGTCCCTCGGCGCGGAGGGCCTGCTGGCGACCGCCCCGGAGGGCCTGTGGCGCGCCGCGCCGCCGGCCCGCGTGCACGGCAACCCGGCCGGCGCGGGCGACTCGGTGGTCGCCGGCCTGCTGTCGGGCCTGGTCGAACAGCTCCCCTGGCCCGACCGCCTGGCCCGCGCGGTCGCCCTGTCGGCGGCCACCGCAGCGGCCCCGGCCGCAGGCGAGTTCGACCCCACGACCTACCACGCCCTCCTGACCCACGTGGCAGTAACCGGCCTGGCCACAGCAGCCTGACCGCAGCCCCCTGAAAGGCCGCACGGAACACCCCGACAACGCCCTGAAGGGGCACGGGGAACTGCGCAACCAACCAGCACGGTCCAGCAGACGACGACGTTCCGGCAGCCCCTGAAGAGGCGCGGGGAACTGCGCGACCAGCCACCACGGCGCCGCAGACGGCAGACCGCAGGCGCCGTTTCCGGCCAACCCGCGGAGCGCGGAGCGCTACCGCTTGACCTGCCCCGCCTTCAGCCACAGCTGGTCCAGCAGCACATCGCACTGGTCGCCGTCCTGGCAGGACAGGCTGATGGTGTTGGAGCCCTTGTTGAGGCTCGGGTAGGCGTACGTCTGCGTCCAGCCCTTGGCGTAGTCGCCCTCCGAGGCGCCGGCGAAGTTGCCCAGGTTCAGCTTGCTGCCGAAGACCTTGCCGTTGATGGTGAGCGTCATGCTCTGGTCCTTGCCGGGGACGCTGTAGCCCGCGAAGAGGGTGTAGACGCCGGTCTCGGGGATGCCGTCGACGGTCCAGGTGACCGAGGCGCCGACGTTGTTGAGGCCGGTGACGTATATGCCGCCGTCGGCGCTCGCGCCCGCGACGTCGGAGGCCGTCGTCACGCCCGGCGCGAGGTTGAGGGCCTTCGCGTCGATCTTCGGCAGCTCCGTCTGCGCCGCCTTGCTGGCGCTCGGCGACGTGCTCGGCTCGGCGCTCTGGGAGGCGGTCGGGGTGGCGCCGCCGTCGCCCGCCTTGTCGTCGTCGGAGTCGCCGCCCAGCATGGCCACGCCGATGCCGATGACGACCGCGGCGACCACCGCGATCGCGCCGATCAGCAGCCCCTTGGTGTTGGGGCCGCGGCCGCGCCCGCCGCCGCCCTGCGTCTGCTGCCGACCGGTGGGAGCGCCGCCGGGCAGGGTCTCCGGCGCGGCGTAGTGGGCGTTCGGCTGGCCGTAGGCGCCCTGCTGCTGCGGGGCCTGGCCGTACGGCGCGGTCGGGGCCGTCGGCTGGCCGTACTGGCGCTGGCCGACCGCGCGCACCCGGTTGACCGAGTTCGGGTAGCCGTAGCCGCCGCCGGACGGCGGCTGGGCTCCGTTGGCCTGCCCGTCGGCGTAGAGGTAGCCGAACGGGTCGTCGTCCTCGGGCGTGCTGGCGCCGTTGTTGCCGGACGTCATCCCTTGGTTACTCCTCAACAGGTGCGGGGCGGAAGCGATACGTGAGGTCGGATGGCGAGCCTACCCCCACCTGATGACCCGAACGGGTGACGCAGCTCGCATCACCTCGCTGACCTGCGGGTCATCCCGCCCGTCTGGGCTGTTTGGGACGAGATCGTTTCTCTACGTACATCCGCTCGTCGGCGGACTTCAGCACTTCGTCGGCCGTCATGCCGCAGTGTGCCCAGCCGATGCCGAAACTGGCGCCGACGCGCATGGCCCGGCCGTCGACCCGGATGGGCTGGATGATCTCGTTGCGCAGCCGAACGGCGAGGTCCTGGGCGTCGGCCCGGCCGAGCCCGTCGGCGAGCACGACGAACTCGTCGCCGCCGAGGCGGGCGACGGTGTCGCCGTCGCGCACGCCCCGGGTGAGCCGCCGGGCGACCTCGATGAGGACCGCGTCGCCGGCGTTGTGCCCGAACCGGTCGTTGATCGACTTGAAGCCGTCGAGGTCGCAGAAGAGGACCGCGAGGCCCTTGGTGCCGTCGTCGCGCTCGCCCTCGGGGGCGATCGTGTGCACGTGGTGGTCGTAGGCGTCGTAGTGCCCGGCGTCCGGCCGGAAGTCGAAGCCGTGGCCGCTGGAGTCGTAGGCGGGGTGGCCGTAGGCGACGTCCAGGGACGCCGGGGCGTCCGGCTGGGCGGGGCGCCGGCACAGCCGGGAGGAGAGGCGGGAGCGCAGCTCGGCCGAGTTCGGCAGGCCGGTGAGGGAGTCGTGGGAGGCGCGGTGGGCGAGCTGCAGCTCGCGGCGCTTGCGCTCCTCTATGTCCTCGACGTGGGTGAGCAGGAAACGGGGTCCGTCGGCGGCGTCGGCGACGACGCTGTTGCGCAGGGACACCCAGACGTAGGTGCCGTCACGGCGGCCGAGGCGCAGCTCCGCACGGCCGCCCTCGGCGGAGGTGCGGAGCAGGGTGCCTATGTCCTCGGGGTGGACGAGGTCGGAGAAGGAGTAGCGGCGCATCGCGGAGGCGGGGCGGCCCAGCAGGCGGCACAGCGCGTCGTTGGTGCGCAGGATGCGGCCGTGCTGGTCGCCGCCCAGCTCGGCGATGGCCATGCCGGAGGGGGCGTACTCGAAGGCCTGCCGGAAGCTCTCCTCGCTGGCCCGCAGCGCCTGCTGCTCGCGTTCCAGCCGCACCAGCGCGCGCTGCATGTTGGAGCGCAGCCGTGCGTTGCTGATCGCGATCGCGGCCTGGAAGGCGTACATCTGGAGCGCTTCGCGGCCCCACTCGCCGGGGCGGCGGCCGTTGCGCGGCCGGTCCACGGACAGCACGCCGATCAGCTCGCCGGGGGAGCCGCCCGGCACGCCCGGCGTGTACATGGGCGCGAGGAGGCGGTCGGAGGGGTGCCACTCGTCCTCGAAGCGGGGCGCGGGCCCGTCGGTGTACCACTGCGGGACGTCGTCGTCGTCGAGGACCCAGCCCTCGGCGTGCGGGATGAAGACCAGGTCGCCCCAGCGTTCGCCCATGGTCAGGCGGCGCTCCCAGGACTCGCGGGAGCCGACGCGGCCGGTGATCAGCGCCTCGGCGGCCGGGTTGCCCGCGAAGGCGGCGACGACGAGGTCGCCGTCCGGGCGCACCAGGTTGACGCACGCCAGCTCGTAGCCGAGGCCGTTGACCACGCCGTCGGCGACGGTCTGCAGCGTGTCCGCCAGGCTGCGGGCGGTGTTCATGTCCGCCATGACCTGATGCAGTCGTCGCAGGGTCGTGAGACGGACGTAGGGCTCCGACTCGGTCTCCATGCTCGCCCTCCCCCCGAGACCTCGCAGCGAATCAAGGGTGCTCATCGGCGCTTGTGGTTCAGTGGTGCCCTTGCATCTTCCCCGCCACTGAATCACAGCGCGCTGCCCACTCGGTACACAGGGTCAACAATTAATGCTCCTTGTGACTCAAGTCACAGCAAAAGATGAACAATTGAGTGGTGTTTCCGCGTTTTAGTTGTGCTTTTACCGAAAACAAGCTTTGCGGCCCTGTGGAGATGCCGCACAAGGGTACGCGGCGGGATTGGTCCGGTGGTCCTAGGACCGGACTGGTTCCGGGGTCCGATGCGCTTCCCGGTGAACGGAGATTAGCGTTTCCGGTGTGTCCAACACTCCTGCCGCTCCGCCCCGTTCCGTTCCGCTGCCCGCCGCCCGGCATGCTGAGGGGGTGAGCAACGACGAGTTCCGGGCCGCGATGTCCCGGCTGGCCGCGGGCGTGGTCCTGGTGACCGCGCAGGAGCCGCCGCTGGACCCCGACGACGCCTCGGCGCCGCCCGGCGAGGACGTCGGCATGACGGCCACCGCCTTCATGTCGGTGTCGCTGGACCCGCCGTTGGTCCTGGTCAGCCTGCGCGAGGGCTCCCGCATGGACGACCTGCTCGCCGAGCAGCCGCTGTGGGCGGTGTCGGTGCTGTCCGAGAGCCAGCGCCACATCGCCGGCCGCTTCGCCATGAAGGGCCGCGTCAGCGACCGGCTGCTGTTCGCCGACATCCCCCACGTCCGCGGCCGGATCACCGGATCGCCGCTGGTGGGCGGCGCGCTGGCGACCCTGGAGTGCCGCACCGAGCAGCGGGTGACGGCGGGCGACCACACGCTGGTGATCGGCCGCGTGCTGGCGGCGGACCTGCCGAACGCGGAGGGCGGCCCGCTGACGTACTTCCGCGGCCGCTACCGGCACCTGAGCTGAGCCGACCACCGCCTGGACGGGAGCGGTGCCGTGCCGGCCGCCCGGCAGCGGTGCGGGGAGACCGCCGCGGCCCTGCGCGGGCCCGCCGCCGGGCCCACGGCGGCCCCGGCGCCGCCCCCGGGGCGCGGGCGGGACAGGCGCGCGTGGCAGCCGCCCGGGCCGGGCCCGGCGCCCCGGCCGAGCCTGCGCCCCCAGCCCGGCCGGGCTGGGCCGGAGTCGGCCGTGACCGCCCGGCAGCCGCCTGAACAGAGACGACGCCGAACGGGCCCGCTTCCGGGGCCCGCCAGGCAAGACCAGTGCCGGAACAGGCACCCCGCACCCGGCGGCCGCCCGGACAAGGCCCGCCCGGAGCCCGCCCCGAGCGCGGCGCCCGCCCCGAGCGCGGCGCCCGCGCCCCGCGCCCGCGCCCAGCGGCCGAGCCCCGCGCCCGCTCCCGGCGCCCGCTCCCGGCGCCCGCTCCCGGCGCCCGCTCCCGGCGCCCGCGCCCAGCGCCCGAGCCCGGCGCCCGCGCCCAGCGCCCGAGCCCGGCGCCCGCGCCCAGCGCCCGAGCCCGGCGCCCGAGCCCGGCGCCCGCGCCCAGCGCCCGAGCGCGGCGCCCGTGCCCCGCGGCCGAGCCCGGCGGCCGTCTATACGAGGCTGACGTCGAGCCGGGAGACTCGCTCGGGGTCCGTCGCGATGTCCAGCACGGCGATCCGGCTCCGTACGAACGTGAAGGCCAGGGCCCGTTCCACCCGCCCGTCGACCAGCACCACGAGGCCCGAGGCGCCGTTCACCAGGGCGGGCCTCGCCACGCGCGCCAGGCCGGCGAAGCTCGCCGCGTTCCGGGCCACCGCCGCCGCGCCGGCGGTCACCCCGGCCTCGGTCCGCGCGAGGACGTCCGGGTCCAGCACCGCCACCAGCCCCTCGAGGTCGCCCTCCCGCGCGGCGGCGAGGAAGGCGTCCACGACCTCCCGCTGCCGCGCCAGGTCGGCGTCCGGCGCCTCGGCCCCCCGCACCCGGCGCCGGGCCCGGCTGGCCAGCTGCCGGACCGCGACGGGGGTACGCCCGAGGATCGCCGCGATCTCCTCGAACGGCACCGCGAACAGGTCGTGCAGCACGAAGGCCAGCCGCTCGGCGGGCGTCAGCGTCTGCAGGACGACCAGCAGCGCCACGCCCACGGAGTCGGCGAGCAGCGCGTCCTGCTCGGGGTCGCCGGGGGCCGTCACGGCGGCCGGCGCGGTGGTCTCCAGCGGTTCCTCCGCGCGGGACCTGCGGGAGCGCAGCATGTCCAGGCAGACCCGGCCGACCACGGTCGTCAGCCAGCCCGCGAGGTTGTCCACCTGCCGGGTGTCGGAGCGGCTGAGCCGGAACCACGCCTCCTGGACGGCGTCGTCGGCTTCCGCGACCGAGCCGAGCATGCGGTGGGCGACGGCGTGCAGACGGCTGCGGTGGGATTCAAATCGTCGAGCGAGGAATTCCGTGGTCTCCGCGTCGTTTCCGGCGTTCGGGAATTCGTCGTCGTTCATTCGGTCACAACTCCTCGCGCGGCGGCGGCCGGTCTCGACGACATGACGAACGGGACGGGGAGGATGTGACATCGGCCGCATTGTGCGGCAGGAGGAGAGAGGGCGCGGCGATGTTTACCGGCGGAACAAAAGGCGTTCGGTAAACGGACTGCGATGTCCGTGGGACATCGCGGTTCACGTCCGGCACGGTTCACGTGCAGTCGCGGTTCACGTCCAGTCGCGGCCGGAGCGTCCGCGCTTGGTGTCCGACCGCTGCTTCTTCTCCCGCAGCCGGCGCTCGTTGATCCCGCGGGGGATCCGGGTCGGCCGGCGCGGCTTCGGCGGCGGTGCGGTGGCCTCGGCGAGCAGGGCGGCGAGACGGACGGCGGCGGTCTCGCGATTGCGCCACTGGGAGCGGTGCTCGGAGGCGCGTACGGTGACGACGCCGTCGACCAGCCGCCCGGCCAGCCGCTCCAGCGCCCGCTGCTTCCACACCTCGGGCAGCGCCTCGGTCGCGGCGACGTCGAAGCGCAGTTCCACCTGGGTGTCGCTGGTGTTGACGTGCTGTCCGCCGGGTCCCGAGGAGCGCGAGAAACGCCACATGAGCTCGGCCTCGGGGAGCGAGACGGAGCCGCGGATCAGGTAGGGACCGGACATGGGCTCCATGTTCCCGGCTCTGTCCGGTCCACGTCACCTTTTTTTCGGCTGGTAAAAGAGGTAAAGAGATCCGGAACCATACGAACCTCTCTCGGCGTTCATCAGGGGTAGCTGTAGCTTTCGATACGCACCGCGTACGCAACGAGGGAAGGGACTCCCGAACCATGGCTGTAAGCCTGTCCAAGGGTGGCAACGTCTCGCTCACCAAGGAGGCTCCGGGCCTGACCGCCGTCACCGTGGGTCTTGGCTGGGACGTCCGTACCACCACCGGTACCGACTTCGACCTCGACGCGTCCGCGATCGCGGTCAACACGCAGGGCAAGGTCTACTCCGAGGCCCACTTCGTCTTCTTCAACAACAAGCAGACGCCGGACAACACGATCGTCCACACCGGTGACAACCGCACCGGCGAGGGCGCCGGCGACGACGAGGCGATCAACGTCAACCTCGCCGGTCTCCCGGCCGACATCGACAAGATCGTCTTCCCGGTCTCCATCTACGACGCCGAGAACCGCTCGCAGAACTTCGGCCAGGTCCGCAACGCCTACATCCGCATCGTCAACCAGGCCGGCGGCGCCGAGATCGCCCGCTACGACCTGTCGGAGGACGCGGCCACGGAGACGGCGATGGTCTTCGGCGAGCTGTACCGCAACGGTGCGGAGTGGAAGTTCCGCGCGGTCGGCCAGGGCTACGCCTCCGGCCTGGTGGGCATCGCCCAGGACTTCGGCGTCAACGTCTGACGCACGTCCGACACACGTCGACGCTCGTCCAAGCCGTCCGACGAACGTCTGACGCTCGTCCAAGGCGTCCGGCGCACGTCCGACGGCCATCTGCCGCACAGAGCGCTGAGCGAGGCCCCCGGCCACCCGGCCGGGGGCCTCGGCGTCGGCAGCCGCCCCGCGCCCGCATCGGCGTCCGCGCCTGCGCCTGCGCCTGCGCCTGCGCCTGCGCCTGCCCCACGCCCGCATCGGCGTCCGCGCCACGAACGCCGTCCAGGCGGTCCGGGCACCCGCTCCAGGGTGGTCCTGAGCGGGCCGCCTAGCATGAGTGAGGGTGACGATCCCGGCCCCGGCAGACACGAGGAGCGAGCGCCATGACCATCGCACCGGGCGACGCACGGCGAGGCGCCTCCCGCCTCTGCCGGGCCCTGCGGGTGGAGCGCGAGCAGTGACCGGCGGGCCGCCGGTTCCCGGCATCTTCCTCGAGCGGCTGTCGCCCGCCGACGGCGCCCTCCCCGGTGAGCTGCTGACCGAGCTGACCCGTCTGTACGCCTCCAACCGGGAGTTCCACGCCCTCAGCGGCGATTTCCCCGACCCGGACGACATCCGCCCGGAGCAGGTGGCGGCCGCGCTGGCCGACGAACTGGCGCATCCGGACGTCGAGGTGCTGCTGGCCCGCAGCGGCGGGCGGGTGGTCGGGATCGTGATCACGCTCGCCCGCCATCCGGACCCGGCCGACCCGGACCCGTGGATCGGCCTGCTGATGGTGGACGCGGACGTGCACGGGCAGGGGTTCGGGCGGCGGATCGCACGGAGCGTCGAGGACGGCTTCCGCGCGGCGGGGCGGGACGCCGTACGTCTGGCCGTGCTGGAGGACAACCTCAGGGCCTTCGCCTTCTGGACCTCCCTGGGCTACGAGGTGATCGACCACCGCGAGGACCGGCAACTCGGCCGGCCGTGCGCGGTGTTGCGCAAGGAGCTGTCCGCCCCGCCCACGTGAGCCGCTTCACGGGAGCTGCCGGAGGCCCTGACCGCCGGTGAACCGCCGGTGAACCTCCGCCGCACTCCCCCGAGTTCCTGAGACACCGTCCGTCCGCGGCACGCGCGGGTGCGGGCCGCAGGGGCGCGCGATCCGCGGCGCGCCGCGGCCGCACGCCACCGGTGTGACGTTCGACGGCCCAAATCCGCTGTGGATACGTGGAGTTGACCGTGATCGACCCGTCCGTATAGCGGATCCGCAGCAACGGCTTTCGGATACGAACACGTAAAGTCTTGATGGCGCTCTGTCAAAAAGACCGGTTGGGATGTCACTCTCTCCTCGCTCGCCGCAACCCTGTGCCCCACCTGTGCCCCTCCGTGCCCCCACCACGAGGGCAGTCCCAAGGAGACCGAGTGAGACAGCAGTCCCGTGCTCCCCGCACCGCCGTCCTGCGCGCCACCGCCCTGATCGGCTCGGCCGCGATGGTCGTGCTCGCGCTGCAGAGCGGCGCCGCCACCGCGGCGCCCGAGCGGACGAACGGCGCCACCGCCCTCCCCCTGACCGCGGCGGCGCGCGCCGCCGCCATCGAGTCGGCCCAGCAGGCCGCCGGTTCGACCGCCCGTGAACTCGGCCTCGGCGCCGAGGAGGCGCTCGTCGTCCGGGACGTCGTCAAGGACGCCGACGGCACGGTCCACACCCGCTACGAGCGCACCTACGCCGGTCTGCCCGTCCTCGGCGGCGACCTCGTCACGCACGTGTCGAAGGGCGGCGCCCTCAAGGGCGTCAGCAGGGCGACGAAGGCCCGGATATCCGTCGCGTCCACCGACGCGGCGATATCGGCCGCCGCCGCGAAGAAGTCCGCCCTCGCGGGCACCGGTTCGTCGAAGGCCACCGCCCGCAAGGTGATCTGGGCGGCCGGCGCCAAGCCCGTCCTCGCCTACGAGTCGGTCGTCAGGGGCCTGCAGCACGACGGCACCCCGAGCGAACTGCACGTCGTCACGGACGCCACCACCGGCAAGAAGCTCTACTCCTACGAGGCCATCGACACCGGCACGGGCACCAGCCAGTACAGCGGCACGGTGACCCTGGGCACCACGGCCTCCGCCTCCGGCGGCTACGACCTCATCGACGGCGGCCGCGGCGGCCACACGACGTACGACCTGAACGGCGGCACGTCCGGCACCGGCACCCTCTTCCACGACGCCGACGACGCCTGGGGCGACGGCACGCCCACCAACCGGCAGACCGCCGCCGTCGACGCGGCCTACGGCGCCGCCGTCACCTGGGACTTCTACAAGTCGGCGTTCAACCGCAACGGCATCGCGGGCGACGGCAAGGCCGCCTACTCCCGCGTCCACTACGGCAACGCGTACGTCAACGCCTTCTGGTCCGACAGCTGCTTCTGCATGACCTACGGCGACGGCCAGAACAACCTCAAGCCGCTGACCTCCCTCGACGTGGCCGGCCACGAGATGAGCCACGGCCTGACCGCCGCGACCGCCGGCCTGAAGTACAGCCGGGAGTCCGGCGGCCTCAACGAGGCCACCTCCGACATCTTCGGCACCTCGGTCGAGTTCTTCGCGAACAACGCCTCCGACGTGGGCGACTACCTCATCGGCGAGAAGATCGACATCAACGGCAACGGCACCCCGCTGCGCTACATGGACAAGCCCAGCAAGGACGGCTCCTCCGCCGACTACTGGTCCCGCACCGTCGCCCGGCTCGACGTGCACTACTCGTCCGGCGTGGCGAACCACTTCTTCTACCTGCTGTCCGAGGGCAGCGGCGCGAAGACCGTCAACGGGGTGTCCTACAACTCCCCCACCTACAACGGCGCCACGCTCGCCGGCATCGGCCGGGCCAAGGCCGAGCAGATCTGGTACAAGGCCCTGACGACGTACTTCACCTCCTCGACCGACTACGCGGGGGCGCGGGTCGCCACCCTCCAGGCGGCGAGCGACCTGTACGGCGCGGGCAGCGCGGAGTACCAGGCGGTGGCGGCGACCTGGACGGCGGTCAACGTCAACTAGCCGCCGGCTAGAAGGAGTTCGGTGCCGGGCCGTCCGTCATGGGCGGTCCGGCCTGCCCTGTCCGTACAGCCAGTCGTCCCAGACGCGAGTGAAGTCCTTCCGCGGCGCGGTCCTCTCCACGTACGCCGTGAAGTCGGCGGTGTCCGCGTTGCCGTGGCGGTGGGCGGCGGCCCAGCCCCTCAGCAGGGCACGGAAGGCGGTGTCGCCGACGGTCCGGCGGATCTCGTGCAGGACCATCGCGCCGCGCTGGTAGACGGGCGTGCCGGACAGGTGCGCGGCGTCGCCCGGCTCGGCGGGCGGGAAGTCCCACAGGCCGGGGTACTCGTCCTCGCCGTGGGCGTACAGCGCGTCGAAGGTCCGCTGGGCGCTCGGGCCGCCGTGGTCCTCGTCCCACAGCCATTCGGCGTAGGTCGCGAAGCCCTCGTTGAGCCACATGTCCCGCCAGGTCCTCGGGGTGACGGAGTCGCCGAACCACTGGTGGGCGAGTTCGTGGACGAGGGTCCCGACGTCGGGTGCCTGGGGGAAGACCGGCCGGTTCTGGGTCTCCAGGGCGTAGCCGACGTCCGGCGCGGCGTCGACGATCGCGCCGGTGGAGGAGAAGGGGTACCGGCCGAAGGCGTCCTGCGCCCAGGCCATGATCTCGGGGATGCGCGCGAGCACCGGGCGGCTCGCCGCCGCCTCGGCCGGGTCGACGGCGACGTACACCGGCAGGCCGTCGCGGGTGGTGGAGCGGCGGACGGCGTAGCGGCCGACGGCGAGGGTGGCGACGTAGCTCGCCATGGGCTCGGCGGTGTGCCAGGTGAACCTGGTCCGGCCGCCGCTGGTGGTCTCGCCCGTCAACTCCCCGTTGGACACGGCCCGCAGGCCCTTCGGCACGGTGACGGCGAGGTCGTAGGTCGCCTTGTCGGAGGGGTGGTGGTCGCCGGGGAACCAGGTCATGGAGCCGGTCGGCTCGCCCAGCGCGAGGGCGCCGTCGGCGGTGGGCAGCCAGCCCTCCCGGGTGCCGTCGGGGTCGGTGAGGGTCTCGGGGGCGCCGGAGTAGCGGACGGTGACGCGGAAGGTGTGGTGGGCGTCGAGTCCGTCGCGGGGGCGGACGGTGAGTTCCTGCCCGGCCCGGCTAAAGCGGGCGGGACGGCCTTCGACGGTGACGCCGTGGACGTCCAGTCCCTTCAGGTCGAGGTCGAACGCGGACAGGTCCCGCGCGGCGCGGGCGGTGAGGGTGGCGGTGCCGGTCAGGCGGGGGCGCGGGCCGGGCTCGTAGGCGAGGTCGAGGGCGTAGTGGGTGACGTCGTACCCGCCGTTGCCCGCCTTCGGGTAGTACGGGTCGCGGACGCCGGAGCCGCCCGGGGCGCCGTGCACGCCGCCGCCGCACGCGGTCAGCGCGAGGGTGAGACCGAGGGCGAGGCAGACAGCGGGGACGGCGGGGGCGGAAGAGGCATTCGGGGCAAGAGGTGCAGGCCGGGACACGTCAGTGATCCTAGGGGGCCGTGACACCATCTCGTACGTGCTCGACATCGGCTACGCCCTCTCCAACCGCTTCCCGGATCCGCCGCAGACGGACTACCGGCGCGTGGACGTCCACACCCTGCGCCACGACCTGTTCTGCGGTGACGTCTATCTCGCCGACACCAAGTCGGACCGGGAACTGTCCACAGCCTGGGGATGGGTGCCGGTGCTCGACTTCGCGTGGGCGCTGTGCGACATCGTGGAACGGCTGGACCGCGACCCGGCGGGCTCCCGCGCCGCCCGCCCCCTCCACGCCGAGCTGGACTTCACCGAGTCCACGGACCGCATGCTCTTCGAGCGCCGCTTCGGCTGGGTGGACGTGGAGGCCGACTGGATGCCGGCCGAGGAGCCCCCGCTCACCTTCTCCCACGCCGAACTGCGCCGCGAGGCACGCGACTTCCTGCACGACCTGATCGCCGACCTGGTGGACCTGCACGAGGACCTCGGCGAGAACCCGGCCATCTGGACACTCCAGGCGCGCTTCCCCCGGGTGCCGTGAGCCCGGGAGGGGCGGTCAGGCCTCGACCCGGATGCCCAGCTGGGCCGCCAGCACCGGCGCCAGGTCCAGCAGCTGGGCCGGGCTGATCACCGCGCCCGCCAGGCGGTCCACGCCCCGGGCGATGCCGACCGCGGCGGCCGCTCTGAGGTCCACGTCCTTCAGCACCGCCGCGGTCAGGTCGGCCTCCTTCAGCACGCAGTCGACGAACTCCACGCGTTCCAGGCGGGCGCCGTGGAGGTCGGGTTCCACCAGGACGCAGCCCTCGAAGACGACGTCCTTGAGCTTCGCGCCGCGCAGGTTCAGGTAGTCGATCTTGCCGCCGCGGACCACGACCCGCTCCAGCACGGCGCCGTGCAGCTGGGTGCCGCCCAGCCGGGCGTCGATCAGCTCGACGTCGCGCAGGGTGGCCTCGGCGAGGTCCGTGCCGACCCCTCTCGGCGCCGTCAGCACCGAGTCGAGCAGGCGGGCGTGGCGCAGCCGCGTCCCGTCCAGCGCGCACCCCGTCAGCGCGCAGTCCAGGAAGCGGGCGCCCCCGCCGTCCTGCCCGGCGAGGTCGGCCCGGCCGAACTCCAGCCCGTCGTAGTCCCCGTCCGGCTCCAGCCCGCCGCCGTCGTACGGCCGCAGCGGCGGCAGCCGCAGCTCCGGCCGGCGCGCGCCTTTCACTGTGCTCCCACCGGTCGCGCCGGCCCTGGTCCTCACCATGACCCCCATGCTGCACCCCGCCACTGACAATCGCCCTGACCAGCGAGAACGGCGCATGTCACATTCCGGGCGCGCGGTGCGTCGTATCCCCGGACGAGCGATTCCGGCAACAGCTCCGGCGGGGCCGGCGGGCGCTTGACCTCAAGCAAGCCTGAGGTTGAAGAGTGAGCTTGTCCGGAAGGAAGCGTTCGGCCGACAGCCATGGTTGACGAGGAGCACAGCATGCGCGCCATCCGCCTTCACGCCTTCGGGCCGCCCGAGAACTTGCGCCTGGAGGAGGTCGACGACCCCCTGCCGGGCCCGGGCCAGGTCCGCGTCGCGGTCAGGGCGGCGGGGGTGCATCTGCTCGACACCGCGCTGCGCGAGGGCGCGCGGGGTCCGCTGCCCGAGCCGGTGCGGCTGCCCACCGTGCCGGGCCGCGAGGTGGCCGGCGTCGTCGAGTCGCTGGGCGAGGGGGTGGCCCGCCTGTGGCTGGGCAGACGGGTGACCGCGCATCTCGGCTTCGCGCCCGGCGGGTACGCCGAACTGGCCGTCACCGACGTCGACCGGGTGCACGAGATCCCCGCGAACCTGGACTTCGCGCAGGCCGTCGCCATGATCGGCACGGGCCGTACGGTGATGGGGATCGTGCAGTTCGCCGAGTTCGGCCCGGACGCGGTGGTCGTGATACCGGCGGCCGCGGGCGGCGTCGGCGGCCTGCTCGTGCAGTACGCGAAGAACGCCGGCGCCCACGTCGTGGGCCTGGCGGGCGGGCCGGAGAAGGCCGCGCGGGTGCAGGCCGGCGGGGCGGATCTCGCCGTCGACTACACGGCCCCGGGGTGGGCGGAGAAGGTCCGCGCCCACCTGGGCGGACGGCACGCCACCCTGGTCCTCGACGGGGTGGGCGGTGAGGTGGCCCGCGCGTGCGTCGCCCTGCTCGGGCCCGGCGGCAGGCACCTGGTCTTCGGCTGGTCGGCCGAGGGGATCCGCGACGGTCGGCCCCACCTGGCCGACGGCGTCTCCGAACAGGTCCTGGGCCCCGTGATGATGCGCAGGGCCGGCGGACCGGACCCCATGCGCACGCTGGAGCTGCGCGCCCTCACCGAGGCGGCGGCCGGACGGCTGGTCCCGGCCGTGCGGCGCTTCCCGCTCGGCGAGGCGGCGGCCGCGCACCGGGCGCTGCAGACGCGCCGGACGACAGGAAAGGTGGTGCTGGAACCGTGAGCGGTCACAAGTCCCCTGCGGATGCAACGGGTACCGATCCGTGGTCTTCTGGCCGGATGAGTGCCCCCCGAACCGGCGAGTCCGCCCGCGTGGACGCCCCTGCCGCGGACGCCGATCCCCGGCGCTGGTGGGGCCTGGTCGTCATCGCGCTCGCGCAGCTGATGGTCGTCCTCGACGCGACCATCGTGAACATCGCGCTGCCCTCCGCCCAGCACGACCTGAACATGTCCGACGGCAACCGCCAGTGGGTGATCACCGCCTACACGCTGGCCTTCGGCGGGCTGCTGCTGCTCGGCGGCCGGATCGCCGACCTGGTGGGCCGCAAGCGCGCGTTCGTCTTCGGGCTGATCGGCTTCGCCGCCGCCTCCGCGCTCGGCGGGGCCGCCACCGGCCCGGGCATGCTGTTCGGCGCCCGCGCCCTGCAGGGCGTGTTCGCCGCCGTACTGGCGCCGTCCGCGCTGTCCCTGCTGACCACGACGTTCACCGACCCCAAGGAACGCGGGAAGGCCTTCGGCATCTACGGCGCCCTCGCCGGCAGCGGCTCGGCGATCGGCTTCATCGTCGGCGGGCTGCTCACCGAGTACCTGAACTGGCGCTGGTGCCTGTACGTCAACGTCCCCATCGCGGTCGTCGCCGTGTTCGGCGCCTTCGCCCTGCTCCACGACCGGCCCGGCCACGCGGGCGCCCGCCTGGACGTGCCAGGGGTGCTGCTGGGCTGCGGCGGGCTGGTGGCGATCGTCTACGGCTTCAGCGAGGCCCAGCCGCGGGGCTGGACCGACCCGCTGGTGCCGGCGCTGCTCGCGGGGGGCGTCGTGCTGCTGGCGGCGTTCGTGTGGTGGCAGACCAGGGCGCCGGTGCCGCTGCTGCCGCTGCACGTCGTCCGGGAGCGCAACCGCGCGGGCTGCTTCCTGACCATGGCACTCGCCGTGATCGGCATGTTCGGCCTGTTCCTGTTCATGACCTACTACCTGCAGGACGTCCTCGGCTACTCGCCGGTGCGGACGGGGCTCGCGTTCCTGCCGCTGACCGCGGCGATCGTCGTCGGCTCCACGCAGATCGCGGCCCGGCTGTTGCCGCACGTCGCCCCGCGCGCGCTCCTGGTCCCCGGCATGGTGCTGGCCGCGGGGGGCATGCTGCTGCTGACGCGGATGACGGTGCACTCCTCGTACACCACCGAGATCCTGCCCGCGCTGCTGCTGATGGGCGTCGGCATGGGCCTGACCTTCATGCCGGTCTTCTCCACCGCCACCGCGGGCATCGCCCCGCAGGACGCGGGCGTGACCTCGGCGACCGTCAACACCGCCCAGCAGGTGGGCGGCTCGATCGGCACCGCGCTGCTCAACACGATCGCCACCAGCAGCGGCACCGCCTACGTCGCCGCCCACCTCCACGATCCCGCCCAGACGGCCCTGGTCACCCAGGAGGGCGTCGTCCACGGCTACACCGTCGCCATCGGGTGGGGGGCCGGCATCATGCTGCTCGCCGGCCTGGTCGCGGGCCTGATGGTGACGCTCCGGGCACCCCGGCGGTGACGCTCCGCTGGGGTGGCGCGCGGTGACTTCGGCCGTCAGACGGCTGCCGCGCCGTCGTGGCTGGGCGCGCAGTTCCCCGCGCTGAC